>JBKJVI010000002.1:0-49431 GCA_046590225.1 Gaiella sp. | reverse complement strand
CGGGAAGCGTCGCGAACCTGTTCGAGCCCGACCTCTGCCTCCACTCCCGCATCGTCGGCGGCTCGCAGCTGATCCCGCTCCGACTCGCCGAGCGGCTCGGCGACCGCGTGGTCGTCGACGCGCCCGCGCGAACCCTTTGCTGGAGCAAGGACGGTGTCGAGGTCGAAGCCGGGGGACTGAGGGTACGGGCGTCGGCGGCCGTCGTCGCGGTGCCGCCGAATGTCGCCGGGTTCATCCGCTTCGAGCCGTCGCTGCCCGCGTGGCGGATGCGGATCCATCAGGCTCTGACCCAGGGTGACGTGATCAAGATCCTCGCGGTCTACGACGAGCCGTTCTGGCGTGCCGAGGGGCTCTCGGGCGAGGGCTTCGCGCCGTACCAACTCGTCCGTGAGGTCTACGACAACACGCCGCCCGCCGGCCGCCCGGGCGTGCTGTGCACCTTCCTCGCGGGAGAGAAGGCCCAGGCAGCGGAACGACTCGAACTCTCCGAGCGACATCGGCTCGTGCTGGAAGGCTTCGCCCGCTACTTCGGGCCACGAGCCCTCGACGCGACCGAGGTGATCGAGCGCGACTGGTCACAGGAGGAGTGGACGCGTGGCGCCTACGCGGCCACGTTCGGAATCGGAGGGCTGTCGCGCTACGGGCCCGATCTGACCCGCCCCGTCGGACCGATCCAGTGGGCGTGCACCGATCTTGCCGGCATCGGGCACATGCACATGGAGGGCGCTATCCGCTCCGGCAGGGCCGCGGCGCGCGCCATCCTCGCGAGCGCGTAGTGTGGCGCCTCACAACGCTTGACAGCAACAGCACTCCTGCGAGGCGCCGCGCTACCCCAATCGGCATCGAGCGGAGTGTCCCGCAACGATCATTTCGGGTCGCCCGTTGCGGGACACTCCGCTGAGTACACACGCGCTAGCCTGAATCGCGTGGAAGCAGGCGTCCTCCTCGCATCCGAGAACCTCTGGCGGGCCTGGTCGTTCCAGCCGGTCGTGATCGGCGGCGGCCTCGTCGCGATCGGGTTCTTCCTCCACGGCTGGATGCGCCTCCATCGGCGCCGCGCCGATCTCGCTCCGTGGATGCGCATCCCGCTCTTCGTGGCCGGAGTTGTCCTCACGATGCTCGCAATCGTCTCCCCGATCGACACGATCGGCGAGCGCTACCTCCAGAGCGTGCACATGCTCCAGCACGTCCTCATCGCCGACCTCGGCATCGCGCTCACGATCGTCGCCGTTCGCGGCCCGCTGACGGTCTTCTTTCTCCCGCGCGACCTCCTCGTGCCGCTCGCACGCATGGCATGGCTCCGGCGGACGCTCCAATTCCTCCTTCGCCCGGGGGTGGGCTACGGGGTTTGGGTGATCGCTCTCGTCGCCTGGCACGTCCCGCGCTTCTACGAAGCAGCGCTCCACCGTTGGCTCTGGCACGACCTCATGCACCTGAGCTTCATCCTCGGCGGCATCCTCATCTGGACGCAGATCATCGACCCCTCGAGGCACGAGCGGTTGACGCTGGGTGAGCGACTCGGCTTCACCGCACTTGTCTTCTGGACGGGCCAGGTGCTGGCCTACGTGATCCTCTTCGACTACAAGCCGCTCTTCTCGACGTACGTCGACCAGCCCGTACGCCTGCTCGGTCTCTCACCGCTGACCGACCAGAAGATCTCGGGCGTCGTGATGATGATCGAGCAAGTACTCACGGTCGGGCTCGCCTTCGTCCTGCTCCTCCGGGCGAACCAACGCCGGCGGGCCGAGATGCTCGCGCTCCCTCCGGAGCCCGCATGAGCTCCCCCTGGGCGCCGACGTTCGAGCCCCTCTTCATCATCGGCGGCGCTGCAGCTGCGTGGGCGTACGCGCGAGCAGCGAAGCACGACCCACCGGGCCGTGGCCGAGTCGCAGCGTTCACGGCGGGCATCGTGCTCATCGTCCTGGCGCTGAACTCGCCGCTCGAGACGATCGCGGCCCACTACCTGCTGCTGTTCCACCTGCTGCAGAACGTGATCATCTCGGACTGGGCGCCACCCCTCCTCATTCTCGGCCTCACTCCCGGGATGCGGTCGGCAATCGCGGAGCGTGGCGGCCGCCCGTTCGCGTTCGTCACGCGACCCACGATCGCATTCCCAATCTGGCTCATCGGGTGGTACACCGTCCACCTCGCAGGCGTCTTCGAGACTGCGCTCCGCAACCCGATCCTGCTCAACGTCGAGCACCTGTTCATGATCGCCATCGGCCTCCTCTTCTGGTGGCCGGTGCTCAGCGATGCGCCGCGCGCGGTGCCCACTCTCGGGCGGATCGCCTACATCTTCGCAGCCTTCGTCGGCTCGGCGTTCCTCGGACTCGCGCTCACGTTCGCGCCGCCGCTGTATGCGTACTACGAGGATCTGCCGGTGCGCCTGTGGGGGATCAGCCCGGCACAGGATCAAAACCTCGGTGGCATCCTGATGACCACGGAGCAGGCAATCGTCTTCTTCGCGATGATCGTGTGGTTGTTGATCGTGCTGTTCCGCGAGGAAGACGAGGCCGAGGCAACGCTCGTCGCGGAGCAGCGGGCTGCAGGGCTTCGCGACCATTGACGATCGCCCACCAAGGCACACCCTGGATCCAGGCTTAAGGAATGCGTAAGCCGGCCCGGGAATACTCGGGTGAACCGACCTAGGAGGACTTCCAGATGCGCAATTCGATCCTCGCTGTTCTTGGTGTGGCAGCTGCTCTTTCACTCGGCTTCGCCGTCGCAGGCCTGGCATCGTCGGGCTCGTCGAGTGGTGCTGCCGCGGAGACGAATGAGAGCACGACCGAGAGCACCACCGAGTCGCCCTCCGCGACAACGTGGAAGGCGACGCTCAGAGCCGCTGCCGCAACCCCGAGGCCGACGGGTGTCAACGCAGGCGCGGGAGGGACGTTCAGTGCCACCGTGACGGAGCAGGGCGGTACGTACTCGGCCAAGTGGAAGCTGACCTTCAAGAGCCTCACGGGCAAGGCCGTCGCAGCCCACATCCACAAGGGCAAGGCTGGCAAAGCAGGCGCAGTAGTGGTCGCGCTCTGTGGGCCTTGCACCTCGGGGAAGGCAGGGACGACCAAGCTTTCCGAAGCCGTTGTTAAGGCGATGAAGGCCGGCCTGGCTTACGTCAACGTCCACACCAAGAAGAATCCCGCGGGCGAGATCCGCGGCCAAGTGAAGAAGGTCGGCTAACCGACGTCGGGCGGGTCGGCTCCGTGAGTCGGCCCGCTGGCCTCGCTACGAACCAGTCGGTGGTCGCCGCAGAACGCGCAACGCCGCGAGCGCGAGAAACGGGCCGTAGATCCCGACGCGCACCCACAACGGCAGCCTCTGTTCGACCCCGAAGAGGTAGAGCAGTGGCAGTGTCCCCGTGAGCCACAACCACGCCGGCGCAGAGACAACGGTGAGGAAAGGGAGCAGCCACAGCGCGTACCACGGCTGGACGAGGCTCAGGGTCAGGAGCAGCGTCCCAAGGACGAGCAGGCTCGAGCGGGCTACCTCCTCGACCTTCTCGTGCTTGCGGAACGAGACGACAGCTACGACCACAAGCAGTGCGGCGAGAAGCACCGCCCGAGAAGCACTCCGCCCGAGATACGGGTTGAGCGCCCACCACGCAAGCGATCCAAGATCTTCCTTGTCGAGATACGTGAACAGGCTGCCGACGACCTTTGTACCGGCCGAGGAATAGGCGGCGTAGCCGACTGCGACAGTGGTCATTGTTGCCGCGACGAACCGCCGCCCGCCACCACGGGCCAGAGCCGGGAGGAGCAAAATCGGGCCGAGCTTGAACAACGCAGCGGCGCCGACGGCTGCACCGGCGAAACCGCGCAGCCCAAACGCCCAGGCTGCGAGCAGAGCCGACCCGGCTAGCACGGCGAGTGCATCAGAGTGCCCGTTCGCGGCGATCTCGCTGATTGCGAGCGGGTGCCAGGCGAGAATAGCAACGCGCTCGAGCGGTACGCTGATGCGCGCGAGTGTGAGGATCAGCAGCCCCATCGCAGCCGCCACGACGATCAGGAAGAGCCAGGTAGTGGCCCGCACTCCTGTCCCGAAAAGCGAGCGGGCTGCGAGAAAGCTCGCCTCGGCGCCAGGAGGATAAATCGTCGCCCACGCCTTCCTGCTGATGCCCGGCCAGATCTGATCGTCGCGTAGCTCGGCGAGGGCGGGGGCGAGCGGTGGATGACGATAGGGATTGATCCCGGCAGCCTGCACGCGGGCATCCCAGGCGTAGCGATAGGTATCGGTTGTCAAAGGCGGCGGAGCCCCCGGATCGAACGACACGGCCTGCATCGCGAGCCCGAGGACGAGTACGAGGAGCACGCCCGCCCGACCGACACCGAGACCACGCCAACAGAGCGAGGCTGCTGGAAGGAACAGAGCGAAGGCGAGCACCTGCGCGAGCACTTGCTCGCGGATCCGCCCATCGTTTCGGACGGAGGCCTCGACCACGATTATTCCCAGGGCGAGTGCAGCGGCCGCGGTTGGTCGGATCAGCCTTCGGGAGACGACCAGAGTACGCAACAGGCTTGGTTTCAGAGCGAGGACAACACTGTGGCGCGCTGTGTGACGGCGAGCTCGACGGGTGCGGCACCCCGCTCGACTGCACGTGTCTCCCGCGCATGCAGCAACGTGGTCCGGACGATCAGCTTCGCCCGGGCGAAGTTGTCGAGCTCGGTGGGGACAGGCCCGACGCGGTTCCCGAGCGCATAGCCGGCGGCGTTCCGACCCATCGCTCGGTAGCTCTCGAGCGAGTAGAGCGGCGACATGCCGAAGAGCTCGAGGTTGTCGAGAGGCTGCAGGTCGGCGCGATGGATCACCGCCGTTCCCTTGGACTGGATCCCGAGCGCGATCCCCGACCCCGAGAGCCGTGCTCCATCGTGCGCAATGAACGCGACGTCTGCGACGCGGCGCACGCGGACGATTCGCGGGCTTCCACCGCCCTCGGCGACGCCGGCGACGATCGCCGCGAGCACGTCGCCATGATCGAGGCCGTTGATCGTCTCGCGGATCGTTCCCGCAAAGGCGGGTCCGACGGCGATCACGACCTCGGTCGCGTCGGTCCCCACTGCCGCGTCGTCTCCCTCGACGACGATCGACTCCACGATGCGGGCACCCGTTCCGAGTGTTGCAGCGTCGACCACGTGCGGGAGTGCTTGCAAGGCCTCCCAACGGGCCCCTTCGAGCCGATAGCCCGTACCCGGGCCGGTGTATGCGTTGGGGTCGTTGACCGCTGAGCGAACGGTCCCGTCCGGGTCGATCACGGCCGACGTCTGGAGGTAGTCGGCTGAAACGCGCTGCCGCTGCATGTCGACCACCGCGCGCGCCACGTCTTCGAATCCTCGCCTGTCGAGCGCGAGGGCGACATCGAGCCCCGAGACCTTCCGACCGAGAGCGGCGTCAGCCGCAGCGACATCCGCGGCCCGATCGCGATCCGGCATGTCGCTCGCGTCGTAGCCAATCGTGGCGGCGTCCACCTCGGCATCGCTCACCTCTGGAAGTCCGAGCTCGGCGAACACGGCCTGGATCGCCCGGGCCGCGCGACCCCGCACGCGTGTCACCTCGGCCTCGTCGACCGGTTCGATGCCACCGTCGACCTGCCAGTCGCGCTGGATCGTCATCCACTCGTCGAGGTCGTCCGCGTCGTAGTTGCCGCCGCCGAACGTGTTGTCGTGGCGGGGCATCACCGAGTAGCCGGAGGTAACGAAGTCGGTGCCGGGAAGGAACTGTCCCATCAGCTTTGCCGTCTTTCGGATCGCCGAATGGGATGCGATGGCATCGTTGCCCGAGGCAACCTCGAGATCCAGCCAGGCGGCGATCACGTTCTCGGCCAGGATTGCGCGCGTCCCACCCGGGAGCGAGAGCACGAGCGCGACGCAGGAGATCGAACCGTTCTGCACCCCCTGCGAGCCGGCCGCGCGCACGACCGAGATGCACCGCGCCTCGAGGTAGAGCATCGACATGCCCTGCGCGTGCCCCATGAGTGCCTCCGACCCCGTGCCGGACGTGAAGCGCACCTTTACTCCCCGCGACGCGTACGCAGCTCCGAGGAACGACTTCGACCAGGGCGTATCGTCACCGTCGACGAAGACCTGCTCCGTGCCGTACACCGAGAGCGTCTCGGCGTAGGTGACGAGACCGTTGACGGCGAGCTCGAGGTTGCGGCGTTCTTCGACCGCGCACTGGGTCATGACGCCGGGTCGTCCCGTCTGGGAGCCAACGAGGAGCGAAATTGCGTTGAGCGGCGCGTAGCGCGCGACCCCAACCGTGGTCTCCATTTCGGCGAATCCCCGCGCCGCCGCCTCCGCAGCGTCGGCTGCGAGAAGGGCAGGGCTCTCCTTCAGATTCGTCACGTGTGCCTGGTTTGCGGGAGCCCGGCGCGCACGTAGCTTCTTGAGGGCGAACATCAGCTCAACCGGGTCGAGGAGCCCCGCGACACGCGCAAGCTTGGCGGGCGTCAACCCTCGCGCAAGCCTGACGATCTCGGCGCGCGGGACGTCGACGTCGACGAGCTTGCGTGCGACGTCGAGATCGGAGAGGGCCATCGCCTCGACGGCCACGTCGAGATCGAGTCCGTGCGCCACGAGGAAGCGATCGATGACGTCGAACTCGGCCGCAGGACGGCCGTCCATGCGCACGACGACACCGTTCTCGACAATGAGCTCGGGCTCCGGATCGTTCGGGCCGTTCGCGGCGACGAGTCCGAGCTCGGGAAGAGGCGTCACGAGCATCTCGCGGCGGAGCTCCTTCTCCGCACGGGATGCGAAGCGAGCCGACGCGCCAGGGTGCGAGGCCTCAGGCACCGACGAGCCCCCGCTCGACGTACGCCACGGTGGCCTCGCGGACGAACGCAGCCGTCAGCGGTGCCTCCCAACCGTCCAGCCGTCGCGCCCATTCTTCGAGCTCCGTTGCGGTCGACCGTCCCGGCCGCAGCGCCGTGTAGATCTCCAACAGTTCCTCATCCGGGACGCGCGCGAGTTCCGCTGCGCGGTCGAGGTTGTCGGCCAGCTGCATCCGCCCCGTCGCCCGGGCCACCTCCGCCTGCCGTCGCAGCGTCGCATGTGTCGCCCGGACGTCGGAGGCGACGAGGGTTCCAGCACGCGCGGCCTCGAGCGTGACGTCGTCGAGCGCGAGTCCGGACGGCGTCTCGACGAGGTCGGGTCGCCTGGAGCCGAGCGGGTAGTCGACGGTTGGGTCGAAACTCATCTCCCGAAACTTTATAGGCTGAGGCCCATGACAAACGATCATCGATTCTTTGGCCGCGTCGCGTTCGTCACCGGCGCCGCGAGCGGCATCGGAGCTGCGACCGTCAGCCGCCTCCACGCCGAGGGCGCAAAGGTGGCCGCCTTCGATCTCCACGCCCCGACCACCGAGGGTGTGCTCGCCCTCTCTGGGGACGTTTCTGCCTCCGCTGACGTCGAGGCAGCAGTTGCACGAGCAACCGCCGAGCTCGGTCCCATCGACATCCTCGTCTGCTCTGCCGGCGTCTCCGGCAACTCGCTCCGCACGAAGGACGTGAGTGACGAGGAATGGAGGCGCGTGATGGCGATCAACACCGACGGCGTCTTCTGGTGCAACCGGGCCGTCACGGCCGGCATGGTCGAGCGCGGTTACGGCCGGATCGTCAACGTCGCCTCGATCGCCGGCAAGGAAGGCAACCCGATGGCCGCCGCGTACTCCGCATCGAAGGCCGCGGTGATCGCCCTCACGAAGGCGGTCGGTAAGGATCTCGCCCGAACGGGCGTCTCCGTCAACTGCATCGCACCTGCCGTGATCGAGACCGCCATGCTCGGGGACATGTCACAGGAGCACGTCGACTACATGGTCGAGAAGATTCCGATGGGCAGGATGGGCAAGGCCGAGGAGGTCGCCGCGCTGATCTGCTGGCTCGCAAGCGAGGAGTGCTCGTTCTCCACGGGAGCGACGTACGACATCTCCGGCGGACGCGCGGTCTACTGATGCGGACTGTCCGTTTCCGAAGCAGCGACGGCGTCAGCCACGATGGCGAGGTGACGCAGGAGGGCGGGCGGCTCTGCGTTGTCTCGCCACAAGGATCGCGCGCCTTCGTCGCCGACGAGCGAGCCCTCACGCTCGAAGCACCTGCGACGCTCCTCCGCCCCGTCGACCCGCCCGAGGTGTGGTGCTCCGGTGTCACCTACGAGCGCAGCCGCGACGCGCGGATCGAGGAGTCCGGCAGCGACGTCTATGCCCTGGTCTACGACGCCGACCGGCCGGAGCTCTTCCTCAAGGACGCACAGTGTCGCCGCACCGTCGGCCCGAACGAGCCGATCGCGATCCGCTCGGACGCGACGTGGAACGTGCCCGAGCCCGAGATCGGCGTCGTCCTCGGTGACGACCTATCGATCGTCGGCTACACGATCGGAAACGACGTCTCCTCCCGCGACATCGAGGGAGCCAACCCGCTCTACCTTCCCCAGGCCAAGGTGTTCGCCGCCGCGTGCGCCCTTGGCCCGGCCGTCTACGTCCCGGAGGACTGGGACGCGCCGCTCGCGATCGAGCTGACGATCCGCGACGCGGACGGCACGGTGCTGTTCGAAGGCTCGACGTCAACGGCGAAGATGAAGCGGAATTTCCCCGACCTCGTGAGCTGGCTCGTGCGTGACAACCCGGTGCCACCGGGAAGCGTGCTGCTGACCGGCACGGGCCTCGTGCCGCCCGACGACTTCACCCTTCTCCCGGGACACGTCGTCGAGATCCACGTACCCGAGATCGGCACGCTGACGAACCCCGTCGTGCGCGCTGCTGACGTACTCGAAAGGACGAACCAGTCATGACCGAAACGGTGTCCGCCACGACAGCCCGCAACTTCATCGGGGGAGCGTGGAGCAAGAGCGAATCCGGCGAGACCTACGAGAAGCGCAACCCGTGGCGGCCCGATGAGGTCACCGGTGTCTACGCAGCGTCGACCGCAGACGATGCGATCGCCGCCGTCGAGGCAGCGGTCGAAGCCTTCCCCTCTTGGTCGGGTCTTCCCGCCCCTGCGCGGGCCGCGTTCTTCTTCAAGGCCGCCGACGCGATCGAGGCGCGGGTGGAACAGATCGCGCAGGACATGACCGCCGAGATGGGGAAGCCGCTGCGGGAGGCGCGGATGGAGTCGGCGCGCGCGGCAGCGATCCTCCGCTATTCGGCCGGCGAGGCGTATCGACCGGCGGGCGAGGTGTACGAGCCGACGGTCGGGAACCAGACGCTCTACACGCGCCGGCGCCCGCTAAGCGTTGTCGGCTTGATCACGCCGTGGAACTTCCCGGTCGCAATTCCCGTGTGGAAGCTCGCACCGGCGCTCATCTACGGGAACACGGTCGTCCTCAAGCTCGGCTACGAGGCGCCGCGGACAGGCCTCCACATCGCGGAGTGCTTCGCCGAGGCCGGGCTTCCGGCCGGCGTGCTCAACGTCGTGACGGGTGCAGGGTCGAAGGTGGGAGCGGAACTCGTCTCGAACCGCCACGTACGCGCGCTCTCCTTCACCGGCTCGGTCGCCGTCGGGCACGCGGTGCGGAACGAGGCAACGGCACGCAACTGCCGCGTCCAGCTCGAGCTCGGCGGCCACAACCCGTTCATCGTGATGGCGGACGCAGAGCTCGACCGTGCAGCCGAGGCGGCCTTCGCGGGAGCTTTCTGGTCGGCGGGCCAGAAGTGCACTGCCACACGACGGATCCTCGTGCAGGACGCGGTCTACGCCTCCTTCCGGGAGAAGCTTCTCGCCCGCATCGCCGCGGCGAAGATCGGCGACCCGGCCGATCCGGCGACCGAGGTCGGGCCGGTGGTCGCGGCCGGTCCGTTCGAGGAGATCATGGCTGCCATCGAGCGCGGCAAGTCGGAAGGCGGCACCGTGGCGACCGGAGGGATCCGCGCGGACGACAGGGGCTACCTGATCGCACCTACTGTCTTCGAGAACGTCGCCGACGACGCCTTCCTCTCCTGCGAGGAGGTCTTCGGTCCGGTCACCTCGCTGTACCGCTTCTCCACCCTCGACGAAGCCCTCACCCGGGCGAACGCAGTCGAGTTCGGCCTCTCCGCCGCGATCTTCACGCGCGACCTGCACGCGACCCAGCGCTTCGCGAACGAGCTCCAGGCCGGCATCCTCCACATCAACTCGCAGACCGCGGGCGCCGACGTCCACGTCCCCTTTGGCGGGCTAAAGAACTCCTCCTTCGGCCCGCACGAGCAGGGCCGGGCCGCGATGGAGTTCTACACGGAGACGGTCACCGTCTACCAGGACGCTCCCCTTGGCTGAGCGGGTTCTCGTCACCGGCGCCCTCGGCTGCCTCGGCGCCTGGGTCGCCCGCTGCATCCTCGATGACGGTGACGAGGTGGTCGGTTTCGATCTGGGCGAGAACCGCGCGCGACTCGAGCTCGTGCTCGGCGACGAGGAGTCGTCCGTCGCACTCGTGAAGGGGGACATCACGGATCTCGCCGCTGTCGAGCGGGCGCTCGATGAGCACGAGATCACCAGGGTTGTCCACCTCGCTGCGCTCCAGGTGCCGTTCGTCCGCGCCAACCCCCCACTCGGGATGCACGTCAACGTCGCCGGCACCGTCAACGTCTTCGACGCCGTCTCGCGCCGACTCGACCGGATTCCCACGGTGGCGTACGCGAGTTCCGCCGCCGTCTACAACCCATCGGACCCCTCCCCGGCGCCCGAGTCGGGCGGCACCCGGCCTGCGACGTTGTACGGCGTCTCGAAGCTGGCCGACGAGGGCGTTGCCCGGGTCTACCGCGCTGAGTCTTCCGTCCCGTCGATCGGACTGCGGCCGTACGTCGTCTACGGCCCCGGCCGCGACCAGGGGATGACCTCGGGCCCGACGATGGCGATGCTCGCCGCTGTCCGCGGTGAGCCGTTCCACATCGGCTTCTCGGGCAACGCGGTCTACGACTTCGTCCCCGACATCGCGCGAGCGTGTCTCATGGCCGCGCACTCGACCGACGGGACGACGGGGGTCTACAACACGCCGGGAGCGCTGGCCGACGTCGACGACGTGGTCGCCGCGATCCAGGCGGAGGTTCCCGGAGCGGAGATCACGTGGAGCGGCGACCGGCTTCCGTTCCCGCCGGCCATGGAGGCCGTCGGCTTCGACCGCGAGGTAGGGCCGTTCCCGCGCACGTTGCTCGCCGAGGGTGTCGCCGCGACGGTGGCGCACTTCCGTCGCACGCGGTAGAGCGTGACCGCACGACTTCCGGCGCCTGGCTGAAGCCAGGCGCCACCCCACGATGCGCCGCGTATCGCCTGCTGCCTGGCTTCAGCCAGGCAGCGGAATGTCCTTCGGATCGCCTCAGGCAGGACGAGCCGACGGGTGGCGCCGCGTCAGCGCGAGAAGGGCGAAGAACTGCGCCATCAGGAACCCTGAAGCGACCCAGAGCACAGCGTCGAACGAGCCCGTCACGTCGCGGATCGCTCCCAGGATGAACGGCGACATTGCCGCGATCGTGTAGCCGAGACCGAGCATCATCGCGACAAGGGCCCCCACCTTCGCCGACGTTCGCTCGAAGTCGAGCGGCAACGTCATCACGAGCGCGAAGAGACCACCCTGGGCGATCCCGGCGAGCAGCGCGCCCACGTACGCGGCACCCGGAGCCGCGACGAGAATCACCGAGCCGGTGATGAAGAATCCGCTCAGGCCGAGGAGGAACGGGCTCCGGCGACCCGTCCGATCGGAGAACCAGGGGATGAGAAATGACGAGGGAATCGCCGTCAGGTTCATCATCGCGAGGAGGATCCCAGCCTCCCCCGCGCTCCAGCCGCGCTCGGCATACGCATCCGGGAGCCACGCATTGAGGCCGTAGTACGCGGATCCCATCAACGCGAAGATCGCAACGAGGAGCCACGCCGTGCCACTGCGCCACGGCAGCCGGGGCACGGTCGCAGCCGGCGGGGCATGGGGCTCCTCACCCCGCGTCAGGAAGACCCAGGCGACGAGGGAGAGCAGCGCAACGCACGAGATCGCGATCAGCGCGCCACGCCACCCGCCGAACCACGCTGCCAGGGGCACTGCGAGCGCAGCCGCACTCGTCGAGCCGATCTGGATCCCGGTCGTGTACACGCCGGTACCCGTGGCGGGCCGCTTCTCGAAGTGCTCCTTGACGGAGATCGGCGCCAGAGCGTTCCCAAGGCCCATCCCGATTCCGACCGGCCATGTGAGCAGGACGACGAGCCAGGCGGACGGCATCGTCGCTCGGAGAATCCCGAAGACCCCGATCAGGGCAAGGCCGATCGTCATTGCCCGCCGCGTCCCGATCTTCGCGGCGAGGTAGGCGGCCACCGGGGCGAACAGCCCCATGCAGAGCACCGGGATCGTCCCGAGGAGGCCGACAACGGCATGTGACGTCCCGAATGCATCCTGGATCGACGGGATCAGCGGGCCGACGCCCACGATCTGCGGGCGCAACGTCAGCGCGGCAAGGAAGAGCGCGACCAGGGTCGCAGTCGCACGGTTCGTCATGCGCGCGGCCCGTGAGGAGGCGCTGCACCCGAAAAACCCCGGCTCGGGAAGGGCCGCTTGCCAGCGAGCATCACAGTGGGGCTTGCTGCAACGATCATTCCGGGTCTCACGTTGCAGCAAGCCTCACTAGACGAGCGGTGTCAACAGATGCCGCTGCCGGGAGGCGAGGAGCGGCAGTGCCTGCTCGAGCACGAGCTCGCGAAAGTGGGAACTCGCCCCGTGAGCCTCGAACGCCTCCTGGTCGACATAGCGCTCGAACAGGAAGAACGTGTTCGGGTCGTCGAGGTCGCGATGCGCGTCGTACTGCAGGCATCCCGACTCGGCCCGCGAGAGCGGCATCAGCTCGCGCAGCAGACCGGCCACGGCATCGCTCTCACCGTCCTTCGCCACCCACGTCACTGCGAGAACGACGGTCATTGCCTGGCAGCGTCGAAATGACTGCGCATCAGCCGAGCGGAAACCTCGACATGCTTGCGCCCCTCGCGCCCGGCAGCAGCAGCGTTCCCCGAGCGGATGGCGTCGATCAGCTTGACGTGGCGACCGGCGGCCAACGTCGGATCCATGTAGGTGCCGTAGAGCGAGATCGTGATCCGACTCTCGACCCCGAGCGACTCCCAGCACTGCTGCAGCACCGAGTTCCCTGCCGCCTCGACGATCAGCCGATGGAAGGCGACGTCGTGCTCCACGAGCGACTTCGTGTCGTCCCGCTTGACCGCCTTCTTCATCGCCTCGAGCTCGACCTCGAGGGCCTTGACGTCGCCGTCGAGGTTGGCGGTTGCGAGACGCGCCGCGAGCTCCTCGAGCGAAGCGCGCACCGGATAGACCTCGGTCATCTCTTCCTCGCCGAACTTGCGGACGCGCGAGCCTCGGAACGGCTCCGACTCGACGAGTCGAAGCAGCTCGAGATCACGGAGGGCCTCACGCACGGGCGCCTGGCTCGTGCCGAGCTCCTGCGCGATCCGTGTCTCGACGAGGCGTTCGCCGGGCTCGAGCTCACCGCTCGCGATCCGCTGCAACAAGACGTCCTTGACCTGCTCCCGGAGGACGGTGCGCGAGATGACCGCCATCAGACCACCGTTTAGCCGGCGATCACCGGATTGGTGATCTCACCGACACCGTCGATCTGAATCGTGACCGTGTCGCCGGGCTGCAGCAGCCGCTTCGGATCGCGGAAGACGCCGACGCCCGCCGGGGTGCCGGTGAGGATAAGGTCGCCGGCCTCGAGCGTCGAGGTGCGCGAGGCGTAGCTGATGATCTCGTCGATCCCGAAGATGAGGTTCGCCGTGGTCGAGTCCTGGAGCGTCTCTCCCGAGACGATGGCGCGGATCCGCAGCGCGTGCGGGTCGGGTACCTCCGAGGCCGGAACAAGCGGGCCGACCGGGCAGAACGTGTCGGGGGACTTGCCGCGGGTCCACTGACCGTCTGCGAACTGCAGATCGCGAGCCGAGACGTCGTTCGCAACGAGATAGCCGCGCACGGCTTCGAAGGCGTTCTCCTTCGAGACATTCTTGACCGTCTGGCCGATCACGACACCGAGTTCGGCCTCGTAGTCGCACTGCTCGACGACAGAGGGGATCACGATCGCATCGCCGGGGCCGATGAGCGAGGTCGTGTACTTCGCGAAGAAGAGAGGAGCCTTGGGGAGGTCGACTCCCTGCTCCTCGGCGTGGTCCTTGTAGTTGAGACCGACGCAGATGATCTTGCCGGGACGCTCGATAGGAATCATGTGGATGATCCTACGCGACCGTCTGAGGCCGCGCAGGTCGAACCCGCGATAATCGATCATTGATTCAACGCCGTTTTCGGCGCTGAGTAGACTCGGGGAATGCCGCTTTCCACCGCCTTTCGCGCCGACCTCGAGGCCGCTGTCGGCACCGACCATCTGATCAGTGAGCCCGAGCAGCTCCGCACGTACGACTGCGACGGCCTCACCGGCTGGCGTGCGATGCCCGAGCTCGTCGTCCTCGCCGGCTCGACCGCAGAGGTGCAGAGAATCGTGCAGATCTGTGCCCGCGAGCGCGTCCCGTTCGTCGCTCGCGGCGCCGGCACCGGCCTCTCGGGCGGCGCACTTCCCGTTGCCGACGGGATCGTCATCTCGCTCGCCCGGATGAAACGGATTCTCGAGATCGATCTTGCGTCACAGCGGATCGTCGTCGAGCCCGGCGTGACGAATCTCGATGTGAGCAAGGCCGTTGCGGCCGACGGGTTCTTCTACGCGCCCGACCCGTCGAGCCAGCAGGTGTGCACGATCGGTGGCAACGTGGCAGAGAACTCGGGCGGCGCGCACTGCCTCAAGAACGGCTTCACGGTGAACCACGTCACGGGCCTGACGGTCGTGCTCCCCGACGGGGAGATCGTCGAGCTCGGCGGCAAGGCGCTCGATCCCGACGGCCCCGACCTGATGGGCGCGTTCATCGGCTCCGAGGGAACGCTCGGGATCGCAACCGAGATCACGCTCCGCGTCCTGCGGAAGCCGGAGGCGGTGACGACGCAGCTTGCCGCCTTCCCCTCGATCGACGAGGCCGGCGAGGCGGTCTCCGCGATCATCGCGGCGGGAATCCTCCCGGCCGCGATCGAGATGATGGACCGGCTGACGATCGTGGCGGCAGAGCAGGCCTACCACCCCAACTATCCCGAAGGAGCCGAGGCGCTCCTCCTCGTCGAGCTCGACGGCATCACTGTCCAGGTCGACGAGGACACGGGAGCCGTGGATCGGATCTGCCGCGCATGTGGCGCCTTCGAGGTGCGCGTCGCGCGTGATGACGCCGAGCGCGCCCTGCTCTGGCTCGGCCGGAAGGGCGCGTTCCCGGCGATGGGTCGGATGTCGCCCGACTACTACGTGCAGGACGGCGTTGTTCCACGCACGAAGCTGCCGGAGGTACTGCGGCGCATCGGCGAGCTCTCGCGCGAGCACGGCCTCCAGGTCGGGAACGTCTTCCACGCAGGTGACGGCAACCTTCACCCACTCGTGCTCTACGACGCCGCGAAGGGCGAGACGGAGGCCGCGAAGATCCTCGCCGAGGCGATTCTCGGCGCGTGTCTCGACGCAGGCGGCTCGCTCACGGGCGAACACGGTGTCGGCGTCGACAAGGCATGCTCGATGCCGAAGATGTTCTCCGAGCGCGATCTCGAAGCCTTCGAGCGGCTGCGCCGTGCGTTCGACCCGGACGGGATCGCGAACCCCGGCAAGGTGATCCCGACGCCGCGCCTCTGCGGCGAGGTGCCCGGACCGTACCGTCAACACCCGCTGGAGCTGATCGGCCTTGCCGAGCGTTTCTAGCCTCGACGAGGCAGCAGACGTGTTGCGTGCCGCCTCGGCGGCCGGCCGCAAGGTACGAATCGGCAGCGATCTCGACGCCGGCGGGATGAGCGCTGTCCTCGAGCACGAGGCCGGCGATCTCACATGCACGGTCGAGGCCGGGATCCGACTCTCGGCTCTAGCGGCTGCCCTCGCTCCTTCGGGTCAGCGCCTCTCGCTCGACCCGCCGGGCGATCCGACGATCGGAGCATGCCTCGCCGGAAACCTCTCCGGCCCGCTGCGCCATCGGTTCGGCGCGCCGCGCGACCTCGTCCTCGGCGTCACGCTCGTCCTCGCCGACGGCACGATCGTGAATGCCGGCGGCAAGGTCGTGAAGAACGTTGCCGGCTACGACCTCGGCAAGCTCGTCTGCGGCTCGCGCGGACGGCTGGCGTTCATCGGCCGGGTCAGTCTCCGCCTCCACCCCGCTCCCGTCGCAGCCGCAACGTTGGTCGTCGAGACGACGGACGCCGCGTCGGTTGTGGCCGCGCTCCTCGGATCGCAACTCGTTCCAAGTGCTCTCGACGTGCTCCACCCGGGTCGTGTCGCCGTGCTGTACGAGGGCGGCGCAGCCGCGGTTGCAGCGCAGGTCGAGTCGACGAAGGCGCTCGTCGGCGGCGCCGAGCTCGATGCCTCGGTCTGGCAGGAGTCGCGCGAACGCCAGGCGGCATCCCCCGGGCGGTCGAAGTTCGTGCCGGGAGAGCTGGCTTCATTCCTCGCGCAGCATCCCGCCGCCCTCATTCGGCCCTCGGTCGGAATCGCGTACCTCCCGACCTCGACCGAGGTCGAGACCGCCGAGGCGGTGCTGCTCCTGCAGGAGCGCGTGCGCGAGCGCTTCGACCCGAAGGGCGTGCTCGCGTGAGCGCCGCGCCCGACGTGCTCCGCTCCCTGACGAGCGATTGCGTCCACTGCGGCTTCTGCCTGCCGACGTGTCCCACGTACCTCCTCTGGAGCGAGGAGATGGACTCGCCCCGCGGTCGGATCCAGCTGATGGAGTCACACCTCGACGGCACGATCTCGCTCAACCCGACCGTGATCGAGCACTTCGATCTCTGCCTCGGCTGCATGGCGTGCGTCACCGCGTGCCCGTCGGGCGTGCAGTACGAGAAGCTGATCGAGGCAACGCGCGAGACGATCGAGACGACAACCAGGCGCTCGTTCGGCGACCGTCTCGTGCGCGGCGCGCTGTTCAAGCTCCTCCCCTATCCGAGCCGGATGGGGCCGGCTCTACGCCTCGCCCCGCTCGGCCGCAAGCTGCCGCTGCCCGGTCGGCTCGGAGTGATGACGGAGATTGCGCCGCCGTGGCGCTCGACCGAGAAGCCAAAAGAAGTTACGCCCGCGAGTGGCGAGACCCGCGGGCGCGTAGGCATTCTCACAGGTTGCGTGCAGTCGGTGGTGTTCGGAACCGTCAACGCGGCGACCGCGCGGGTGCTCGCCGCCGACGGCTACGAGGTCGTCGCACCGCCGCAGGGCTGCTGCGGTGCCCTCTCGATGCACGCAGGCAGAGGCGAGGAGGGTCGAGCGTTCGCTCGCCGGATCATTGAGTCGTTCGACGGCGTCGAGACCGTAATAGTCAACACGTCGGGCTGCGGCTCGCACCTGAAGGAGCTCGGCCACGTGCTCGGTGACGACCCAGCGTGGGCCGGGCGAGCGGCCGAGTTCTCGTCACGCGTCAGCGATCTCGGCGAATTCCTCGCTGGTGTCGAGCCGCGTGCGCCCCGGCATCCGCTGAACCTGACCGTGGCGATGCAGGATTCCTGCCACCTCCGCCACGCCCAACGGTTGCCGTTGTCTTCCGCGACCTCTCTGAAGCGGATCCCTGAGCTGAAGGTGATCGAGCCGGCCGAGCAGGACATCTGCTGCGGCAGCGCCGGGATCTACAACATCACGCAGGCGGATGCCGCCCGGCAGCTCGGCGATCGAAAGGCCGCCCACGTTCTCGCAACGGGCGCGCAGGTGTACGCGAGCGCGAATCCGGGCTGCCTCGTGCAGGTGGCTACAGCGTTGCGCAGGGCAGGGAGCCCGATGCCGGCCGTGCATCCGATCGAGCTCGTCGACGCCTCGATCCGGAACGTCGGCGCGGCGGGCCTGCTGCGCAGCGCTCGTCGCTGAGCAGCCTCATTCCGCGCGACCACACGCAGGCGGGCGGGCGCTGTCGCCTACGAGTCGGGGCTCGTGACGCCCGGGCCTAGAGGTCGGCGCCGTGCACCCTCCGTCGTTCCTCGACCAGCCGCGTGTACCGGGCGATCATGTCCTGCAGCCGGCGGGTCAGATCGTCCTGATACGCGCGCTCGGCGGCACGCTCCTCAGGCGTCCTCTTCCTCTTCTTCCTCATCGTCTCCGATCAACTCCTCGTGAATCTCGGTCACCTTCGCACGGATGTCGAACAACGTGCTCAGAATGATCTGCGTTGCTTCGACATCCTCGGGCACAACTCCCATGGTGCCCGCCTTGACGAAACATCGCAAGTCGCTCTTCAGGCCGTGTCCGAGACAGCTGGCCCGAGGTCGTCCAGCCGGTCGACCCGGGCAAGGGCAGGGAAGAACCGCGTCCACGAGACGGCGATCGCGATCGTCACGACTCCCCCAATCACGACCGCCGGCACAGCGCCGACGAGCGCCGCGGCGACGCCCGACTCGAACGCGCCGAGCTCGTTCGAGGCGCTGATGAAGACCATCTCGACCGCGTTCACACGCCCGAGGAGTTCGTCGGGCGTGACGAGCGGGAGGATCGTCTGGCGCAGAACCACGCTGACCATGTCGACGGCACCGCCGGCGACGAGGGCGAGCAGCGACAGCCACATCGTCTGTGACAGACCGAAGACGACGATCGTGATGCCGTAGAGCCCGACGACGAGCAGGAGGGTGTTCCCCGCCCGTCGTCGTACCGGCCACCGGGTCATCACGACGGCGGCTACGAGTGCGCCCACCGCGGGCGCCGCGCGGAGCACCCCGAGCCCCGCCGGCCCGACTTCAAGGATGTCCTTGGCGAACACGGGCAGTAGCGCAACCGCCCCGCCGAAGAGGACGGCGAAGAGGTCGAGCGAGATCGCTCCGAACAGAACCGGCGTGCGCCGAACGAGCGAGACACCAGCTAGCACGCTCGCGAGATCGGGTGACGAGCCGCCGACCGGATCCCGACCGGCCTGCAGGAGAAGCGTCAGGAGCAGCCCGATCACGGAGAGCCCAGCCGCGATCCCGTACACCAACTCGGAGTGCAAGGCGAAGAGGAGACCGCCGATCGCCGGTCCGACGATCACCGAGGCCTGGAAGACGACCGAGCGGAGTGCGAGCGCGCGAACGAGGATCTCGCGGGGCACGAGCGATGGCGTGAGTGCGCGGGATGCCGGCGCTCCGAGCGCCGCCGCGACGCCGGTCGCGAACGCGAGTAGGAAGAACGGCCACGTCTCGTTGGCACCACCGCGAGTGACGGCGAGCAGCCCGAGCATGATCGCGGTCTCGAGCGCGATCGCGATCGCGAGCAACGTACGACGGGGAAAGCGGTCGGCGAGGTGACCCGCCGGGAGCGCGAGCAGCGGCAGCGGAATGAACATCGCGAGCCCAACGAGGCCGAGGTCGAGCGGGTTGCTCCGGACGGCGTACACCTGCCAGCCGATCGCGACGAATGACATCTCGATCGCGAATCCCGACGCGATCAGCACGCCGAGGAAGAGAACGAAGTCGCGGTGCCGGAGGGGTGAATCGCCGGGCCGAGCAGACGAGCGGGTGCGGTCTACGCCGCCTCGCCTTCCTCGTCGTCCGACTCAGGCGTTGGGAGGAACTCGACCTCGAGGCGCTGGATCCGCGATCCCTCGACCTCGAGCACCGCGATCCGCAGTCCGTCGGTCAGCACCTCGTCACCCGGCGCAGCAGCACGCCCGATCAGGTCGAAGACGTACCCAGCAACGGTGTGGTAGTCCTCATGCTCGAGCGCCGTTCCGAACTCCTCGTTGAAGTCGTCGATCGGGAATGTGCCGTCGATCCGGATCGTCGTCTCATCGACGCGCTCGACGGACTCGTCCGGAAGGTCGAACTCGTCCTCGATCTCTCCGACGATCTCCTCCAGCAGATCCTCGAGCGTGACGACGCCGACGGTCGATCCGTATTCGTCGACGACGACCGACATGTGCTGGTTCGTGCGCCGGAACTCCGCCAGAAGCGCGGCGAGATCCTTCGTCTCCGGAACGACGTAGGCCGGTCGCAACAACGCGGCAAGCTCGACCTCTGCGATCGCGCTGTCGTGAAGAGCAGAGACGAGGTCACGGACGTGGAGGATCCCGACGATCTCGTCCAGCGACTCCCGGAAAACCGGGTAGCGGGTATACGGCGACTCGAGCACGGCGCGCAGTGCCTCCTCGGGTGCCATCTCGATCGAGATTCCAACGACATCCGGCCGAGGCACCATCACATCCGAGGCCTCCTTGTCGGCGAAATCGAAGACCTTGTACAGCATCTCGCGCTCGTTCTGCTCGATCTCGCCGTGCTCGGTGGACATCTCGAGCAGCATGCGCAGCTCGGCCTCGGAGTGGGCGGCGCCCTCGGTCTTCTCGGGATCGATGCCGATCGCGCGCTGCGCACCTTCGCTCGAGCGCTGGAGGAACCAGATGACCGGCTTGAAGACGAAGAAGAACGAGCGCACGGGCACCGAAACGCCAAGTGCGATTCGCTCCGAGTAGCTCAGGGCAAGTCCCTTAGGGACGAGCTCACCGATGACCACGTGCATGAACGTAATGATCAGGAAGGCGAGCAGGACGGCGGCGAACGTACCGAGGTAGACCCCGAACAGCTCGGAGAGCACCGCTTCGCCGATAGCGCCGATTGCAAGTGATGTGAGCGTGACGCCAAGCTGCATCGCCGCGATGAAATGCGGCGGGTCACTCGTGATCTTCATCACGGCGCGCGCCGGACGGCTGCCTTCGTCAGCGAGCTCCTTCAGCCGTGTTCGCCGTACAGTGACGAGCGAGTACTCGGCGGCGACGAAAAAACCGTTGAGAAGGATGAGCAGGGCAACGCCGAGCAGCTCAAGTGAAACCGTCATGCCCCGGTCTCCGGAGCCTCGGTACTGGAAGGAAGGTCGCGCACTACTGCGCGGCAGTATAGGAGACGACGCCGATGTCTCCGCCGTCGACCGCGTCGTGACGCTCGGCTCTCCCGTCGCAGACGAGCCGCTCGAGGTGGGACAGCGTCTCGGCGACCGCGAACCGCCGGGCGCCTGGCCCGAGGTCGTCGCCGAAGAGTGGATACGACACCTCGTACCCCGTGCGAGGCTCGCGCCCGAGGGCGGAGGCTGCGAGGCGCAACCGCTCTTCGTGATGCGCGATCAGCTCGCGCGCGCGGCCCACCGGGTTCGTGACGGCATCGCCGTGGCCACCGTAGGCGATCTCGGGCGCGAGCTCGATCGTGCGTTCGAGCGCCTGGATGTAGTCGCCGAGCGGATCGAGTCGACTCGCGGGCCAGAGCCCTACGGTCGGAGTGATTCGCGCGAGAAGGTGATCCGCGGCGATGAGGACGCCCTCCTTGAGCAGCGTCAGCTGGCCGTCAGCATGACCGGGTGCCGCAACGATCTCCCACCCGTGCAGCAGCTCTCCGTCAGCGACGAGCTCCGGGTCCAGCACGGTTCTGATGAACGGCCGGTAGCGGGCTCCCTGACCGATCAGCTCCTCGGTGACGCCCTCCGGGACGCCGTTGCGATGGAACCAGTCGGCCAAGCGGTCAGACCACGCGTCATTCTCCCAGACAATCCGCGTCTGCTCCGCGTCGAGCCGCCCCTGAACGGTGCGCGCACTCGTCAGATCGCGGACATCGGCTGCCGCGCCGAGGTGATCTGGGTGGAAGTGTGTCAGAAATGTCGTCACGACCGGCGCATCGAGTCGCGCGAGAACCGCAGCCCAGACCTCCTTCGCATCCGGCAGCCCGAGGCCCGTGTCGACGAGCAGATAGCCGTTCTCGACCGGCACGAGGTAGCAGTGGACATGATCGGGCCTCATCGGCAGCGGCATCGTCACCCGCAGGAGACCTCCCGGAAGCTCGTCCACGCGACGACTCTACCGGCGCCCTGCTCATGGCGGTACAACTTATGCAACGAATAAAGAGTCCTCATCAACTGATACTGTCTGGGCGATGGAAACCGACCTTTCCGCCCTCGTCGGCACGGCCGATCCCGAGACGCTGGCCGCACCCGAGATCCTCGGGATCATGGTCGAGCACTTCCACCCGAACCTCTCGCTCGCCTGCTCGTTCCAGAAGGAGGAGTCGGTGTTGCTCGACATGCTCCTCGACATCGAGCCGGATGCCCGCGTGTTCGCCCTCGACACGCACGTCCTCTTTCCCGAGACCTACGAGGTCTGGCGGCAAGTGGAGCAGCGCTATGGGATCAAGGTCGAGGTCTACGAGGGACCCTCGCTCGGCCGCCAGGCGGCAATCCACGGCGACGCACTGTGGGCGTCGAACCCCACTCTCTGCTGCTCGATCCGCAAGGTCGGCCCGCTCGGCCACGCGCTCGGCGGTCTCGCGGGCTGGATCACAGGCATGCGTCGCGAGCAGTCACCGACGCGCGCGAACGCGAAGAAGCTCGGCTGGGACGAGCGCCACGAGCTCTGGCAGGCGAACCCGCTCGCCGACTGGACCGAGGCAGCAGTCGACGCGTACATCGCAGAGCGCGAGCTGCCTGTGAACGTCCTCCATTCCCGCGGCTACTCGTCGATCGGCTGCACCCACTGCACCACGCCCGGCGCGGGCCGCGAGGGACGCTGGACCGGGAGCGACAAGACCGAGTGCGGGCTGCACGCCGACGCATGAGCACGAGTCGCCACCGTTCCCACCTCGACGAGCTCGAGGCCGAAGCAGTCCACATCATGCGCGAGGTCGCAGCCGAGCTCGAACGACCGGTTCTGCTCTTCTCTGGCGGCAAGGACTCGATCGTCCTTCTGCGTCTCGCCGAGAAGGCGTTCCGCCCCGGCCGGTTCCCGTTCCCGCTGATGCACGTCGACACGGGCCACAATTTCCCCGAGGTGATCGAGTACCGCGACCGTCGCGTCGCCGAGCTCGGCGAGCGCCTCGTCGTCGCCTCCGTGCAGGATTCGATCGACAAGGGCCGCGTCGTCGAACAGACGGGGCCGCGCGCCTCGCGCAACCAGCTGCAGACGACGACACTCCTCGACGCGATGGAGGAGAACCAGTTCGATGCCGCGATCGGAGGCGCCCGGCGAGACGAGGAGCGCTCGAGGGCGAAGGAGCGCATCTTCTCGTTCCGCGACGACTTCGGCCAGTGGGATCCTCGTGCGCAGAGGCCCGAGCTGTGGCGCCTCTACAACGGCAAGATCCGCAAGGGCGAGCAGGTACGCGTCTTCCCGATCTCGAACTGGACCGAGCTGGATGTGTGGCAGTACGTCGCCCGCGAGAGCCTCGAGCTGCCGTCGATCTACTACGCGCACGAGCGCGAGGTGTTCGAGCGTGACGGAATGCTGTACGCCACCTCCGACGTGATCGAACGCGCCGACGGCGAGATCCCGTTCCAGGAATGGGTCCGGTTCCGTACCGTCGGCGACATGAGCTGCACGGGTGCAGTTCGCTCGCACGCGACGTCGTTCGACGATGTCGTCGCAGAGATCGCCGCAACCCGCGTCACCGAGCGTGGAGAGACCCGCGCCGACGATCGCGCCTCCGAGGCTGCGATGGAGGATCGGAAACGTGTCGGATACTTCTAGTCCGCTCCGCACCGCCGCGACGGGCGACCTGCTGCGCCTTGTCACCTGCGGCTCGGTGGATGATGGCAAGTCGACGCTGATCGGGCGGCTGCTCTACGACACGAAGCAGGTCTTCGTCGACCAGATGGAGGCCGTCGAGGAGACGAGCGAGCGCCGCGGCGACGGCTACGTCAACCTTGCACTCCTCACGGACGGCCTGCGTGCCGAGCGCGAGCAGGGCATCACGATCGACGTCGCCTACCGCGGGTTCGTGACTCCGCGACGCCGCTTCCAGCTCGCCGACGCGCCGGGTCACGTGCAGTACACGCGCAACATGGTCACGGGTGCCTCGACGGCCGATGTCGCCGTGGTGCTCGTTGACGCGCGGAAAGGTGTGATCGAGCAGACTCGACGCCACACGCTGATCGCCTCGCTGCTCGCTGTCCCCCACCTCGTCTTCGCGGTCAACAAGATGGATCTCGTCGACTACGACGAGGAGCGCTTCAACGAGATCGCGCTCGAGCTCGACGAGCTCACCGGCATGCTCGGCGTAAAGGACGAGGCGGCAATCCCGATCGCAGCGCTCCATGGCGACAACGTCGTCGAGGCATCCGAGCGGATGCCCTGGTGGCAGGGAGGCACGCTCCTTCATCACCTGGAGGAGATCGAGCTCGCCGGTGATCGCAACCTCATCAGCCGGCGCTTCCCCGTGCAGTGGGTGATCCGCCCGATGGCCGAGGAGCACCACGACTATCGCGGCTACGCGGGGCAGGTTGCCGGTGGCGTCTGGCGCGCGGGTGACGACGTGCTCGTGCTGCCCTCGGGCCTGACGACGCGCGTTGCGTCCGTCGAGACCTCCGACGGGCCGATCGACGAGGCGACGCCGGGAATGTCCGTGACGATCCGCCTCGAGAACGAGATCGACGTGCCACGCGGCGACATGCTCGTCGACCCGGACGACCAGCCGATCACGGCCCGCTCGATCGAGGCGACGATCTGCTGGATGAGCGAGCGGCCGCTGACTCCCGGGGCGCGCTTCGGCGTCAAGCACACGACACGCGTCGTGCGAGCCGTCGTCGAGGGCATCGACGGCGTCGTCGACATGGAGACGCTCGATAACCGCGACGCGACCGAGATGACGTTGAACGACATCGGCACCGTCCGCCTGCGCCTCTCTGGCCCGCTGATGGTCGACGCCTACGAGGAAAACCGTGCCACGGGCGCGTTCATCCTCGTTGACGAGGCGACGAACGACACCGTCGCCGCCGGCATGGTTCGCTCAGCGACCCGGTAGCGAAGCGGCCCGTCGAAGTCCTTCGGGCGTCAGAACGCTGGCGCATGCGACGCGCGTGTCGTCTGTGCCCTCGCTGGGTCGGCGAAGCGAGTATCTGCTAGAACGGCTCCCGTGATGGACGTCGTTGTTGCCCAAGACCGCCCCGATCTCGAGCAGAAAGCTGCTGACGCATTTCGCCAACTCTGGCCGGAATTCATCTTCCACGACGACCTATCGAGACGGTACATGCCGCGGGTGCAGGAGTACTTCCGAAGCTACGACATCCTCCTGCTCGACGGCGGAAATGTTGTAGCGGGCGGATGGGGCGTGCCACTTCACTGGGATGGCACGGTCAGTGACCTACCGGGTGGGTACGACCACGCGCTGGTCCGTGCCGTCGAAGGGCACGAGAATGACCAACGCGCCAATGCGTTCAGCTTCATGGCGGCAGCGGTGGCGAAGCTGCACGAAAAGCAGGGGCTGGCGGTCGCTGTCCTTACCGAGTTGATCGCACGAGCGCGGGCCGACGGCATAGAGCAGGTGATCGCGCCGGTCCGTCCTACCTGGAAGCATCGCCATCCCCACGTGCCGATGATCGAGTACGCCACGTGGGTGCGCAAGGATGGGATGTCGGTCGACCCGTGGATTCGCACCCATCAGCGCATGGGCGCAACCATCCTCGCCCCAGCGCCTGAGTCGATGCTCGTCGAGGGCACGGTGGCCGAGTGGGAAGAGTGGACAGACCTGGTGTTCCCGGTCACGGGCGACTACGTCGTACCAGACGCCCTCAACGTCCTGCACGTGGACCGCGAGGCTGACCGGGCAACCTACCGTGAGGAGAACCTCTGGGTCCAGCACCGCTAACGCGCCTCCCAGCCAACCTGGCGCCCTCAGGCGTCATCGCCGCACACTGGCGCAGGGGGTGCGCGTCTACCCCGACCCCTGTCTCTGGAGCTGAACCTTTCCTGACTCGAAGTCGGCTGGTGCCGAGCTGTGTTCGTGGATGATCTTCCAGCCGCCGTCAGGCGCCTTGATCAGCGCCCAGGTCAGCCGGTTGCTCATCGCCCGCAACTCCGTCCCGTCGGCCGCCAATCCCTTGAAGGTGACGAACGCGTGAGCGACTGCGACGTCGTCGCTCACGACCGTGTTGACGTCCTCGAACTCGACCGCCACCTGCTCGGTCCCCAGCGAACCGAACCATTCGGAAGCCATGCCGCGCCAGGCTTCTGCGCCGTCGTACGACCAGCGCCCCCACATGTCGAAGACGCACACGTCGTTCGCGTAGAGCGCGACGAAGCTATCAACGTCCTTCGCCTGCACCGCGGCTGCGTACCGCTGCAACACGTGCTCGATCGTCCCATCCTCCATGGGGGCACTCCGTCCTCTGTCGCTCGTCGGACCGGTCGCGGTAGAGACTGACAGAAGGTCGGCAAACCAGCGGCGGTCGCACGGGTCAGGCGTCATTCGTGAACACTCGCGCAGGCCGCGTACGTCCCGCTTCCCCGGTAGGGTCGGCGGAAGGTGAGGTATCTCGCTCAGACGTCGGTCGGGCCGATCATCGTCGCGGTCGAAGGCATCTTCGGATACCCGACGCTCACGCTTTATTCCTACGACGCCGATGGGTGGGAGTCTCGGTCTGTCGATTGGCACAAGCGAGACGATCAGCCCGATGGCCCAAGCTTGGCTTCATGCCTGGCCGATCTCTCCCTCCCGGTATCAGAAGCGGAGAAGCTCGCAGCGCAGCTCGAAGAGCGCGTGCTCGCCGAGTGGGTCGAACGAGGCGGAGACCAAGACGCCCAAGAACTCCGGCGGTTCGCGGGGAAGGCGATCGGCATTGGCGTCGGGATTGTGCTTCTCGCGGTCGTTGGCGCGATGCTCCTTTTCCTGCTCCTCGTGAAGGCGGTGTAGCGGTGGAGCGGATGATTCAGTTTGCCGGTGAGAACCTCGTCGTCGGGATCTCCGGCGTCAGCGCGCGCTGGCTCGTCATCGATGTCACGCGCTTCGCCGCCGACGGATGGGAGATCGCGCCGCGCGAGGAGTGCAGTGCGGAACTACGAAAGGATGGCGCACTAGCCTCGATGCTCGAACACAAGCTCGACTACGGCGCAGACGATGCTGCAGCACTGTCTGCATTCATTCAGGACGACACGCTGCCAGCTTGGCGCGAGCGCGGCGCCGCTGAGCACCAGTCGATGAAGAAGGGAGTCGCAGGATGCTCCCTCATCGCCATCCTCGTCCTCACGCTCGCACTGTTCGCTGTTGGCGCAGTCGCCCTTTGGCTCGTCGGTGCGCTCTAGCTCGCTTCGCAGCGCCTGAGACTTTCCGCGGCCCGCGATCTGGGAGCACCCGCCCCTCATGTGACTGAACCGCTCCGGGAAAGTTGCAGGCTGTGAGACTCGGTGGGCTGGTCTGTCTGGGAGTTTTGCCAGCCTGGTTTCGTCGTGTCGCCCGTGATTCGTCCTGTGACTGGCCGCCTGGTGCGTGCCTTGGGAATGATTCGTTCGGGCGTGCGGCGGCGCCGGTCTGGCACCCGCTGTTGGCTTGATCAGGAGCTTGTCTGCCCTTGGGGCGTGACTCATCACAGTCTTGCCGTTGCGGTTTCGCTGCACTCAGACCGGCGTCACCGGACCCTACGAGTCGATCGGAGGATCAGAAGTGATGCTCGGCCCTCTTCGTCGGTCTACGCCTCTGCGCATGGATCTTCGATCGACGGAGACGCCGCAACCGGATCAGGTGACGTTGCCGATCACGGGCGCACGCTCGGAGTCAGGCGTCCGCCGCTGTTTTCTAAGCCTGGCTGGAGCCGGTAGCACAACGGCGATTGCTGCACGATTGCTCTGTTACGCCACGCGAAGCGTGTCGACCGTCGTGGTCTCGACGATCCCGGCCACTGCGCCCGCGAGATCACGGTCGGAAGTAACGAACGCATCGGCCTGGAGTTGTGTCAGCGCGACGAACTCCGCGTCGGCCGTCGTCTCCCATCCGAGCTGCTCTGCCACCTTCCAAGCCGTTCGCTGAAGCGTCTTGTCGCCGAGGAAGCGCACCTTCAGCGAGTTCACGCGCCTCAGCCGCTCGATCCCCTCGGCGGGCACAATGCTACCACGCCGCGCAGCCTCGTAGAGCGAGGCGAGCGCCTGCGAGCGAACGACGGTCGGCGCGAGCAGCGTGTGCTCGGGCGCCACCTCGATCTCTCCGGCCGCAATTCGGAGCAACGTGTCGCAGTCGATGACGAACCGGGACATATGACTGAGGCTACACGTCTATCCCTGCTGCTTCACGACCGGCAGTGGTGTCTGACCGCACCCGTAGAATCGCCACGTGGCTGAAACCCCCGAGATCACGGTCCTCCTCGCCGACGACCACGAGGTCGTGCGCGAGGGATTGCGCCTTGCGCTTCTCCGCTCTCCCCACATCCGCGTAATCGGGGAGGCCCCGGACGGCGAGACTGCAGTCTCGCTCACGGAGCGCCGACTACCGGACGTCGTCGTGATGGACCTGCGCATGCCGGGCATGGACGGCATCGAGGCGACCGAGGAGATCATGCGCCGCGTCCCCGACGCGAAGGTGCTCATCTTCACGGCGTACTCGGAGCGCGCGCTCCTGCAGCGCGGCCTCGAGTCAGGGGCGCGCGGCTACATCCTCAAGGAGGCTCCTCATGAGACGCTCCTTCGCGCGATCGAGAAGGTCGCCGCGGGTGAAACCTTCGTGGACCCGGCTCTGATGTCGGCGCTTACCCAGGCGCGTGGTGGCGGCACAGACGTGCTGACGGCACGGGAGCGCGAGATCCTCCAGCTTCTTGCAGACGGCATGTCGAACGCCGACGTCGCCGCACAGCTCTTCATCTCCCAGGAGACGGTCAAGAGCCACGTCCGCCACATTCTCACCAAGCTCGAAGCCGACACGCGCACGCAGGCCGTCGCGATCGCTCTGCGCGACGCGATGATCGATTGACGGAAGACGCCGTCGGCCGAGCTCTCGTCGAACGGCTTCGGGCCGAGCGGGACGAGCGACGCCGGCTTGCGGAGCTGATCCACGACGGCCCCGTTCAGCTCGTAGCGGCGATCACGCAGATGCTCGACGCCGCGCACCACGCGCTCGAGGCGGGCGATATCGCAAGCGGCTCGCCGATCGTCGAGCGGGCGCTAGCCGTCGCCAGGGAGGCGAGTGTCGACCTCCGCGAGATCGTCAGCGGGATCGAGCCGGATGCTCTCCGTGAGCTTGGCCTCGCAGCGGCAATCGCCGAACTGACGGAGCGGCATACCCAGCGTCGCGGCGTCGCCTTCGACCTCGACGTCGCCGCCGCGAACGATCTCGGCGAAGGTGCCCAGTCAGGTCTGTATCAGATCGTTCGGGACGCACTCGATCAGGCGGTGCGGCGGGGGCCTCCAGGGAACGTAGTCGTCTCGATCGTCTCGTCGGACGGGGGCGCCGAACTCACGATTGCAGACGACGGAGCACAGGAACGCCGGGCTGCGGTGCTCGCCGCTCTGGGCGAGCGTGCGGCCGAGCTCAACGGCACGTTCTCGAGTGAGACGAATGACGCCGGTACACGGATCTCGATCCGCCTGCCGCCCTCAGCGGCGCGCTTGTGAGGCGGCCCGACGCGAGCCGAACGTTCCTGCCCACCACCATCGTCTCGACCGTTCAGGAGGGAGGGGTCACGGGGAACCGTAGGTTCCCGGCTTCAGGATCACGCGAAGCGTGCAGAAAACAAGGGCGTGAGGGAAGCCGCGATACGCTCTTTCATCGCAGCTTCCCTCACGCTAGCGGTTCGTTCTGAACGTTGTGCTCGGTTGCGTAGGCGTCAACGAGCGGATCGATTGCCGCAGCCCCTTCGGGGAACGCGTAGTTGATCTTCACGAACGGCTCCCACTTGTCCGGGAGGGCGTCCTCCGGGAAAATCGCTTCGACCGGGCACTCGGGCTCGCAGGCGCCGCAGTCGATGCACTCCTCCGGGTCGATCACGAGCATGCGACCCATCTCGTGGATGCAGTCGACCGGGCAGACGTCGATGCAGGACTTGTCCTTGATGTCGATGCAGGGCTCGGCAATAATGTAGGTCATCGTTCGCGAATCCTAGCGAGGCTGGCAGACCGACAACCGAGGAACCATCTACTCGATCGTCGTCAGCTCGGCCACGAGTTGCGGCGCGCGCTCGACAAGCGCGGACTTGACGATCACCTGATCGAATCCCGCAGCATTGCCTGCACGGAGACCAGCGGTATCGGTGTGATTCGTGTAGCCGAGGATAGGCGTGTCGGGCCAGCTGTCCGCGACATCGTTCGGGTCGATGCGCGCAATGTCACAGATAACGAGATCGGGAGGGTCGGCCGAGTCCTTCGTGACGAGCTGATGGTCGGGAAGCAGCCCCTCCAGCTTGCCGCGGAAGAAGAGATCGACCCCCACGAGCAGGATCGTCGCCATGACGTGAAGCTAGCACGGTCGCAGGACGGCTCGAGACGCGCGCTACAGGAACCCGTCCAGCCCCAACCATTCGAGGGCGCGATTGAGGTAGATGCGGAGGACGTAGAAGCGTCCGAAGAACAGCAGGAGCCCGAGCGCGACCATGATCGCGCCGCTGACGATCTGGATCGCCGCGTAGTGGTCGCGCAGCCAGCGAAACGCGCCCATTGCCTTCGTAAAGAGGGCGCCCGCAAGAACGAAGGGAATCGCAAGCCCGAGCGAGTAACACGCGAGCAGGAACGCGCCCTGGAAGACCGTGTCGGACGTGCCAGCAAGCACGAGGATCGCAGCCAGGACGGGGCCGATACAGGGGGCAGCACAGATCGCGAACGCCCCACCGAGCAGGACGCGAGAGCCACGGCTCCTCGCGCCCTGGACGAGGCGAGCCCCGACGAGACGCTCGGGCCAGGGCAGGAGACCCATGAACGCGAGTCCGAAGACGACGAGGACGAAGCCCGCGATTCGCTCGAGCAGGAACTGATCCTGGAAGAACTCGGCACCGATGAGCTGGGCTCCGACCCCGAGTGACACGAACACGAGCGTGAACCCGAGCACGAACGGGATGCTCGCGAGCATCACGCGTCGCGCTGACCCCTTGTCACCAAGCCGGTCGGCTTCAACCGCCGAAATGGCCGAGAGGTACCCCGGAACGAGAGGCAAGACGCAGGGTGCCAGGAACGACACGAAGCCGGCGATAAGAGCGACGATCGGATCGGTGGGACGCACTAAACCTCGAAGCGGTCGAGTTCCTCGTCCAACCGCTGCTCGAGCTCGGGGCCGAGGTCGTCACCCGACGCGTCGCCGGTTGAGTTGCGCCTCTTGCTCCAGGTGACAGCGAGCGCACCCAACACAACGGCACCGACGACAACTGCTCCGAGCGGAAGAAGCCACGCGAGAAGGTCGAATCCTCGCTTCGGCGGCTCCGCGAGAACACCGGAGCCGAACTGATCCACGAGCTGCGACTTGATCTCGGCCGCACTGTCCCCGGCGGCGATCCTGGCCCGGATGTACGCCTTCATTCGCACCGCGATCGGTGCGTTGGACTGGTCGAGCGTCGTCTTGCAGGTGGGGCAGACGATCTCCGCCTCGAGATCCGCCTGCACGGGAGGGCCTGCTGCGACTGCCGAGGTGGCGAGCACGAGTGCCGCGGCAACTGCGATGAGGAGCCGGCTCACTTCGCGTCGCCGAGAGCGAGCCTGATTCCCCCCGCATACCGCTCGCGGTTGCGCTCGAGATCGATGCCGCCCTCGATGACCTCGCCGACGATGCGTCCGTCCCGGTCGACGAAGAACGTCTCGGGGAAGCCGCGGACGCCCCATTTGCCGAGCGTCGACCCCTTGCCGTCGTTGACGTTGGGATACGTGAGCCCGAAGCGCTTGATGAACCGCTTGCCGTCCTGCTTGAAGTCCTTGGCGTCGACACCGAGCACGACGAGGCCCTGGTCGCGGTACTTCTCGTAGGTCGCCTGAAGCTCCGGCGCCTCGTCCTTGCACGGGACGCACCAGGACGCCCAGAAGTTGACGACCACTGCCTTCCCCTTGAGCGAGGAGAAGGTGAGATCGCCGCCCTCCGCGTCGATCCGCGGCAGCGTGAAGTCGGGCGCGACGGGGGTTCCGCCACCTGCAAGTTCGGCTGATGCGCCGCCACCGTTGCCGAACGCGAGCTTCCAGCCGAGAAGAACGAGAAGACCAACAACGGCAGCAACGGCGATGACCTGACCGACGGTCTTCGCTCGGCCGGTCATGCGGCGACAATAAAGACAGGCGTTCCGAGCTCGACCTGCGTGAACAGCCATTCGACCTGCGGAATCAACATCCTGATGCAGCCGTGCGATGCCGAGTACCCGATCGACGCTGCGTTCGGGGTGCCGTGAATCCCGACGTACGGCGATGAGATGCCCATCCAGCGGGTGCCGAGCGGGTTGCCGGCGCCGGGCGGAACCGGCTCTGCGTTCTTCGCCCAGTCAGAGCCCGCGGGCGGGTACCACCACGGGTTCTCCTGCTTGTTGACGACCTCGAACTTCCCGAGGGGCGTCGGGTACTCGGAGCGCCCGGTTGCCACCTTGAACATGCGGACCAGCTTCGGCTTCGTCCCGACGCGGTAGAAGTACAGCTCGTTCGAGCTACGTCGGATCACGATCGCGTGGCCAACGGTGTCGCTTTTGACCGGCGCCTCGATCTTCTCGAACGGGAGCTCGAGCAGTCCCCGCTTCTGGGTCCTCAACGCGAGCACGATGGCGCGCGTGGCGACGACCGGCTTGAGGCGACGCCCGGGAACGTCCCTCGTGGCGATCGGCTTCAGGTTGTGCAGTCGGAGCGTGGCGTCAACCGGCTCGCGCTGGAAGCGCTTGGCGAGCGTTGAAACAAGCCGGTCGACCTTGGGCGTCGACACCGCAACGTTGAGCGGCACCGCGAATCCCGGCCGCTTGACGCGCGCAGCGAGGCCGACAGCGCTTTCGATGTCGGGGACAGCACCGACCTCTCTGGGAGTGATCGTGATCCGCGACCCTGGCCCACCGAAGAGCCGGAGGGGTCGGAAGAAGCGCGTCGTTACGAGCGTACGCGCCTCCGCAGCGGTCAGGCCGCCGACGAGCGTGCCGCCGATCTTCACGCCCGCAACGATCACCTTCGGTTGTGGAGGCTCGGGCGTCGCCGTCGTAGTCGTCGTCGTCGACGACGACGTGGTGTCGGTGACCGTGGTCGACGTGGACGTCGTTCCCTCGTCGGCACCGGCACGCGGGGCGGCAGCAAGCATGACCGCGACGGCCAGACCGGCCGCGCCGCACGCCGTCAAAGCTGCGATCGACACTCCGCGTTTCACGATGTGAGTGTACCGGCGAAGATGCGCGGATCATTCGTAATCACGCCGTCGACGCCCGCAGTTACGACACGCGTAAGATCTTCCGGCTGATCGACCGTCCACGTCAGGACCGGCAACCCCACCGCGTGGCATTTCGCGACGGAAGATTCCGTGACGAGACGGTGCTGGAGCATGACGGCCGTGGCGCCCACCCGGCGGGCAAGCCGGGGTAGCCGCAGCCCGACGGACGCTCGCATTGACGTGAGCCCGAGCGAGACGATCGGCCAGAGGTACGGCTTGCGCGAGATCGAAAGGCGGTCGTCGGGGTACGTGATCCCGACTCGCACGCGCGGTGCCGCCCGAGCCACAGCGCGCAGGCTCGGGACGTGAACGCCGCTGATCACGGTTCGCTCCTCGAGACCGTACCGCGTGAGCGCAGCCCCCACCTCGTCGAGCCGCGTCTTCAACTTCAGGTCGACATGCAGGCCGATCTCGGGTGCCTCGTCGACGAAGAACGCGAGTGCCTCGTCGAACGTCGGGAGCTTCGGAGCGACCTCTCGTAGCTCCTCGAGCGACTTGCTCCTGACCCGCCCCGAAGCGGCGCCGTGACTCACCTCATCCAGGTGGTCCGAGTGGGCGAGAACGAGTGGGCCGCCTTTGAGGTCGAGTACGTCGAACTCGATCAGATCGACGCCTACGCCAATCGCAGCGCGAAACGAGTCGAGCGTGTTCTCCGGCGCGAGCGTTGCAGCTCCACGATGACCGATCCTGAGATACGGCCGTCCCTCACGGCGAACATCGATCACGGAAGGCTCCTCTCTGGGCGCAGACGGCGCAGCCACCACGTAGCGGCGACCGAGACGACCACCGCCTGAACGACGACGATTACCGCAGCAAGCTGCGACGTGTCCTGCCAGAACTCCTCGGGATACAACCGGAGGAGCGTGTCGGTGGTCGAGAACCTCCACGAGTCGCCGTCGAAGAACACCGAATGGAACTGGACGAAGAAGTCGTCGAACCCGAGCAGGATGATCGGTACCGCCAGCAGCGCGATGCCGAACGTGACGAAAGCTCCGACCTGCAGGCCTCGAGGAACGGCCGTGCGCCACCGCGAGGAGCGCCGTAGTGCGATCCCGAGGGCGAGGAGGATGCTCACAACGATGAGCTGAAGTCGAAGCGCCTCACCGAGCAGCCGGCGAACGTCCGCCATGTGACGGAGCTCGCGGCCGTCGAACGCAGGGGATCCGTCCGGAAGGGTCGCCCGTTCGAGCAGCGCGATCCCCTCCGTTCCGGGCTGGATCGAGCGAAGCCCAGTGAGGGCGAGCGCGAGGCGGTCATCGCCTTGCAACCCGTAGCGATCCGCCGGGAAATCGTCCTGACCGAGCTCGTGGCGGACGAACCAATCGCTCGAGAGAATCCGAAACGCGTTCACGACGAAGATCGGCGTCACGGTGATCGCAATGAGGACGACGGCGAGTCCCGTCATGACGGCCGGATGTTCACGCGGGTGTCTCAGAGGCCAAAGAGGTTCTGGATCTCGCTCCAGATGATGATGGAGAGCGCGACGCTCGCGACGAGTAACAGCACCAGCACGACCCAGAACCTCAGACCGGCACGCTTCGTCCGTTTGCGATGCTCGATGCGGGCCTTCCGTCGAGCACGATGGAGTCGCACGGTGTCACGGACGGCTTCGTGATCCACGACTGGAATGTCGTCTGAGGGGGCTTCGCGTGTCTGTCGCGCCACGCCATGAAGTGTAGGCGCCATCTCCGTCGGCGCGATGATCCATACTATGACGCGATGGCACTCCCCGATCGCGACAGATATGGCGGCTCCATCCTCGAGCGAGGCCTGCTCGGGATCGGTGATCGACTCGGTCTCCTCTCGGGAGTCGTGTTGGCAGTCTCGGCGTTCACCGGTTGGTACTCGGGCGCCGGCGAGGGCGTCCAGGTCTCCGTGACGGGTTGGGATACCGGCATCGGTGGTAAGGCCGTGTTCTTCATCGGCATAGCGGTGGTGCTTGTCGTCACGCTCCGCGAAGCCGGAGTCGAGCCTCCGCAAGCAGTGCCGCAGAGCCTGGTCACGATCTTCCTCGGATCGGCCGCCACGATCATCGTGCTCGTCAAGGCGATCTCGATCCCGGACGACTACTTCTTCGCCGGCCGTGGCGTCGGGATCTGGATCAGCCTCGCGGCTGCGATCGGCGTTATCGTGGCCGGCCTTCTCCAGGCGTCCGAAGAGCTCTGATCCAGGGTCGGGCTACCCTTTAGGGTCCGGTCGATGTGTCCGACTGTTCGGTGAGGGTCGTGAGCGTCCGGACGTACGTCTCCGTTGCCGGAGGGGGTGGGCCATCGTTGAGCGCCTGTCCGATCGCGATCCCGAGGACGAAGACGACGAGCACGACGCCCGCGACGAGGAGGCGTCTCGCCCAGGGGCTTCGTTGTCGCGGTCGACGGGTCGGTGTCCGCATTTCACTCACGGCGCATAGTCCACGGCGCCGCGCGCGTAGACGTGGAACGCTGCGTCTTCGACCATCGCGATCGTTCGGGCCCAACCGGGAGACGGCGCCTGTTCTTCTATCGCCTGCCTGACCCAGACATCCGCACCGACATATGCCTCGGCGAGCATCTCGAGCGTGAATGTGCTTCCAACACGGCGCCGAAGCTCGGCCGAGATCAGGTCGACGTGCGCAGCGAGTCGTGCCGACTGTGTCACGTCACGCGAGGCGAGATCGAGGCGTCGGTGACCGGCCTCCCAGTCGTCGCGAACGAGGTCAAGGTGTGCGATCACGTGGCCCCTTCGCCAACGGTAGAGCAACACGCGTCGCTGGGCCACGGCTCCACGGCCTCGGCGAGGATCGCTTCACCGATACGGTAGCCGGGCTGCGCGAGCGCGTAGGCGACGTGGGCATGGAGGCACTTGAGCTGGGTTGGGTTCCGCGAGCCGCCGATACCGGTATCCAGGGACGCGCCATGATCCGCACCGTCAGAGATGCCCGCGAGCGAACGACGGATCTGTCGTTGTTGCGTCGTCGCTCGTGCGAGATCCGCACTCAGCTCCCGGTCGGCAGCGACGGCTGCGCTCCACCGCTCTACGCCGCCCGCGGCCTCGAGGCGCGAGACGGCAGCGATCACGTGCCGGCAGGTGAGGTAGTAGGTCGTCGGAAAGGGAGCCCCGGTTGCGTCATACGGCTCCTGCTCGGTGACGGCAGGCATGCCGAAGGGACAGCGGGCGGCCACGCGCCGAAACGCCCGCGGGCGACGCCCGATCTGGCGCTCGACGAGTTCGCGGTCCTCCACGGGCGACACGGTAGCGAGGCGCTCAGGGAGCCGGGGTGCGGTGCTGGCGCTGCCATGCCGGAATGCCCTTGACGATGAAGAGTCGCTCGCCGGGCTTGACGTAGCCAATTCGGCGCGCATCGCGGGCGAGAGCCGCGTCACTCGTCGTCCGAGCAAGGCGCCGCTCGAGGCGTTGCTTCTCGGCGCGCAGCGCGACGACCTGAGCCATTCGCGTTTCGCGCTCGCTGCGCGTCTCGAGGTAGCTCGCGATCGGGCGGTAGTACAGAAACGCCATCACCGTCATGATGACGAGCGGAATAAGCAGCCGCGATCGACGTCGCTTCCGCCGCGGCGGTCTCTCAGATTTCCTGCCCACGGTCTCCGTCTTCGCGCCCACCCCACCCCATTCCTCCGTCGAAATGTCGCAGTCGACCGCGCAGTGCCCCTCCGAGTGGGATGTCACGCAACGCTAGACCCGAAATGATCGTTGCGGGACACCCCACTCCATGTTGATTGGGTAGTGCCGTGAGCTATCGGCCCGAGCAGGCCGGCGGGCCGGCCCCTTCAGGATCGCGCGAAGCGCGCAGAAGAATGCGTAGCGGGTTTCCGCGATATGCTCTTCGATCGCGGAAACCCGCGAAGCGCGCAGAGGAATGTGAGGGAGTCGCGTGCGCGGATCTCGCGGTACGCCTTTTATCGCGCGATCCGCGCACGCCGGGTTACTTCAGGATCGCGCGAAGCGCGCAGAGGAATGTGAGGGAGTCGCGTGCGCGGATCTCGCGGTACGCTCTTTTATCGCGCGATCCGCGCACGCGACTCCCTCACGCGATATCGACTTTGATCACGTTGGTTGAGCCCGGGATGTTCACGGCCGTCCCGGCCGTGATCACTACGCGATCGCCGGCATTGATGATCCCACTCGCGCGCGCGGCACCAAGGGCGCGGTCCCAGAGGTCCTCGACATCGTCAGTCTCCGCGATCTCGACGGGAGTGACGCCCCACTCGAGGGCCATGTGCCGCAGCGAGTGGGACTGATGCGTGATGGCGATGATCGGACGTCGAGGACGCAGGCGGGCGACGCCGGATGCGGTTCGGCCTGTGAACGTGGGTACGAGAATCGCCGTCGCCTCGAGTGCCTCGGCGATGTCGCAGGCGGCGTTCGACATCGCCTGGCCGATCGTGGGCGCGTCGGCTGCGTGCGGGATCTCGTGACGGTAGTTGAGGCTCGGCTCGACAGCGCAGGCGATCCGGTTCATGACCTCGATCGCCTCGACCGGATACTCCCCCACAGCCGTCTCGCCCGACAGCATGATCGCCGATGTTCCATCGAGAATCGCGTTCGCGATATCCGACGCCTCGGCGCGGGTCGGCTCCGTCTGATGGATCATCGACTCGAGCATCTGCGTCGCCGTGATCACGGGGCGGCCGCGCTCGAGGGCACGAATGATGATCCTTTTCTGGAGGAGCGGTACGTCGGCGGTTCCGATCTCGACACCGAGGTCACCGCGTGCGACCATGACCGCATCGGACTCGGCGAGAATCTCGTCCAGGGCTGCGATCGCCTCCGCCTTTTCGATCTTGGCGATCACGCGAGCGGTCGAATCCCTCGCCTCGATGAGCGTCCGCAGCGCTCGCACGTCGGAGGCCGACCGGACGAAGGACAGCGCCACGAAATCGACACCGAGCTCGAGGCCGAACTCGAGATCGTCGAGATCCTTGCGTGTAATCGAAGGGATCGGCAGTGGCACGCCTGGCAGATTGACGCCCTTGTGGGAGGAGACGAGGCCGGCAACGACGACGGTGCACCGAGCTCGACCACGTTCGACCGCGTCCACGCGCAGCTTGATGTGACCGTCGTCGATCAGCACCTCGTTGCCGACGCGCAGGACCGAGCCAAGGACTGCAGGACTGACCGGGATGTCGTCGTCACGAGCTGCGTCCTCACCCGCGATCACGATGGACGAGCCGCGCTCGAGCATGATCGACTCGACGAGTTCGCCCACGCGCAGCTTTGGCCCCTGGAGATCGGCGATCAGTGCGATTGGGCGCCCGGACGCAGTCTCTGCCTCACGGACGCGCTCGGCGACCGTGCGGTGGTCATCGTGACTCCCGTGCGACATGTTCAGGCGGGCACCGTCCATTCCCGCCGCGATCAGCGCTGCGATCCCCTCGGGAGACGACGAAGCCGGGCCAATCGTGGCAACGATCTTCGTGCGGCGAACGTGCGCGGTCACGCAGGCTTCGCGGCCAGGGAGAACGCATCCCAACCGGGGTAGACGGCCTGACTCCCGAGTTGATCCTCGATCCGGAGGAGCTGGTTGTACTTCGCCGTTCGGTCGGAGCGTGCAGGGGCGCCGGTCTTGATCTGGCCGCTCCCCGTGGCCACGGCGATATCGGCGATCGTCGCGTCCTCCGTCTCGCCCGAGCGGTGGGAGATGATGGTGGCGTAGCCGCTGCGCTGGGCGAGCGCGATCGCGTCGAGTGTCTCGGTCAGCGAGCCGATCTGGTTGACCTTGACGAGAATCGCGTTGCCGACCTTCTCCGCAATCCCGCGCCGCAGGAAGTCGACGTTCGTCACGAACAGGTCGTCGCCGACGAGCTGAAGGCGGCCGCCGAGCCGATCGGTGAGGGTCTGCCAGCCGGTCCAGTCGTTCTCGGCGAGGCCGTCTTCGATCGAGACGATCGGAAATCGGTCGGCGAGGTCGGCCCAGAGATCGATCATGCCGTTGCCGTCGAGGGTTCCTCCCTGGCGCTCGAGAACGTAGGCGCCGTCCCGGTAGAGCTCGCTCGTCGCCGGATCGAGCGCGATGGCGATCCTGTCCCGGTGGCCGGCGCGTTCCGCGGCTTCGAGGATCGCCTCGCAGACGTCATACGCTGAACCGAGGTCGGGCGCGAACCCACCTTCGTCACCGACGCCCGTCGAGAGCCCGCGCTCCGTGAGGAGGGCCTTCAGCGAGTGATAGCACTCGACGCCGATTCTCAGCGCGTCGCTGAAGGTGTCGGCGCCGGCCGGCACGATCATGAATTCCTGGAAGTCGAGGGAGTTCTGCGCGTGCGCACCCCCGTTGATCACGTTCATCATTGGCACGGGGAGAACGTGTGCATTCGTCCCGCCGAGCCAGCGGTAGAGCGGCAGATCCGCTTCCGCAGCAGCGGCCTTCGCGAGCGCGAGCGAGACACCGAGAATGGCATTTGCTCCGAGCCGTGACTTCGTGGGCGTGCCGTCGAGCTCGATCATCGCGCCGTCGACCTCGCGCTGCTCGCGGGCATCCATCCCGGTCACGCAATCGGCGATCTCGCCGTTCACGTGGGCGACAGCCCGCGTGACGCCCTTGCCGAGCCAGGCGTCCCCGCCGTCGCGCAATTCAACGGCCTCATGCTCGCCCGTCGATGCCCCGGAAGGCACGGCGGCGGCTCCGAACGCACCGGAATCGAGGCCGATCTCGACCTCGACAGTGGGGTTTCCACGCGAGTCGAGCACCTGGCGCGCGTGGACGTGGACGATCTCGCTCACAGGCACAGGGTAGCCGCGGCCGGCGAACGGCTCGCGGAGGAACGGAGTTCAGTCGAGGCGAGTGCCGTCCAGGTTGGCCTTGGCCCGCTGATACCAGAGGTCTTGTTCATCGAGGGCGAGCTCGCTCCAGACGAGCCCTTCCTCGGCTGCGAGCTGCTCCGCACGCTCGACGCGGCCAACGAACCGGCCAGCCGTGGCGCGGAGGGCCAGTTCGGGATCGACGTTGACGACGCGAGCAAGGTTAACGACCGTGAACAGAAGATCGCCGATCTCCGCGAAGACGCGTGGGTCGGCCTCCGTCTCGGGAGAGGGACGGCCGGTTCGGGCCAGCTCAGCTTCGACCTCGGCGACTTCCTCCCGGACCTTCGCGAGCGGCCCGTCCAGGTCGGGCCAGTCAAAGCCGACCGATGCCGCGCGCCGTTGTACCTTGCGGGCGAGCAGCAGCCCGGGGAGCGCCTCGGGGACATCGTGGAAGACGCCGGAGCGCCCTTCCTGCTCGGTCTTGATCGCCTCCCAGCGCTCTCTGACGCGGCCCGCGGTTTCTGCTTTCGCCTCACCGAAGACATGCGGGTGTCGGCGCACGAGCTTGGCGTGAACCCCGCGCGCGACAGCCTCGAGGTCGCCCTCCCCTTTCTCTTCGAGCAGCAGCGCGAGGAAGTAGGTCTGGAAGAGCAGGTCGCCGAGCTCGTCGAGGAGCTTCTCCGAGTCGCCGGCGAGTGCGGCGTCTGCGACCTCGTACGCCTCCTCGACGGTGTGTGGAACGATCGTCCGCGCGGTCTGCTCGCGATCCCAGGGGCAGTCCAGGCGGAGCCGTCTCGTCAACTCGTGCAGCTCGACGAGAGCGGCAGCAAGCCCCGCTCCGTCAGCCGCGCCGACCACTAGCCGGTCGTCGTCGTGTCGGTCGCGGCGGCGGGAGGCGCGAAGCCGACCGCGTAAACGACCTTCTTGTCAAGCTCCTTCTTGTTCTCGTTCGTCCACGTGGTCAGAGCGTCGTTCTTCGACTTGTCGAGAAGAAGCGCCTTGATCTGGGGTGTCGCTTCTTTCTGGGAGAGCGTCTTGCCGGGGCGAACGTCGGAGAGCGCCTGGATGATGTGGTAGCCGAATTGGGTCTTGACGGGGCGCGAGATCGAGTCTGTGGGGAGCAGGAATGAGGTCGAGTCGAACTCGGCAACGGTGTCTCCCCGCTTGATCGTCATCTTGCCACCGCCCGCCTTCGAGGCCTCGTCCAGCGTGTACTTGGTCACGAGCTTCGTGAAGTCGCCGCCGGACTTGAGCTCGTCGTAGATCTTCATTGCCTGAGCCTTGTCCTTGACGAGGATGTGGCGGACGTCGCGACTCTCTGCCGTGTAGATCGGCGGCTGCTTCTTGTTCGCGACGTAGTACGTCGTGACCTGCGCATCCGTGACCTTGGCATCCTTCGTCACCGCGACGTAGATCTTCTCCGAGAGAACGCGAGCCCTGATGTCGTCGCGGAACGACTCGGTGGTGTATCCCTGATCCTTGATCTGCTTGTCGAGCTTGGCCTGGCTGCCACCGAAGTACTGCGTCTTGAGCTGCGTGATGCGCCCCTCGATCTCCTTGTCGGTGACCGTGATCTTGAGGTTTTCTGCCTCGACGTCGTACTCCGCACGCTGCACGAGATACGCGACGGCCTGCGACTGCAGGCTCTGGTACTCGGCCGTGCCGGCCTTCGGGAATGCGCGCTTCTGCGCGGTGTACGTCTTCTTGGCCCGCGTCAGCAGCTGATCGAGCTCGACCTTCGTGACCGGTGTGCCGTCTACGACTGCGACCGCGTTATCCGGCACGCTCTGGTCACTGCCTCCGCAGGCGGCCAAGACCACCACGACGAGTGCAACAAGGAGGGAGGCGATGACGCGAGCTGGTTTCATGGAGTGGAATCTTTCTCGTGGGCGCAGCGTGACAGGGACTCTGAAGGTATAGACGAGGGTGCGTTAATTCGCAGTTGCGATCTGTTCGGATCCGTCGAACCTGCTCCTGCTCGGGAGCGCAACTCAGGTGGCCGAACGGGCCGCGATAATAGCATCGACAAGTCCGAGCGCCCCCTTGAGATTGTCGGTGCGAAGCGACACCTCGTGCTTGGCCTGCGTGTAAATGATCGTGTCTCCAGCGGCGCGCAGCGCACGCAGCTCGGCGGAGCCGAGGGCGAGCGGGCCGACAGTTGCGCGACCGCCGCGAAAGACGAGGTAGTCGGCACCGATCCGGACGAGCGAGAGCTTCGCCTCCTGAATTGCGAACAGGTTGTCGACAGGCTCGGGGAGTGGGCCGTACCGATCCTCGACGCTCGCCCGGAGTTCGCGGAGTTCGTCGTCGTGCTCGACAAGGGCGAGCCGGCGGTGGAGGTCGATCTTGAGCGCCTCGGAGGCGACGTAGGAGGCGGGTATGAAAGCGTCAACGCGCGCATCGACGCGGACAGGGCGGACAGCCGTGCGAGCCTGACCCGAGAGCTCCGCGACGGCCTCATTGAGCATCTCGACGTAGAGCTCGAACCCCATGGCTGCGACGTGCCCGGACTGCTCGGCGCCGAGGAGATCACCTGCGCCGCGGATCTCGAGATCTCGCATCGCGATCTGGAAGCCGGCGCCGAGCTCGGTGTGATCGGCAAGCGTCGCGAGGCGGGCTCGGGCTTCGGGCGTTAGCTCCGTTGCGTCCGGGTAGAAAAGGTAGGCGTGGGCGGTGACGTCGGAGCGGCCGACGCGACCGCGGATCTGGTAGAGCTGGCTGAGGCCGAGGGTGTCGGCGCGCTCGACGATCAACGTGTTTGCCTGCGGAATGTCGATGCCCGACTCGATGATCGTCGTCGAGACGAGAACGTCGCCATCTCCCGCGAGGAACGCGTGCATGCGCTCCTCCAACTCGTTCTCTCGCATCTGCCCGTGTGCGACGAGAAATCGCAAACCCGGGCAGAGCTGCCGCAGCTTCTCACCCATCTCGTCGATCGTGTCGACCCGGTTGTGGAGGTAGAACGACTGGCCGCCACGCGCCTGCTCGCGTTCGAGGGCGGTCTTGATCACAGATTCGTCGTACTCTCCCACCGTCGTCCGGATCGGGCGACGACCCTCGGGAGGCGTTTCGATGATCGAGATGTCGCGCAGCCCTGCAAGGGACATGTGGAGCGTCCGCGGGATCGGCGTCGCCGAGAGCGCGAGGACGTCGACCTCGAGCCGGAGGGATCGAATCAGCTCCTTCTGGGCAACGCCGAACCGCTGCTCCTCGTCGAGAATGACGAGGCCAAGCGCGCTCGGAATCACGTCGCGCGAGAGAATGCGGTGTGTCCCGACGAGCACGTCGACCTTGCCAGCCGCGAAGTCGGCGATCACCTTCTTCGTCTCGGCAGGCTTCCGGAACCGCGAAACCATCTCGACGTTGAGCGGGAAGTCCCGAAACCGTTCCCTGAAGGTGTTCCAGTGCTGCTCAGCGAGGATCGTCGTCGGGCAGAGGACGAGAACCTGGCGGCTGTTCACCGCGACCGCGAACGCGGCCCGGACTGCGACCTCCGTCTTGCCGAACCCGACGTCACCGCACACGAGCCTGTCCATCGGCCGCGAGGACTCGAGATCCTCCTTCACGGCCTCGATCGCGCGAGCCTGGTCGTCGGTTTCACGGTAGGGGAAGGAGGCCTCGAGGCGCTCGAGCCACTCGTTGTTCAGGTCGAAGCTGGCACCTTCCGCACGCTGACGCTGGGCGTAGAGCGCGATCAGCTCACCCGCCAGCTCTCGAACCGATTCACGCGCGCGGCTCTTGAGGTTCTGCCACGCCTTCCCGCCGAGCTTCGAGAGCGCGGGTGATTTGGCGTCCGCGCCGATGTAGCGGGACAGCTTGCCGAGTTGCTCGTGCGGAACGTAGAGCCTGTCGTCCCCGCGGAACGCAAGGAAGAGGTAGTCGCGCGTAACGCCGGCCACCTCCTTGGTTTCGAAGCCCAGAAGCTTTCCGACGCCATGATCCTCATGGACGACGTAGTCGCCAACGCGAAGATCGGCGAACGTTGCGAGTGCCCGACCGAGACGCGCGTCCGCACGAGGTGGGCGCTTGCGGAAGACCTGGGTGTCGGGAAGGAGGACGAGGCGGAGGTCCCGCCAGACGAATCCGCGTCGCGCCGCCGAGACGGCAAACCGCACGGACGCCTCCCGCGGCAGAGCGGCACCGTCGGGATGAATCGTGCTTTCGACCTTCTTCAGCAGACCGCCCTGCCGGAGTGCTTCGCCCCGGTGCGGGAAGGTCACGATGACCCGGTTGTCCGAGCGGACGAAGCCGACGAGCTCGTTCTCGGCCTCAGCGAGACCGCGTGCGGCGATCGCGGGCCGCTGCGCCTCGAACTGGAATGCCTGGCCGCGTGGGAACGGATCGAGCTCCGTTACGCCCTCGAGCGAGACCGGCTCGAAGCTTTCCTCCTCCCACACGGCCCTGACTTCGTCGGGCTGCCAGATGAAGTCTGGCGCTCGATCGACGGGTGCAACGAGGTCCGTGGACACCCTCGACGCGCTCGCCTCCCGCTCCGACACCTCCCAGACGTGCGTCGAGCTCTCGATGTCGACGGTCTCGGCCCGACGCTCGGCCGCGGGATAGATGCTCGCTGCCATGACGGGATGGAGCGCGCGCTGCGTAAAGGGCGAGAAGGCGCGCACCTGCTCGATCTCGTCGCCGAAGAACTCGACCCGGAGCGGCTCACGGCCGGTCGAGGGGAAGACGTCAACGATGCCGCCTCGCACGGCAAACTGACCGCGCTGATCGACTCGGTCGACACGCTCGTACCCTGCATCCGTGAGCGCCTCAGATAGCCCATCGAGCCCCGGCTCCTCGCCAACGATGAGGCCGACGGGTTGGGGACGAACAGCCTGCGGCGGCATCCCTTCGGCAAGCGCGGCAGCCGAGGCACACACGAGCCCGCCACGGGCAAGGACGTCGAGAGCTCGTGCCCGTTCGCCGACGAGGTGAGGTGGCGGCTCGAGGCCCGACGAGTGGGAGACACCCCGACTTGGAAGGAGAGCGACGATGGCGTCCCCGAGAAACCACGAGGCTCCTTCGGCGGCGTCGCGGGCATCCGCGTCCTCGGGCAGAAGGACGAGGAGGCCGCGTCCGAGTTCCTGGTGAAGCGCGGCCAGAACCAGCGGAAGCGCGGGCTCCGAGACGCGGGCGCGACCGGGCAATGACTTCGTGAATGCCTGGAACCGCTCGCTGCTGGCGAGCTCCGCAACGAAGGCGTGAAGGGGTGTCTGGTCCATGCAAATAGCGGGAACGCGCCCCCGCAGCCCTATCCTAGCTCCGCGTTCCCGGAGGGGAGGCGACCGTCGGGCTTCCCCCTCCACGCCGGCCTCGAACCTGGCCTCAACCTGCCTCGAACCTGCCCCGAAACTGCCCCAGGGGGGCACTTTCGCGCCCCTGAGAACAGCGTAGCGGGAGATGTGCAACCCCTTTGTGACGTGATCCGACCAGCTCTGGGCCTCTGTTTCCACATCGCGTGTTTCCACATCGCGTACTGCAGCATCACGTACCGCAGGATCGCCATCCGGGATGCCAGAGCATTGCTCTCCGAGCGCTCGGCCGCTCGACTGACCCAGTGCGCGAGGGAAGTCTCGACGGCCCTGACGCCGGACTACTCCCGCTTCTCGTTGAAGCGCTGCTGCGTCGCCTCGAGTCCGGCTTCGAGCAAGCACTCCACGGCATCGGCCGCACGCGCAATGAGCTCATCGGCATCGTCCTTCGGCGCAAACGCGGCGAGCACGAAGTCGGCGACATCGCGCGGGTCGCCCCTCCCCGGCCGGCCGACTCCGACCCGAAGTCGCAGAAAGTCGGGGCTACTCAACCGCCCCGCGATCGAACGAAGGCCGTTGTGACCCGCGAGGCCACCCCCGAGACGAACCTGGAGTCGACCATGATCGAGATCGACTTCATCGTGGATGACGAGAACGGAATCGAGCGGCGCCTTGTAGAACGCGATGGCGGGCTGAACGGAGCGCCCCGACTCGTTCATGAACGTCTCGGGCTTCAGGAGCGCCACTCGCGACTGCCCGACGCGAGCCTCGCTGACGTGCCCACTGAACTTCGCCTTGAAGGTGGCATTCGTTCGACGGGCCAGCTCGTCGACAACCATGAATCCGATGTTGTGTCGATCGCGCGCATGCTTTCGGCCGGGGTTCCCGAGCCCGACAACGAGCAGATCGAGCGTCGAGGCCGGTTCGCCGCGACGGAAGAGCGGCAAGAGCTACTCCGCGTCGGTCGTGTCTTCTGCCTGAGCGGCAGACTCCGCCGAAGCCTCGGCTGCGAGGGCCGTATCGGCAGCCTCCTCGGCCTCGGTCAGACCGCGCGGGCTCGAGCAGTTCGCGATAACGGTCTGCTCGTCATCGAGGAAGGTGACGCCGTCGATGGCACCGACGTCACTCAGGCGGAGGCTGTCGCCGAGCTCGAGCGCGCTGATATCGACCTCGATGTGCTCCGGGATCGCCGAGGGTAGCGCCTCGACGTGCAGCTCGCGCGCAACCTGCGAGACGACCCCGCCGACCTTGGCGCCGGGAGCCTCACCGATGAGCTGAACAGCGACCGTCGCCTGAATCGGCTGGTCGAGCCTGACCTCGTGGAAGTCGACGTGCGTGATCGTTCCGCGGACCGGATGCTGCTGATACTCCTTGAGCACCGCGTGATGCGGCGTCTTCGCGCCCTCGATCACGACATCGACGATCGCATGAAGTCCAGAGGGTCCTGTAAGCGCCACGCGCAACTCGCGTTCGCCGACGACGAAAGCCTTGTTCGACTTGCCGTAGAGGACACCGGGGATCAATCCCTGACGGCGGAGGCGCTTGGTATTGCGGGTACCGAGTTGGTCAGCTCCGCGCTCCTGAACCTCGAGTGTGATTCTGTCCCCGGACACGGCGGCGAAGTGTAGCGCATGCCAAGCTCCGCCACAGGAGACCGGTCGAGACGCGGTCAGAGACCGGGCCGGCCGCGACCGCGCACCTCTCAGGGGAGGAAAGGTGCGGACGCCGTGCCGACCCGGCCAAGGTCCCGTTTCGCCGGTCATCCGGTTCTCCCTGCCTGGTCGGCAGGGTCATGGAAGCGCCACGGTCTGCCGATACCAGGTTCGAGCCGGCGGCACTCTCAGGGGGTGCCGCCGGACCTGATCCCTCGAGCGCACACGCGATCGCGTGTGCAAACCGATCGGGGCGCGCGCGAGAAGCCAGGTCTAGAACAGCTGATTCTCGCCGGCGAAGATCGCTGACACCGAGTCGTCTGCAAAGACGTTCGAGATGGTCTCCGCGAGGATCCCTGCAATCGAGAGCACCTGGACGTTCGCGGGCTGCGCAAGTGGATCGAGCGGAACGGTGTCCGTGACGACGAGCTTGTGGATCTCACTCGTCGCGATCCGCTCGAGGGCGGGACCGTTGAACAGGCCGTGAGTCGCGCAGGCGTACACCTTCGTCGCGCCGGCTTCCTTCAGCGCCGCGGCTCCCGCTACGAGCGTCCCGGCCGTATCGACGATGTCGTCGATGATCACGGCCACCTTTCCGTCGACGTCGCCGATTACCGTTGTCACCTTCGCCTCGTTGTGTGCCGGCCGGACCTTGTTGAGGATCACGAGATCACCCGCGACCATCTCGGCGAACTTGCCTGCGATCTTGGCGTGCCCCGTGTCGGGCGAGACCACAGCGATCTCCCTGCCGAGGTTCAGGTCCCTGACGTACTGCGCGAACATGGGCACGGCGGTCATGTGGTCGACCGGGATCTCGAAGAAACCCTGAACCTGTCCGGCGTGGAGATCCATGGTCAGGACACGATCGGCGCCGGCCGTCTGCAGCAGGTCGGCAACGAGCTTCGCCGTGATGGGCTCGCGTGGGCGTGACTTCTTGTCTTGCCGGACGTAGAAGTACCACGGGATCACGGCCGTGATCCGCTTGGCCGACGCCAGCTTGGCGGCGTTGATCATGATCAGGAGCTCCATCAGATGCTGATCGACCGGCATCGAGCCCGTCTGCACGATGAAGAGGTCTGCGCCGCGAATCGAATCCTCGTAGCGGCAGTACGTCTCGCCGCTTGCGAACGTCTTGAGCGTCATCTCACCGAGATCGCAGCCGATCTTCGCGCCGATGTCCTCCGCCAGCGTCGGGTGCGAGCGGCCGGCGACCACCATGAGTCTCTTGCTCGACGTGAGGCCAATCGTCCGCGCTACGACCGGGGCAACTCCTGTCCCGTGGGGCACACCGAGCCCCGGAAGCGTCTGCTCAACCGTCCCGCTTTCCACCCCGGCCCTCCTTGATCGTCTGTCTCGGCGGGAATCCGACGAGAGCATTATCCGGAACATCCTCCGCAACCACCGTTCCTGCCGCTGTCCAGACGTCATCGCCCACCGTCACGGGAGCGACGAACATCGTGTCCACTGCGACACGGGCGTTCTTTCCGATCACCGTGCGCTTCTTGGGCTCGCCGGGGCGGTGATCGAAGTTTGCGGTGATCGACCCCGCTCCCACATTCGTTCCTGCACCGACCTCCGCGTCGCCGAAATAGCTCAAGTGGGCAACCTTCGCCCCCTCGTGAAGCTCGGTGTTCTTGAGCTCGACGAACGTCCCTGCCTTTGCTCTGGTTCGCAATGTCGTTCCGGGGCGAAGGTAACAGAACGGGCCGACGAGCGCCCCTGGGCCGATGTCCGAATCGACAACGACCGCGTGCGGCCCGACCTGGGCTCCTTCGGCGATGGTCGTCGAGCCTCGCAGGAGGGTGAACGGATGGATGACCGTGTCTGCCTCGAGCTTGACGGTCGGCTCGATCCAGGTCGACGAGGGATCCGAGATCGTCACGCCCGCGAGCATGTGTGCGGTGTTGATCCGATCGCGGAGCACTACTCCCGCAGTGGCCAGCTCAACGCGCGTGTTAACGCCCTCGGTTTCGCGTGCATCGCGTGCGACGTACACGGCGACCGTCTGCCCCGCGGCCACGAGATCGCGGACGGCGTCAGTCAGATACAGCTCGCCCTGCGCGTTGACAGGCTGCAGCCTGTCGAGTGCTGGCCAGAGGAGATCCGCCCGAAAGACGTAGATCGAGGAGTTCGCCTCGTCGATCCCGAGCTGCTGCGGTGTAGCGTCGACAGCTTCGACGATGGATTCGAGATTCCCGTCGGCGTCTCGGACGATTCGCCCGTAGCTCCGGATGTCGGCGGGGATGAAGGAAAGCACGGTGGCGCCGGCGCCCGCCGCGCGATGGGTGGCGACCAGATCCTCGAGGAGCTCGGTCGTCAGCAAGGGCGTGTCGCCGGAGAGCACCAGAACCTCGTCGGCGCCGCCGAGCGCCTCCCTCGCGCTCCGCACCGCATCGCCCGTACCCAGCGGTCGTTCCTGAATGGCAACGGTGAGCCCGGGGAACGCAGCTGCCGTATCCGGCGAGGCCACGATGACGAGTGGCTCGGGTTCGAGCGAAAACGCAGCTTCGACGATCCAGTCCACCATGCGCCTGCCGAGAAGCGGGTGCAGGTGCTTGGGAACGGCGGAACGCATGCGAGTGCCCTGGCCTCCGGCCATCACGACGGCTGCGAGCTTTGAACGGGATTGGGACATTATCGGCACGTTGGCTGGGGCGCCAGGATTCGAACCTGGGATCACGGGACCAAAGCCCGTTGCCTTACCGCTTGGCTACGCCCCAGTGAATCGGGAAGCCGAGTGTACCCCGCCGCCCG
>JBKJVI010000097.1:0-3082 GCA_046590225.1 Gaiella sp. | reverse complement strand
CGCTGACGGTGCTCGTCGGGAACGCCGACGGCCACGGCAAGAACCTCTCGCTCCTGCACAGCCGCGAAGGAGCAATCCGACTCGCACCGATCTACGACGTCTTCTCCTCGCTCTGGTATCCCGAGCACAGCGTCGACCCCGCGATGCGCATCAACGGCGTCGCCGACATCGGCGCTGTCAGCCGGGAAGATCTGGTCGCCGAGGCTAGCTCATGGGGCCTTCGCGATGACGTGGCCGCCGAGCGGATCGAGAAGCTGCTCTCGCAGGCCGACGACGCGATCGCACACGCCGCCAACGAGCTCGAGCCGCCCCCGTCCCTCGTCGAGCTACTGCAGGCCCGAGCCCAGGCGCTTTGCAGCTGAGCGCGACAGTTGACTGCTTGCTCGTACAGCAACGTCGGGCGCGCGGCACGCCCCAGGCAAGGCGCCGCCGAGCGCCGTCCACCATCCGTCTAGACGTTCGGGTCGCGCGCCTGACGCCGGGCTGCGAGCTCACGGATGTGGCGCTTGAGCGGGAGCCGGATATCGAAGCCGTAGAAACGGATGATGCGTTCGCCGAGAACGCGCATCTCACTGTCATCCAGCCGACCGAGAGCCGCCGCGCTTCCGATCGCATCAACGTGAAGCCTCACGATGCACGGCAGCAGCAGGGGTTGGTCGAGAGTCCGCTGTTCGGCGAGGAGTAGCGCGCCGGCACCCGGCTAGACGGTGTCGGACTCTGCCCCTACGATGCGGCTGTGCAGATCCAGGTGATCTCGGACCCGCGGGGATTCTTTCGATTCTTTGTCAACGGCGTCCTCTTCGTCGCGCTGCCCCTCTTGGTGTTCATCCCGTTCCTGGTCCTTGCGTACCAGCGGAAGAGCCTGGGGCCGGACTTCGAGTCGTTCATGCTTCCCGCTGCCCGCAAGATCGCCGAGGGTGGGTCGCCGTACCCGGGGTACGAGTACCCGCCCCTCGTGGCGTTCGCTCTGGTGCCGTTCACCGTCCTGCCGGGGCCGAACATCATCTACATCGCGTTCCTGATCGCGTGCGTGCCCCTGTCGTTGTGGTTCCTCGGCGTCAGGGATTGGCGCTGCTACGGGATCGTGTTTCTCTGGACGCCGATCCTCACCGGCGTGCAGTCGGGCAATGTCACGCTTCCTCTGCTTCTCGGGGCCTCGATCTGCTGGCACTACCGAGAGCGCTGGAAACTGGCCGCGCTGGCCGGTGGCCTCGCCGTCGCGGCCAAGCTCCTTTGCTTGCCCCTCGTCGTGTGGCTGGCGGCGACACGCCGATTCAAAGCTGCGATCGGCGTCGGCGTCGTCGCAGCGGGTGTGTCGTTCGTCCTCTGGAGTGTGATCGGTTTTTCGGGCGTCGCCGGCTATCCGTCGCGACTCAGCGCGGTCAGCGAGACGTCCGCGCCGGAGAGCTACACCCTCAAGGTGCTGCTTCTGGACATCGGCGTCGGTGCCGGCCCTGCCCGCGCGGCGTGGGCTTTCGTCGCGATAGCGGTTGTCGCCGGGGCCGTCTGGTTCGGCTGGCGCGGCGACGACCGGCGTTCGTTCGCGCTCGTCGGGCTGGTGATGATCGTGGGTTCCCCCATCACGTGGATGCACTCGTTCGTGCTGCTCTTGATTCCCGTTGCCGTCATGCGGCCCAAGCTGAGCGTCTCGTGGTTTCTGCCGTGCCTGCTCCTGTTCGCCCCCGGCACCGGCAACGGAGCCCCATGGCAGACGGCGGGCCTCCTTGCAGTCGCGGCACTCACCGCAACGCTCGCGCTCGTGCCCCAAGACGGTCAATCGGACGACGAGTTGCCCGTCGCTCAACAGCCGCTGCGAACCGCCGCCACTTCTCCGTAGCGGACGGGGCTAGCCTCGCCCGGCAAGTAGCTGCCCGACGATCCGCACCGAGCCTTCGAGCGACAACTCGTCGGCGTGCTCGGCAAACCAGCGTACAGTCGAGTCGCGAAGCGGTTGTCCTGCGTCCCACACGCACACGATGGCGGCGGCAATGTCCTCCGGGGACGCCGACGGCGCAACGAATCCGTTGACACCTGCCTCGATGAGCTCGGTGGCGGCGTTGTCAGAACCGGCGAGGACAATGCTCGGAACACCGCGTGCTGCCGCTTCGACGACGATGAGCCCATATCCCTCACGGCTGGAGGGAAGGACGAGGCACAACGCCTGGGCGAGTGATCGCTCGAGACGCTCCTGATCGACGAACCCTGGTGCCTCGACGACGTCTCCGAGGTTCCGCTCGGCGATCTGGGCGAGAACATCGTTGCGGTCGGGTCCGTCGCCGAAGATCTCACAGCGAAGGCCGTGGATCGACTCTCGCGCTCGCTCGATCGCGGGGACGATCGCGATGACGCGTTTCTCGGGAATGTGACGTCCGGCATAGACGACGACCGGATTTGTCGCCGGCGGTTGGGGGGCGACTGCATGTCCGTCGTAGAGGCCCCGGTAAACAGTGACGTCGCCACCGACGCCGCTCTCGCGCAGGCGCTGCGCGTGCAACTGGGACGGACAGAGCGCCTGCTGGCGAACGCGGATGCAGTGCCGCTGTATCCGCCAGCCGACGACGCCGAGGCGGCCGAGATAGGAGCGCCAGTACTCCCGCGTCCAGACCTCGGGCCAGTCCACGGCCAGGGCGAAGCCGCGCCTCCCTCGGACGCTCGCGGCCGCGAGGAGCGCGAAGTACGGGAACGACCCGGTGAGAACGAGGTCGTAGTCGCGTCCACGGACAAGGAGGTGCCTGAGTGTCCCGAACCCGAAAACGAGCGGCGGGAGGATCCGGCGCCTGCCATCCGCATACAGTTTCATCGGCGGGCCGGCCTCGACGATGCGCACGCCGGGCACGCTGCCCGACTCGCCTCGCCCCCACTGCCGCAACGTCAGGTAGGTCACCTCGTGCCCTTCTGCCGCGAGCCTCTCCGCCAGGCTCCGGTAAAACCGCTCGGCCCCACCGACGGTATAGGGGTACAGGCAGTCGTAGACGATGCAGATCCGCACGTTGGAAGAGGACAGTAGCGGGGAGCACATCGAGTCGGACTCGTCGTCGTCGTGCTCCGTCGGACGGTCGGTGCCGCCGGCGGGTCAGGTACA
>JBKJVI010000005.1:0-8429 GCA_046590225.1 Gaiella sp. | reverse complement strand
GCGCGGCCCGCCTGGAAGAGAGAGCCCCGACGGGCTGCGAGGAACTGTGGCGAGACGAGAGCGCTCGCGAGGCCGACGATGGCAATGACGCCAACGATGATCCCGCCGGCAGGATCGATCACGATCCAGCGACCGAGCTCGCGGTGCGTCGGCTCGAGGAGGGCGACGGTCGCGAGCGTGAGCGCGGCGAGCGCCGTGAGAGCTGCCATCCCCGACATGACCCGGGAGAGCAGGGCGCGGGGCGTAACGGCAGCCGTGGCGACGCCGACGAGCGGGAGAACGAGCACGAGCGTGACGAGCCATTCCCTAGGAGTCACGCAGGCTCCTCAACGCAGCGGTGTCGCCGGCCCCGAACTCCGCGAAGATCCGCTCGTGGAAGACACCGGCCACGAGTGCGACGAGGAGAAGGTCGACGGCGACACCGACCTCGATTGCGAGCGATGACTCGCCCGGCAGCGAGAGGGCCGCGAGCGCGAGGCCGTTCTCGACGAGCACGATCCCGAGCACCTGGAACAGCGTCGCCCGGCGCATGGCAGCCGTGACGAGCCCGAGAGCGACGAGCGACAGGGTCGCCTGCTCGGCCTCGTGCGTGTCGAGGCCGAACGGCGGAACGAGCCAGATCAGCGTCAACGCAAGCGTCACCGCGGCAGCAGCGCGAGCGAGGGGAGCGACGCCGACCGGCACGGGCCTCGTCTCTCGAGTACGACGGACCAGAAAGAGGAACAGCGCGGCGAGGACGACTCCGCGAACGCCAAGGGCCGTGGCCGCAACGACGTCATCGGCCGACGTGCCTCCGGTGAGGGCGGCGCCGGCGAGCACGAACGCCTGAGCGGTCACGAGTGCTACGGCGATCGAACGCCGTCGCACGACGATGACGCCGATCGCGAGTGCGACGAGTGTCCAAGCGATGCCGCTCACGTGGTCTCCACGAGCCAGGTGACGATGCCGAGGAGTGCGACGGCCGCACCGACGCCGATCAGACGGGGAACGAGGAGAATGCGCATCTTCGCGAGCACCGTCTCGGTGACGGCGAGCGCGACGCAGAGGAGGCCGAGCGACACGGGCAGCAGGGCGAGTTGCCACCATGTGCCGACGGGATGGGGGAGGAACACCTGCGCCGCGAGCACGAGCACGACCCAGTGTCGCGCGGCGAGTGCCCACTGGAGATAGGCCTGGTCGCGTCCGGCGTAGTCGAGCAGCGGCCCCTCGTGGATCATTGTCAACTCGAGGTGCGTGTCCGGATTGTCCACGGGTTGACGGCCGGTCTCGGCGACGATGACGAGCGCGAAGGCAACGGCGCCGAGTGCCAGCGCCGGCGTCGTCCACGGGTGCCCGCCGGCCGTTCCCGCTATCACGCGACTGAGGTCGGTCGTCCCGGCGACGAGTGCTGCGACGGCCAAGGAGAGAACGAGAGCAGCCTCGACGAAAACCGAAAGGGTGAGGTCGCGGCTCGCTCCCTGCAACGCGAATCCGTTGGAGGTGTCCCAGGCGGCGATGCAGACCGCGAGGCGTGAGAGCGCGAGCAAACCGGCGAGTACGAAGGCGTCCTGGCCGACTCCGAGCCGAGGCGCGCCGGTGGCGATCGGGACGAGCAGGATCGCGGCACCCATCGCCGCCGCCACGATCACGGGTGCGAGGCGATAGACGAACGTCGTGCCGTCGACATCGACACCGCTCTTTCCCCAGAGTCGGCGCAGCTCGCGGTAGGGCTGGAGCGGACCCGCCCCACGGCGTCCCTGGAGTCGAGCCTTCGCCTGCTGCGTGACGCCGATCAGGAGCGGCGAGAGCGCGAGCCCGCCGGCGATCTGCGTGACGGCCACGGAGGCGGACTGCGGGGTCATCCGATTGCCCCGACTCGCACGGCGACGAGAAGCACGACGACGAGGGCGATCAGGTAGCCGACGTACGTGCCGAGCCGACCGCTCTGCAAGCGGCGTGCCCAGGAAGCTGCCACGAGCGCACCTGCACTGACGGGGCGATAGAGGTGCACGTCGATCAGGTGCGGGACCCGGCCCTCGTACGAGACGTGCTGCACGACGCCGCCGAGCGTTGTCGTCTCGATCTCCCGCTGAGGCCGGAGCACTGCTTCGAGCACGAGCCGCAGCGGCTTGCTGAATCCGGCGCTGCTCCAGAGGAGTGGTGACTCGACGGGTTGCCCGCAGGCCCAGCTCGGGCTCGGCGCCGCGCGACGGCTTCCGCGTGCGATCCAGAGCAGCGCTCCGAGGCCGCCGACGACGGCGAGCAGGCCCACGGTTGGCAGAGTGCCGGTGCCGGGGAGGTCGAGCCCGGGACGGGACGGCACGTTCCCGGTCAGAGGCCAGGGCGCGAGGCCGACGAGCAGCGGGAACAGCAGTCCCGGGATGGTTCCGAGCACGACGCATGCTCCGGCGAGTGCGACGAGTGCGCCCCGCATCGCAGGCGGTGGTTCGACCGCGTCTGCTACCCCGCTCCGGCGGGTCGGCCCGAGCAGCACGAGACCGATCACCTTGACGAAGCACAGCACGGCGAGCGCCATCGTGCCGGCGAGCGCAGCGAGGGCCACGGCGCCGAGCGCGCCGTCCCAGACCCCCGCGTACGCAGGTACATGGAGGAGCGCCTGGAGGGTGAGCCACTCCGAGGCGAATCCGTTCAGGAGCGGCAGCCCGGCGATCGCAAGACAGCCGACGAGAAACGCGGCGCCACTCCAGGGCATCCGGCGAAGCAGCCCGCCGAGGCGATCCAGCTCGAGGCCACCCGTCGCGCGCTCGAACGCCCCCGCGCCGAGAAACAGAAGCGCCTTGAACACTGCATGGTTGACCGTGTGCAGCAGGGCCGCGCCGAGCGCGAAGGCGGCCCAGGCGTCGGCTCCGTGCTGCCGAAGGAGGAGACAGGCGCCGAGCCCCAGCGCGACGATGCCCAGGTGCTCGACCGTCGAGTACGCGAGGAGCCGTTTGAGGTCGTTCTGGAACAGCGCGTATGTGATGCCACCGAGCGCAGAGAGGCCGCCGAGGACCAGCACCGTTGCGCCGATCCAGGAAGGCGCTGTGCCAATCCAATCGACGAGAACGCGCACGAGGCCGTACGCGGCGACGGCGACCATCACACCGCTCATCAGCGCCGAGATCGGGGCAGGGGCGATGGGGTGGGCGCGGGGGAGCCAGACGTGCATCGGCATCAGTCCAGCCTTCGTCCCGAAGCCGATGATCGCCGCGACCGCGATCACCGCCTGCACGCTAGATCCCTCGGAGAGCGCGGTCGAGTTGCCGATCGCTCCTTCGTGCGCGAGGAGCAGGAGGGCGATCCAGGTTCCCGCGCCACCGAGGTGGGTGATCGCGACGTACGTGAACACGGTTCGGCGCGCCGACTCGGTTGCTGAACCCAAGAGGATGATCGCTGCAGGGACGAGCGTTATCAGCTCCCACAGGAAGAGGAACGAGAGCGCGTCGCGGGCGCAGAGAACACCGATCAGGGAGAGCAGGAACGCAGCGGTGAGGACGCCGGTGAGCCTGCCGCGGCTCGTCTTCGCAACGTACGACGAGGCGAACACGAGGGCCGGACACGCGACGAGTGCGAGCGTCAGGAGGAAGACGCCGGTGAGGCCGTCGATCCCGGCATGAGGCGTCAGCTCGCTCGTGAACGAGGCGCCCCACGTTTCACCCGAGACGAGCGCGGAGAGCCCGGCTGCTCCCAGCGCGAGTGCGCCGACGGTCTGGGTGACGAACCCCGCTGCGAGGCTGTCGGCACGCAGGCACAGAAGACCACCGACCGCGATCGCGAGCAACCCGCCGATCACGAGAACGGTCACTCTGCGGCGAGTTCCTCGAGCAACTCCTGCTGCTCGGCGAGCGATCGGGCGATCAACTCGCGGCCGAGATCGAGCAACCCGAAAACACGAGGGTCGGCCGCACGATAGAAGACGCTCGTACCCTCGCGACGCGATTCGACGAGGGCGATTCTTCGCAGCGCCGCGAGGTGCTGGGATGTTCCCCCCGAGTCGAGGTCGAGGGCCTCCTGGAGTGCGCCTACTGCGTGCTCACCCTCACGGAGGAGCTCGAGGATTCGCACGCGGGCAGGGTGACCGAGTGTGCGAAACATGCTGGCCTTGGTGACGTAGAGGGGGGTCGCTTCGAATGGCATGCTCTCAATCTTAGAAGATTTGAAGATAATGTGCTCGACCGAGCCTGTAGCCGGAGGTGGCGATGCGATAGGCTCGCCGCCATGACTGTCTCGTCGCTCGTTCTCGCATTCAGCGCGGCTCACAGCAAGCGCTGAGCCGAACGTGGCCCAGAGCAAGGCAGCGACCGTTACCCAGTATCTGAGCGAGCTACCGCCCGAGCGGGCAGCGGTTGTGTCGACCGTGCGCGATCTCGTCAATGCGCATCTCCCGGCGGGCTTCGACGAGACGATGCGCTGGGGGATGATCAGCTGGGAGATACCGCTCGAGCGGTACCCGGACACCTACAACGGGCAACCGCTGAACGTCGCGAGCCTCGCTGCACAGAAGCAGTACACGAGCCTCTACCTCATGTGCACGTATATCGATCCCGAGGGCGAGCGGCGCCTTCGCGACGCCTACGCGGCCGCCGGCATGAAGCTCGATCTCGGGAAGTCGTGCCTGCGCTTCAAAGGCCTCGATCGCTTCCTCCCGGAGGCAGTGATCCCGATCCTCGGGCGGTCGTCCGTTGAGGCGCTGATCGGCTCGTACGAGGCTGCCCGGGGGCATCCGACGTAGTACGTTGACCGTCCGCCCCGTCGACGAGCAGCTCATGGCTCGTCATGTCCGGCGAGGCGCACACCGTCTCGAGCGGCCCCGTAGGCTATGCCCGTGAAGCTCGGGGTTGCCGCAGCCGTCGTCGACGGGTCACTCGTGAGGGGCGACGTCGAGATCGAGAACGGGAGGATCGCAGAGGTCGGGCTTGCCGGTGGCCGGTCCGGGATCGCGATTCCGGGGCTCGTCGACCTGCAGGTCAACGGCTTCCGTGGTATCGACCTTCTCCACGCGACCGGCGACGAGGTGGAGAAGCTCGGCGTCGAGCTCGCCCGGACGGGAGTGCTCTGGTATCAGCCGACACTGATCACCGCGCCGGCCGAGCTGACGCGACTCGCGCTCTCGACGATCGGGGAGTGCGCCGCCGCTGCGCCCGGCAACGGTGGGGCGGCGCGGATCCTTGGTGCGCATCTGGAAGGGCCGTTTCTGAGCCCCGAGCGCCCGGGCGCCCATCCTCCGGAGCATCTCCGGCGGCCCGACCTCGACCTCCTTGCCTCGTACCTCGTTGCCGGCTCGGCAGTGAGCATGGTGACGCTGGCTCCCGAGCTGCCGCGAGCGGGTGAGCTCATCGACAGCCTCCTCGGCAGCGGCATCACCGTTTCGCTCGGGCACACGGACGCCGACGCGGCAACGGCCCACGCTGCCTTCGACCAGGGCGCACGAACCGTGACGCACCTCTTCAATGCGATGCGGCCTTTCGGGCAGCGCGATCCCGGCGTCGTGGGTGCAGCGCTCGTGCGCGACGACGTCGTCGTCCAGCTGATCGCCGACGGAGTGCATCTCGCGCCCGAGACGATCCTTGCCACGTGGCGCGCGGCCCGGGGCCGCATCGCGCTCGTCTCCGACGTCACGGCCGCGGGTGGAATGGGCGACGGTTCGTTCCGCCTCGGCACGGTTCACATCACCGTCGAGGGCGGCGTCGCCCGGGACGACGACGGAGCGCTCGCAGGCGCCGCACGTCCGCTCGCTTGGGGGTTGCGCATGCTCATCGAGCTCGGTGTCCCGATCGTCGAGGCGGTCGACGCCGTCACCCGGACGCCCGCGCGTATCCTGGGTCGTAACGACATTGGCATTCTCCGCCCGGGAGCGGCGGCGGACATAGTCGTTCTCGATGACGACTTTGCGGTCGCGTTAGTGCTCGTCGGCGGTCAAACGATCGCCTAGCCCGCCGTTGTCCGCGGGTTTGGTGTGTCGGATGGCGAGACGCACTCGAACGTAGTGGTACCGCTAGTGATCGTCCGGCGGTCGCCGAGCCTCGGCCAGTTCCCTGCGGAGCGCATCGGCATCGTTCTTCGAGCGACGTCGAGATCGCAGCATCATCCCGATGACGAGAACGACGAGCACGGCAGTCAGAACGCCGATCAGGCTGCTCGCGCGAAACCCGGGAGCGTCCACATCGAGCGTGCGCTCTCCCGCATGAGCCGCTCCACCTGGGCCGAGGACGATCCCGAGAGTGAGAAGGTTCGGCGACGCGATGAGGAGGGCAACGCCGAGGAGGAGCAGGCGACCCTTCCAGCTGCGGATGCGTCGGAGCCCGACCCAGAGCACGATCAGCGCGACCAGTGTGAACGAGAAGCCGTAGAACAGACCGAGTCCGATTCCGCTCGTGAAGCTGCCATTTGCCTGGTCGGCGACCCGGTGCGACCACCACCGCGGCAGGAACGCGCTCGCGGCGAGCACAACGATGAGTCCGAGAACGACCGCCACGATCGCGGTGAGCGGTCGGGGGCCCTGGCGCTCGTCGGCGTGGGATGGTAAGTGTGTCACGGCATTCGCCCGGGTTCCACCCTATGTGAGAAGATCGGCGACAGGAGCCGCGAGCACGAGCTTGAACGCACTTCGACCGGCGCTTGCAGGGGCCCGGTCGCCCGTGACGCGGAAGCCGGCCCGTTCGTAGAGCTGACGGGCCGGCGTGTTCGCTTCCTGCACGAAGAGAACGACGCGTGCCGAGCCTCGCCGAAGCGTCCACCCGGCGACGGCGCGAATGAGGTCGCGCGCAACGCCTCGGCCGCGTGCCTCCGGGGCGACCCACATCGAGATGAGCTGCACCTCGAGCGAGTTGACGCGTACGAAGGCGCCGACCACTCCGAGCCAGACGCCCCCGTCTTCGGCGATAAAAAGCACCTTGTCCTCGCCGGCCGCAGCCTCGGCGACCCACTCGCGCCACGTCGCGTCAGGCTCCCGCACCATGTCGTCGTAGCGCGTGGCGAAGAAGTCGGAGTCATCCCGCAACATCCGTAGGCGTGTCTCGCGCCAGCGGCGCCACTCGTCGGGTCGGATGGGGCGGATCGTGACCGCCGCGTCTGGCTCAGCCATCCGACGGCAGAATCGCGAACACGCGGGCCGGCGTTCCCGACCCCTCCACGAGGTTCAGCGGCGCGGCGACGAGCCACGCCCCCCGGGCCGGGACGCGCCCGAGCTCGATCAGCCCCTCGAGATGCCACATTCCGGCGGGGAGCGTCGTCAGGTGAACGGGGTAGTCGGTGGAGGATCCGGGGTCGACGCCGAGGGTGTCGATGCCGAGCCCGACGACGCCACGCTCGACGAGCAGCTCGGCACCTTCGCGTGCGAGGCCAGGGAATGCGGGGCCGGGATCGCCCATGTACCGCGCCGGGTCGTCCCAGAACGCGTCCCATCCCGTATGAACGAGCACGGCGGTTCCGGCCTCGATCACACCGTCGCGATCCTCGAGCTCGCGGATCATCGCGGCGTCGACGAGGGCCGCTGGATCACCGTTCACCCAGGGGCGAACATCGAGCTTGACCGCGGGTCGCACGAGGGACGCAATCGGGATCGCGTCGACGCGTGCGCCGTGGGGCGAGAAGTGCGCCGGCGCGTCGAGGTGCGTTCCGGCGTGCTCGGGAACCTGGAGCTCGCGAAGGTACCCCGGGCCTCGGTCGTACTCCGCGAGCGTCGTCGCGACGAACGGCGTCGACCCGGGCCACAGGGTCGTGGCGGGGCCGAGCGGCTGCGTCAGATCGACGAGCCTTTCGGCCGAAAGCATCGTTGCAAGATCGGTCATGCCGATGAGGCTAACGATCTTGCGGCGAGCACTCCGCGGTCGTCCCCTCGCAGCACCCGATCTTGAAGTGGCAGCGGGGACACTGGAGCGTCGCGTGGCGCCATTCCATGGCGGTGCCGCAGCGCCAGCACGGCTCGGTGGTCGAGGCCGATGAGACAGCGGGAGGTGCGGGAGTGGAATGATGCTCGATCATGAGCGCCCGAGTGTAGGGACTGACCCCGACGGAGCTCTCCGCGGCAGGCAGTTTGTGTTGCATCAAAACAAACGAAGGGTTGGCGGGTTTCGCTGAGTTGACATGCTCGAGGGGGCGAATCAGCAAAGGATCAGAGGCGACGAGCGGATTCGAACCGCTGTACGAGGCTTTGCAGGCCTCTGCCTAACCACTCGGCCACGTCGCCAGACCCGCGCATCCTAGCCGCGCCCGCGGAAGCGTCGGGGCTTGCGCCATCCTTGACAAGCGCATGTATCAAGGAGCACAATCAATACATGCATACGGTGTCGGAGATTCTCGGTGAAAAGGACGGGACCGTGATCGAGATCCGTGGCGATGCCACCGTGTTCGAGGCAGTCAAGGCGATGGTCGACGCGAACGTTGGGGCACTGCTCGTGACCGACGGCGAGGAGATCGTCGGGATCTTCACCGAACGGGACTACCTGCGC
>JBKJVI010000091.1:0-27575 GCA_046590225.1 Gaiella sp. | reverse complement strand
GCGCGGCGAGCGTCTCGCGCACCTCCTCGACCGACTTGCGGCCGAAGTTCGGGATCGCGGCGAGCTCTCCTCGGACTTGGAGGTGAGATCGCCGATCGTCTCGATGCCGACACGCTTGAGGCAGTTGTACGAACGAACCCCGAGCTCGAGCTCCTCGATCGGGAAGTTCTCCATCCCGTGCGAGGTGGATGCCTCGGCGGCTGCCTCGATCGCAGCTTCACTGAAGCCCTCGATCGCATCGAGATCGGTGAAGATCGCGAGTTGCCGGATCAGGATGTCTGCGGCCTGACCGATGGCATCACGCGGCTCGATCGAACCGTCCGTCGTGACGTCGAGGATGAGCTTGTCGAAGTCGGTGCGCTGACCGACACGAGCGGACTCGACCTCGTACGCGACGCGACGGACGGGCGAGAAGATCGAATCGATCGGAATCACTCCGATCGTCATCGTCTCCGTGCCACGATTGACGTCGGCCGGCATGTAGCCACGGCCTCGCCCGATCGTGAGCGTCATCTCGAGCTTGCCCTTCGCGGCGAGCTGCGCGATCTCGAGCTCCGGGTTGAGAATCTCGAGATCGGCCGGCGCCTCGATATCGGCGGCCGTGACGCTGCCAGGTCCCTTCTTCGAGATGTGGACCTCGACCTCGGGTGACTCACCGTGAAGCACGCAGATCAGGCTCTTGAGGTTGAGGATGATGTCGGTGACGTCCTCACGCACGCCGGGGAGCGTCGTGAACTCGTGGGACACGCCCTCGATCTTCACGGCGGTCACGGCCGTTCCCTCGAGCGACGAGAGCAGGACGCGGCGGAGCGAGTTACCGAACGTGTACCCGAACCCGCGGTCGAGGGGCTCGATCGCGAAGACGCCGCGATGATTGTCGCCCTCTTCGCTGACGATGCGGGGAATCTGGAATTCCATCAGGCTTGAACGAGTTGCCAATGCGATCCTTTCGTGTTCTTCACGGCGGGCGAGCGGCCGGCGTTGGGCCTCACCCATACGGTCCAGAGAGGGTTTCCTCTCCGAGGTCTACTTCGAGTACAGCTCGACGATGAGTGACTCCTGCACGGGGGTGTCGATCTCCGCGCGCTCGGGCCAGCGCAGCACCTTGCCAGCGAGGCCCTCGTGATCTGCCTGCAGCCACGGTGCGACGGAGGCCGTGAGATCGGTGGCGTCGCGGACGAGCGGAGCGGCGGCGCTTCCCGCCTTCAACGTGATCACGTCGTTCGGACGAACGGCGAAGCTCGGGATGTTGACGCGGCGGCCGTTGACCTGGAAGTGGCCGTGACGAACGAGCTGCCGCGCCTGCGCGCGAGAGCCCGCAAAGCCGAGCCGGTAGACCACGTTGTCGAGACGGGTCTCGAGCATCCGGAGCAGGTTCTCGCCGGGGGCTCCGAGGCCTTTCGTCGCCTTCTCGTAGGTGTTGCGGAACTGCTTCTCGAGCAGCCCGTAGTAGCGGCGCGCCTTCTGCTTCTCGCGCAGCTGCAGCAGGTACTCGCTCTGCTTGATCCGGCCACGGCCATGCTCTCCCGGCGGATACGAGCGGCGCTCGATCGCACACTTCTCGGTGAGGCAGCGCTCACCCTTGAGGAACAGCTTGATGCCCTCGCGGCGGCAGAGCCTGCACTTCGGCCCCAGATCCCTGGCCATTAGACGCGCCTCCGCTTCTTCTGCCGGACACCGTTGTGCGCCTGCGGGGAGACGTCCTTGACCCCGAGGATCTCGAGCCCGGCTGCCTGCAGCGAGCGAATCGCCGTCTCGCGACCGGAGCCCGGCCCCTTGACGAACACCTCGACCTTCTGCAAACCGTGCTCCATTCCCTTGCGTGCGCAGTTGTCCGCCGTGACCTGTGCTGCGAACGGGGTGGACTTGCGCGACCCCTTGAACCCGGCCGAGCCGGCCGACTCCCAGGCGATCACGTTGCCGTCCTTGTCCGTGAGCGACACGATCGTGTTGTTGAACGACGTCTTGATGTGGGCCTGACCGATTGCGATGTTCTTCTTGACGCGGCGGCGGGTGCGACCGCGAGCGGCCGCTGCCTTACGAGGAGGTGCCATCTACTTCCCCTTCTTCCCGCGTCCGACCGTCTTCTTCGGGCCCTTGCGAGTGCGTGCGTTGGTCTTTGTGCGCTGACCGCGGGCCGGAAGGCCGCGCCGATGCCGGATGCCGCGGTAGCAGCCGATCTCGGCCAGTCGCTTGAGCGCCTGGGAACGTTCGCGACGTAGGTCACCCTCGACCTCGACGTTGTCGTCGATGTAGGAGCGGAGCTTCGTGACCTCGTCGTCGGTCAGGTCCTTGATCTTCTGATCCGGATCGAGTCCGAGCGCTTTGCAGATCTTCTGCGCGGTCGACTGGCCGATGCCGTAGATGTACGTGAGCCCGATCTCCAGACGCTTCTGGTTCGGGAGGTTGACGCCTGCGATGCGAGCCACTAGTTCTCAGCCCTGCCTTTGCTTGTGCCGTGGATTGACGCAGACCACCATGCTGCGCCCGTGCCGCTTGATCACGCGGCAGCGCTCACACATTGGCTTGACTGATGGGCGAACTTTCATCGTATTTCCTCGGTGGCGTTGTGTGGTGACGAGTCAGCGGTGACGGAACGTGATGCGGCCGCGCGTGAGGTCGTAGGGAGAGAGCTCGACCTTGACCCGGTCGCCGGGGAGGATGCGGATGTAGTGCTTGCGCATCTTCCCGGAGATCGCGGCGAGAACCGTGTGTCCTTCATCGAGCTGCACCCGGAACATCGTGCTCGGGAGCGCCTCGACAACCTCGCCTTCGATCTCGATCTTCTCTTCCTTGACTGCCACCCTTCCCTCGCGCGAACGCCTTGTGGTGATGGATCGCTCCCGGCCTCGAGAGCACGAACGAAAACCGTGGAACCGAACCGCCTGACGAATCCCATTGCGCAGCGAGACGGCCGCGCCGCGGGCCGCTTACTGTAGCAAACTCCCACTCTCGACGGCGATTCCGACGCGAGGGGTGAGAATGCGTGGCCCCGACGCGGTGATTGCGACCGTGTGCTCGAAATGCGCGGCGAGCGAGCCGTCCTCCGTCGAGATCGACCATCCGTCGTCATGGAGGTACACCTCGGGCGATCCAACGGTGATCATCGGCTCGATCGCGATTGTCATCCCCTCCGTGAGCTTTGGCCCGCGACCGGACTGCCCGAAGTTCGGTACATGGGGGTCCTCGTGGTAGTGCCTGCCGACGCCGTGGCCGACGAGGCTCCGGATGACCGAGAAGCCGGCCGCCTCGACAACTGTTTGTACCGCGCAGGAGATGTCGCCGATGCGGTTCCCCGGCCGAGCCTGCGCGATTCCTGCCGCTAACGCGTGCTGGCACGTCTCGAGCAGGCGCTGCGCCTCGGGGTCGATCTCCCCGACGCCGAACGTGTACGCGCTGTCACCGATCGCCCCTTCGAGGACGACTCCCACGTCGATCGTGATCAGATCGCCATTCTCGACGACGTACGGCCCCGGGATCCCGTGGACGACCATCGAGTTCGGCGAGATACAGATCTCTGCGGGGTAGGTTCCGTGATAGCCCTTGGACGCGGAGACGCCGCCGTGGGTCGTGACGAACGCGCCGGCGATGTCGTCGAGCTCGCCCGTCGAGATCCCCGGGCGCAGGTGCTCGCCGACGTGCGCGATCGTGGCGGCGACAAGGGCACCGGCGCGAGCTATCCGCTCGATCTCCTCCGGCCCCTTACGGATGATCATGAGCCGACCTGGCGGAGAGCGTCCTCGATCTCGGCGAAGACGTCGTCCACGGCCCGATCAGCAGCGAGGGTATGCAGTTTCCCGGCAGCCCGATATCGCGCGACGACCGGTTCGGTCTGCTCGTGGTAGATCGTGAGCCGACGGGCCATCACCTCGGGCGTATCGTCGGCCCGGCCTTCCTCGGACGCACGACCAAGGGCGCGAGTGGTCGCCGTCTCGTCGTCGAGATCGAAGAACAGCACGGCGTCGAGCGGCCTGCCGATCCCAGCGAGCATCTCGTCGAGCGCCTCGGCCTGGACGAGGTTGCGCGGGAACCCGTCAAGGACGAAACCGCCGCTCGCGTCGTCCCTGGAAAGCCTGTCGCGGATCAGAGCGATCGTCAGCTCATCCGGTACGAGCTCGCCGGATGCGAGGATCGGTTCCACCTGGCGCCCGAGGTCCGTGCCCTCTGCGACGGCGGCACGAAACATGTCCCCGGTAGAAACGTGAGGAATACCGTGGGCTGCGCAGATCCGCTTTGCCTGCGTGCCCTTCCCGGATCCCTGTGGCCCGAGAACGAGGACGTTGGCCGACGCTATTTGAGGAAGCCCTCGTAGTTGCGCATCATCATCTGACTCTCCATCTGACGCATCGTGTCGAGCGCAACACCCACCGCGATCAGCACCGATGTGCCGCCGAGCGCGCCGGAGCTCGCCTGCGAGAAGCCGCCGTACCTGATGAAGAGGCTCGGAGCGATGGCCACGAGGGCCAGGAAGAGGGAACCAGGCAGCGTGAGCCTCGTCATCACACGGTCGAGGTACTGCGCCGTCGGCGGCCCCGGCCGGATGCCGGGGATATACCCGCCGTACTTGCGGAGATTGTCGGCCTGCTCGACGGGATTGAACTGCACGGCCGTGTAGAAGTACGTGAAGAGGATGATCAGCGCGGCCTCGATGAGCAGGTACGTGAGGTTGCCCGGCTGGAAGTGGTCGTTGATGAACTCCTGCGTCGCCGGGAAGTACTGCGCGATCGTCGCCGGGAACGCGAGAAGCGCGGCAGCGAAGATGACCGGGATCACGCCGGCCATGAGGATGCGCAACGGGAGATATGTGGCGCCGCCGGTTGTCATCCGACGCCCGACCATCCGTCGCGCGTACTGGATCGGGATCCGGCGCTGCCCTTCCTGCACGAACACCACCGAAGCGACGATGGCGATAGCAATGAGCGGGAAGAAGATGCGCTCCATCGGCCCGCCGTTCCACCAAGCGCTGATCCCGAGCGGAAGGCTCGTGAGGATCGAGGCGAGGATGAGGATCGAGATGCCGTTGCCGATCCCACGCTTCGTGATTTGCTCGCCGAGCCACATGAGGAGCACGGTGCCTGTCGTCAGCGTGACGACGATGAGCGTCATCCTCCCGGCGTTCGCCTGAAGCGCATCCTGTCGCTGAAACAGCACCGCGTATCCGAAAGCCTGCAGGGCCGCGAGGACGACCGTGAGGTACCGCGTGTACTGATTGATTTTGGCGTACCCGGCCTCACCCTCCTTCTGCAGCTCCGCGAGCTTCGGCACAGCGACCGTCATCAGCTGAACGATGATCGACGCCGTCACGTAGGGCATGATCCCGAGTGCGAAGAGCGAGAACTGCGAGAGCGCCCCGCCGGAGAACAGGTTCAGGAGCCCGAGGATCGAGCCCCCGCTGCCGTTGAAGTAGTTCTCGATCGCCGCGGCGTCAACCCCGGGAGCAGGCAACCAGGAACCGAGCCGATAGATGGCCAGGATGAACGCCGTGAAGAGAATTCGACGTCGAAGTTCAGGGACGCGCCAGGCGTTTCCGAGCCAGCTCAGCATTACTCAGCAGTTGCCTCGTCGGCCGAAGCCTCGGGTGCCTCCTCGGCGATCTCGACCGCCACGTCTTCGACCACAGACTCCTCGACCGCCACGGGCCGCTTCGCCTTGGCCTTCTTCGCCTTCTTGGCAACCGGCTCACCGCGCAACCAGGTGACGGTGCCACCCGCTGCCTCGATCTTCTCCTTCGCGGTCTTCGAGAAGCCGTGTGCCGTAACGGTGAGGCTCTTCGTGAGATCGCCGGAGGCGAGAATCTTGATGTCGATCTTCGTGTTCTTGATCAGCCCGGCCGCTACGAGGGCGTCGGGAGTCACCTCGGCGCCCGCTTCGAAGCGTGCCTCGAGGTCACGGAGGTTGACGGGCTGGGTGTACGTGCGGAACGGGCCGATCGGCATGGCGTCGGCCGACGTGTTGCCACGCAGCTTCGGGAGCTGCATGTCGATCGGCATCTGCCCACCCTCGAACCCGGCCGGCATCATGTGCGACCCGGAGCGTGACTTCTGGCCCTTGATCCCGCGACCGGAATAGCGGCCCTTCCCGGAGCCCATGCCGCGGCCGACCCGCTTGCGTGCCTTGCGCGGCTGTGCCGGCTGGAGGCTGTGGAGATTGAGCTCCTCGGCCATGTCTACGTGTCCTTCCCTTCGACCTTGACGAGATGAGCGACGTGGCGCAGCTGGCCCGCCAACACTGCGCACTCCGTGTGCTCCACGCTGCGACCGATCTTGCCGAGGCCAAGCGCCCGGATGGTGCCGTGGTGCGCCTTGCTCTGGCCGATCGCGCTCCTGATCTGGGTGACCTTCACGGTGGTCATGCGGTTGCCTCCACCGCGTCCGCGTCAGCGGGTGCGTCCGCTTCTGCCTCTGCGGCGGCAGCAGCCGCAACCTTGACCGCGTCGTACCCACGCGGAAGCGGCAGCACTTCACGAATCGTCTTGCCGCGCTGCCGGGCGATGTCCTCCGGGCGGCGCAGGTGCTTGAGCCCGTCGACGGTGGCCTTCGCCATGTTGATCGGGTTCGTTGTGCCAAGGCTCTTCGCAAGAACGTCACGGATGCCCGCGAGCTCGAGGACCGCGCGCACTCCGCCGCCGGCGATGACTCCCGTACCTTCACTTGCCGGCCGGAGAAAGACGCGTGCGGCACCGAACTCGCCGAGGATCTCGTGCGTGATCGTCGTGCCGTGCTTCGGCACTGTGAACAGGTTCTTCTTGGCGTCGTCGACGGCCTTGGAGATGGCGAGCGGCACCTCGCGCGCCTTTCCGTATCCGACGCCGACCCGATCGGTCTCGTCACCGACGACGACAAGCGCCGTGAACGAGAACCGCCGGCCGCCCTTGACGACCTTGGCGACGCGGTTGATCTCGATCACGCGTTCCTTCAGCTCGCGTGTCTCTGCTACCCCAAACGTGCTCAAAACTCAAGTCCTCCTTCGCGCGCGCCGTCGGCGAGCGCTTTGACACGACCGTGGTAGAGGTAGCCGCCGCGATCGAAGACGCAGGCTGTGATGCCCGCTGCCTTCGCCGACGCGGCGAGTTGCTTGCCCACTTCGGCTGCCTGTTCTGTCTTCGAGCCGGAGAAGTCCTTCAGCTGGAGCCAGCCTGCGGCCGCCAGCGTACGCGCATCCCGGTCGTCGATCAGCTGGGCGAAGATGCCCTTGTTCGATCGGAACACGGCGAGCCGCGGCCGTTCCGCCGTGCCCACAACCTTGCCGCGAATGCGGCGATGCCGGCGAAGCCGTGCTTCGCGCGTCGACAGAGTGCTCATGCGCGCTTCCCAACCTTTCTCCGAACCTGTTCGTCGCGATACCGGATTCCCTTACCCTTGTAGGGCTCGGGCGGCCGCACCTTGCGAATCTCGGCTGCGATCTGTCCGACCGCCTGCTTGTCGGTTCCCTTGACGATGATCTGCGTGGGGATCGGCACCTCGAAGCTGATGCCGTCGCGCGGCGTGATCGTCACGGTGTGCGAGTAACCGACGGCCAACTCGAGGTCGCTGCCCTTGAGCTGTGCGCGGTATCCGACGCCCTGGATCTCCAGATGCTTTTCGAACCCCTTCGTCACGCCCTCGACCATGTTCGCGACGAGGGTGCGCGTGAGCCCGTGCAGGGCGCGATCGTCTCCCCGATCAGTGGGGCGAGTGACATTGAGAACGCCGTCCTCCTGCACGATCGAGATCCGGACAGGAACCTGCTGCTCGAGCTTTCCGAGCGGACCCTGAACGTTGACCGTTCCACCGGGCGACACCTCGACGGTGACACCGCTCGGAACCTCGATTGGCCTGCGGCCGATACGACTCATCGCGCTACCAGACGAAGGCGAGAACTTCGCCGCCAACGCCGCGTTCAGCAGCCTGACGGCCGGTGATCACGCCGGTCGAGGTGGACAGGATGGCGGTGCCGAGACCACCGAGAACGCGCGGAAGCCGGTTCTTCGGCGCGTAGACGCGCCGGCCGGGCTTGGAGATCCGCTTGAGATCGGTGATCACGCGCTCGCGGTTGCGGCCGAACTTGAGCTCGACCACGAGCGTGGAGTAGGGAGTGCCCTCGACGACTCGGAAATCCTTGATGTACCCCTCGTCCTTGAGCAGTCGAGCGATCTCCTCCTTCATCCGCGAGGAAGGCATCTGGGTGCTGTCGTGCATCGCCTTGTTGGCGTTGCGGATCCGGGTCAGCATGTCTGCGATTGGGTCAGTCAGCATTTTCGCTCCGTGAAACAGCCGCATTGTCGCTTCGCGAAACGGCTGTTTCACGGAGCGAAAATGCTCGATGGGCGGGATAATTGTCGGCTCGAACCGAGCCGAATCTCTTCCCTTGGATACGGTGATTCATCCCCATGAGATCGTGTCCGCCGAAGGCGGAACGATAGGCATCAACAAGAGGTATTGGTGAGATGGTTTTCATCACCAGGAACTCTTGGTCATACCTGGAATGGCTCCTTGGTGTGCCAATTCGCGCAGGCAGATCCGGCAGAGCTTGAACTTCTTGTAGACGGCACGAGGGCGACCACAACGGTTGCACCGCGTGTACGCCTGGGTCTTGTACTTCGGCGTCCGCTTCTGCTTGACGCGGAGTGAGGTCTTGGCCATATGCCCTAGTCCCTTCTGCTTTCGGCAGCGAACGGAAGACCGAGGTGGCGCAGGAGTGCGCGCGCCTGATCGTCGTTCTCCGCCGTTGTGGTGATGGCGATGTCGAGGCCGCGGATCGACTGCACGCTGTCGTAGTCGATCTCCGGAAAGATGATCTGCTCCTTGATTCCGAGCGAGTAGTTGCCCCGGCCGTCGAACGAGTCCGGGTTGAGCCCCCGGAAGTCGCGGATTCGCGGAAGCGAGATCGAGACGAGCCGGTCGAGGAACTCGTACATCTTGGCGCCGCGCAGGGTGACCCTGGCACCGACGGCCATTCCCTCACGAAGCTTGAAGCTCGCGATCGACTTGCGAGCGCGCCGTACCTGCGCGTGCTGGCCCGCGATCGTGGAGAGCTCCTCGATCGCAGCGTCCATTGCCTTCGCATCGGTCTTTGCCTCGCCGACACCCATGTTGAGGGTGATCTTCGTGACCTTCGGAGCCTGCATGATGGAGTCGAGTTCGAGCTCGTCCTTCAAGGCGCCGCGGATCTCGTCGTCGTAGCGCTGCTTGAGGCGCGCCACGTATGTCTCGGTGGTGGCCATCAGCGATCGATCTCCTCGTTGCAGCGCTTGCAGAATCGGACGCGGACGGTGCTGCCCTTGATCTCCTTGACATGCACACCGGTGCGCGACGCCTGCTTGCAGGTCGGGCAGACGAGCATTACGTTGCTGACGTCGAGCGGCGACGGCTTCTCGAAGATGCCGCCGGGCGTCATCTGTGCGCCGCCCATGCGCGACGTATCGCGCACGGGTGCGGGCTTGCGGTGCCGCTTGACGAGGTTGAGGTTCTCGACGATGACGCGACCCTCGCTCGGGCGTGCCTCGATGACACGACCCTGCTTGCCGCGGTCCTTACCGGAGAGCACCTGGACGGTATCTCCCTTTTTTACCTTCATGAGTTCCCCGCAAGCGTCCGCGCGCCGAAGGCGATGGAGGTGAAAAAGGGATTGGAAACGGAAAAGAGCATCTCATTCCTTCTATTCATGAAAATTGTCTCAGCCGACATTTCACAGCACCTCGGGAGCCAGGGAGACAATTTTCATGAAGTTCTTCTCGCGCAACTCCCGTGCGACCGGCCCGAAGATGCGAGTTCCGCGCGGATTCAACTGTGCATCGATGATGACGGCGGCGTTCTCGTCGAAGCCGATCAGCGTGCCGTCACTGCGACCGTAGGGCTTCTTCGTCCGGACGACAACGGCTTTCACCACCTCGCCCTTCTTGACCGTGCCCTGCGGCGTCGCGGCCTTCACGGTAGCAACAATGATGTCGCCAACGCGGGCGTAGCGACGGTGCGACCCTCCCATCACGCGGATGCAGAGGATCTCGCGGGCGCCGGTGTTGTCGGCGACCTTGAGGCGGCTCTCCTGCTGAATCACTGATCCTCACCGCCCGTACAGATCGTGCGCGATGGCCGCGAAACGCAAGCCAGGCTAGGACGCAGGGGCCGTTCATGCACGGAGTGCATGGGGGGCCCCGAGGACGACGCATGGCGCAGCGTTGCAGCGAGCCAACGTGTGCGAGATGTGCGGGTGGAGAGGATCACTTAGCCACCTCGACGATCTCCGTGAGGCGCCAGCGCTTGGTGGCCGACAGCGGACGCGTCTCGACGATCCGGACGACGTCGCCGACGTTGGCGGTGTTGCCCTCGTCATGCGCGTGAAACTTGACCGATCGGCGAACGACCTTCTTGTACTTCCGGTGCGACTTCGTGACCTCGACCTTGACGACGATCGTCTTGTCCATTGCGGCCGACACGACCGTGCCCTGGCGTTCCTGGCTGCGACCGCGCTCGTGCTCCGGCTTCTCGAGTCGGACGATCGGCTTGCGTTCGGTCGCCTTCTCACGCGTCGGGCGCGTCTTCTGCGGGCGGAGCGCGCGAGGGAGTCGCTTCTTCTTCTGCTTCGGTCCGGACTGCGGGGCAGGAACCTTCTCCTCTGCGGCCTCGACGACGGCGGCGGCCTCGACGGCCTCCTCCGCGATCACCTCAGCGGCAGCAGCCTCCTCGATCGCCTCCTCGACAACGGCGGCCTCAACGACCTCCTCCGCGATCACCTCGGCAGCAGCCTCCTCGATCGTCTCCTCGACAACGGCGGCCTCGACGGCCTCCTCGGCAACCGCCTCGGCGACGACCTCCTCAATCACCTCGATTGCCTCCGCGCCTTCCTCGGCCGTGCTCTCGCCATCGGCGACGGCCTCGACGACAGCTTCCTCTGCCTCCACGCCGGCCTCGAGATCGGCCGCGATCGCTTCCGCGGCTGCTTCCTCGATCACTTCCTCGACGGCTACGACCTCGGCAGCGATCTCCTCGTCGTCCGCGACGACAGCGGCCTCAATGGCCTCCTCCGCCTCGGCGACCTCGGCGATGTCCTCGGCAACAGCCTCGGCGACGATCTCTTCGACCTCTCCAGCGTCGACCGGGGCCTTCTCAGTTGTCTTCTTCTTTCGTTCTGCCATCTCAGATCTTCCCCAGTCGTTCACGCTCGGTCTTCACGGTCAGGATGCGGGCGATCTCGCGCTTGGCCGACTGCAGCCGAGCGCTGTTCTCGAGCGCGCCGGTGGCCGACTGGAAGCGGAGATTGAAGAGCTCCTTACGGGTTGCAACCATCTTCTCCTCGAGCTCCTCGTCCGTCATTACACGTAGCTCCCTAGCTTTCAAAGAGATCAGCCTCCCGCCTCACGAACTTCACTTTCATTGGCAGCTTCTGGGCTGCGAGGCGCAGAGCCTCGCGCGCGAGAGCCTCGTCGACGCCGGCGAGCTCGAAAAGCACGCGGCCCGGCTTGACGACGGCGACCCAGCCCTCAGGCGATCCCTTACCCGAACCCATCCGCGTCTCGGCGGGCTTCTTGGTGAAGGGCTTGTCCGGGAAGATGTTGATCCAGACCTTCCCTCCACGCTTGATCTTGCGTGTCATCGCGATCCGAGCGGCCTCGATCTGCCTGTTCGTAATCCAGCCATCCTCGAGGGCCTTGATCCCGTAGTCGCCGAACTGCACGGTCGACTGACCTTTGGCAAACCCGCGGCGACGACCGCGATGGTGCTTCCGATGCTTGGTCTTCTTGGGCAGCAGCATCAGGAATCAGTCCCCTCTGCTGGAGCCTCGGGCGTCACGTCTGGCGTGGGCGCGTCCGTCGTCTCTGGAGCCTGAGGCTCGGCGGAACGCGGCGGGCGCTGCGAGCGTGCCGGCCGTGGGCCGCCACCCTGTCCACCCGAAGGACGGGCCTGACCGCCACCCGGCCGTGGGCCGCGCCCACCGCCCGGAGGACGTCCACCGCTGCCGCCGCCGGGTGCTCCGCCGCCGCCCGGGCCACGTCGGCCCTTCTTGACGAGGCCGAGTCCCTCACGATCCTGGCTGCGACCGCGGCTGCTCTCGCGCGAGGCGCCGAGGCCCTCTGCAGCGCCACCGCGCTTGCGTCGTGCCTGATCCTGGTCGCCCAGACGGGTCTCCTTGCCGGTGGAGGTGCCTTCGTATCCCTCAGGCATGATCTCGCCCTTGTTGACCCAGACCTTGACACCGATCCGGCCGAACGTCGTCCGTGCCTCGGCGAAGCCATAGTCGATGTCGGCGCGGATCGTGTGCAACGGCACGCGACCCTCGGTGTAACGCTCGACGCGGCTCATCTCGCCGCCGCCCAGCCGCCCACCGCACTGGATCTTGATCCCCTGAGCGCCCGACCGCATTGCCGAGGCGAGGGCCCGCTTCATCGCGCGCCGGAACGAGACCCGGTTCTGAAGCTGCTCGGCGATCGACTGCGCGACGAGCTGTGCGTCGAGCTCGGGCCGCTTGATCTCGTTGATGTTGATGTGCACCGACTTACCCGTGATCGCGTGCAGCTCCTTGCGAAGCGCGTCGACCTCGACACCGGACTTGCCGATCACGATCCCGGGCCGAGCGGTGTAGATGTCGACCGTGATCCGCTGCTTGTCCTTCCGGATCAGGATGTCGGAGAGGCCGGCGTGAGACAGCTTGCCGTTGATGTGCTCGCGGATGCGGACATCCTCGAGGATGTAGTCGGCGAACTCCTTCTTGCCGGTGTACCAGTTCGACTTCCAGTCGTGGATGACACCGACGCGTAGGCCGCCAGGATGGATTTTCTGGCCCATCAGGCTCGAGCCTCCTTCTTCTTCGCCGGCGACTTGCGCTTCGGCTTCTCGTCGGCAGCGGGAGTCTCCGAGACCGGGGCGTCGGTCGTGGCAGGCTTCTGGGTCGACCGCTTAGGCCGTGCCGTCGCCTTCGGGTTCTCACTGACGATCAGGGTGATATGACACGTGCGCTTGCGAATGCGGTTGACCCGGCCGCGGGCGCGGGCGCGCCAACGCTTCAGCGTCGGGCCCTCATCCGCGTAGGCGGCGAGGACGACGAGCTCGTCACCGTCGAGGGCATGGGTGGACTCGGCGTTCGCGACAGCCGAGCGCAGCACCTTCTCGATGTCCACGGCCGCGGCGCGCGGTGTGAATGCGAGGATCGTGCGAGCCTCCGGGACGCTGCGGCCACGAATGTGGTCGAGCACGAGGCGTGCCTTCCGCGCCGACAGGCGGACGTACTTCGCCTCTGCGCGTGACTGGACGACCTTGGATGTGTCCTTGGTAGCCACTAGCGCTTCTTCACCTGGGTCTTGTTGTCACCGGCATGGCCTCGGAACGTCCGCGTCGGGGCGAATTCGCCGAGCTTGTGCCCGACCATCTGCTCGCTGACGAACACCGGCACGTGCTTGCGACCGTCGTGGACGGCGATCGTGTGACCGACCATGTCGGGGAACACGGTGGAGCTGCGCGACCACGTGCGGATCATCCGCTTCTCGTTCAAGGCGTTCATCGCCTCGATCCGGCTGAGCAGCCGGTCGTCGATGAAAGGCCCCTTCTTCGATGATCTGGACATAGTTGGTTAGCGCCTTTCCTTGCCGCGGCGACGGCCGCGAACGATCAGCTTGTCGGATTCCTTGTGCTTCTGGCGGGTGCGTTTGCCGAGCGTGGGCACGCCCCACGGCGTCACCGGATGGCGGCCGCCCTTGGACTTGCCCTCGCCGCCGCCATGCGGGTGGTCGACCGGGTTCATGGCCGAACCGCGCACTGCAGGGCGCTTGCCGAGCCAGCGACTCCGGCCGGCCTTGCCCGACTGCTCGTTCGCGTGATCAGAGTTCCCGACCTGCCCCACGGTTGCACGACACGTCAGAAGCACACGACGCATCTCACCGGAAGGGAGGCGAAGAACGCCATACCCCTGATCCTTCGCGACGAGCTGCACACCGGCACCTGCCGAGCGCGCCATCTTTGCACCCTGCCCCGGCTTCAGCTCAACGTTGTGCACGAGCGTTCCGGTGGGGATGTTGTCGAGGGGCAGCGCGTTGCCGGCCTTGATATCGGCGTTCGGGCCTGACTCGACAGAGGTACCGACCCGAAGACCCTGAGGCGCGATGATGTACGCCTTGGCGCCGTCCGCGTAGTGCAGCAGGGCGATCCGGGCCGACCGGTTGGGGTCGTACTCGATCGCGGCGACCTTGGCAGGCACGCCATCCTTGAGGCGCTTGAAGTCGATCACGCGGTACATCCGCTTGTGACCGCCACCCTGGTGGCGCGTCGTGATACGGCCGTTGTTGTTGCGACCGCCAGTCTTCTTGAGCGGCTCGACGAGCGAGCGCTCGGGAGCCTTCTTCGTGACCTCCTCGAAGGACGAGACCGCCATGAAGCGACGCCCCGGGCTGGTCGGCTTGAATTTCTTGACTGCCATTAGACCTGTGCCCCTTCGAAGATCTCGATGGACTCGCCCTCGCGCAGCTGCACGATGGCCTTCTTCCAGCTCGGCCGGACACCCTTGAACACACCGCGGCGCTTCGGCTTGGCGGCGACCTTGATCATGTGGACGCTCTGCACCTTGACGCCGAAGAGCTCCTCGACAGCCTGGCGCACCTGCGTCTTGTGGGCGTCTTGGTGCACCTTGAAGGTGTACTTCCGGTCGGCGAGGCCGGAGTAGCTCTTCTCGGAGACAACGGGCGCGATGAGAACATCGGCAGCGTTCACGATGCCTTCCCTTCGACGAGTGGCAGTGCGGCCTCGCTGACGAGCACCGAGCGCGCCCAGACGATCGGCGCCACCTCGAGCTCGGACGGAACCGTGACGAGAACGCGCTCGAGATTGCGGAACGACTTGATCAGCCCGATCTCGCCCTCGTGAGCGACGACGACGAGCGGCGTCTCCTTGCCCCATTTCTCGACGAGAGCCTTCGCCTGCTTGGTCGACGGGGTCTCGAACGCTCCACCATCGACGAGCGCAAGCGTGCCGTTGCCGACGTGGTTCGAGAGTGCACCGGCAAGAGCGGCGCGGCGTACCTTGCGATTCACCTTGACATCGAAGCTGCGCATGCCTGGCGCGAAAGCGACGCCGCCGCCCGTGAAGTGCGGAGCGCGAATCGTGCCCTGTCGTGCTCGGCCGGTGCCCTTCTGGCGCCACGGCTTCGCGCGTCCACCCGAGACCATCCCGCGGGTCTTCGCACCGCGGGTGCCCGCGCGGTGCGCGTTCAGCTCGGCGCGCACGACCTCGTGCACGATGTGCCTCTTCAGTTCGGCGCCGAACACGGCCTCCCCGAGCGTTGCCGACTTCGCGGCCGTGCCGCCCAAAACGTCTGCCTTCAGCGCTGCCATCAGCCGGTGCTCCTGATCTCGACGATGCCGCTCGTCGGGCCCGGAACGGCGCCCTTCACGAGGAGCAGGTTGCGCTCGACGTCCACGTCGTGGACGACCAGCCCGAGCTGGGTGACGCGCTTGCCACCCATGCGACCCGACATCTTCTGCCCACGGAACACGCGAGAGGGTGTCGCAGATGCACCGATCGAGCCAGGCGCGCGAACGTTGTGCGAGCCGTGGGAGACGGGGCCGCGCTTGAAATTGTGCCGCTTGATCGTGCCGGCGAAACCCTTGCCGATCGACGTTCCTGCGACCTTGATCGCGTCACCGGGCTCGAACGCCTCGACGGTGACGGTGTCACCGACTGCAAGTTCGCTCTCGCCCCGAAACTCGACGAGGTGGCGGTGTGCGGACGCCCCCGACTTCTTGAGGTGCCCGATCTCGCCCTTCGTGATCTTGCGATCGGCAACGGGCTCGTAGGCGAGCTGAACTGCGGCGTAGCCGTCGGCGCTCTCGTTGCGCACGTGCGTCACCGGGCAGGGGCCAGCCTCGATCACAGTCACCGCCGTAACCGCGCCGGATTCCGGATCAAAGATCTGGGTCATCCCAAGCTTTTTCCCTACAATGCCTTTCACGACGTCCCTCCGTTGCAACGGGAAAAAGCGTTAGATAGTGCGTTCACTTGTGTGTGGTGAAATAGTGCGTTCATTTGTGTGTAGTGAAATAGTGCGTTCATTTGTGTGTGGTGAAATCTCATCTGAGTTTGTTCATGGTGGTATCTAGAACTGTAGGAATTGTCTCAGCAATTCCTACAGTTTTATTTCAATGTCGATGCCGGCGGGGAGGTCGAGGCGCATCAGCGAGTCGACCGTCTTCGGCGTGGGACTGTGGATGTCGATCAGGCGCTTGTGCGTGCGCACCTCGAAGTGCTCGCGCGAGTCCTTGTCCTTGAACGGGCTCCGGATCACGCAGTAGACGTTCTTCTCGGTGGGCAGGGGCACCGGGCCGGTGATCGTCGCACCCGTGCGCTGCGCCGTCTCAACGATCTGCGACGCCGAGCGGTCGAGCTGCTGGTGGTCGTAGCCCTTGAGCCGAATGCGGATTTTCTGTTGCGCCATAGTGTTCGTCTCTTCTCTTCTGAGAGAGGGAGGCGCCTCTCCCCCGGATGCGGGGGAGAGGCACAGCCCCCTGCTACTTGATGATCTCCGTGACGACGCCGGCACCGACGGTGCGGCCACCCTCGCGGACGGCGAACCGCAGCCCGGCATCCATCGCGATGGGCTGACCCATCTCGATCTCCATCTGCGTGTTGTCACCCGGCATGACCATCTCCTGGCCGTCCGGCAGCTTGATCGAGCCCGTCACGTCCGTCGTGCGGAAGTAGAACTGGGGCCGGTAGCCGTTGAAGAACGGGGTGTGGCGGCCACCCTCGTCCTTGGAGAGCACGTAGACTTCGGCCTTGAAGTGCGTGTGCGGCGTAATCGAGCCCGGCTTTGCGAGCACCTGACCGCGCTGAACCTCCTCGCGCTTGACGCCACGGAGCAGCACTCCAGCGTTGTCGCCGGCCTGGGCGAAGTCGAGCACCTTGAGGAACATCTCGAGGCCGGTGACGGTGGTCTTCTCGACCTTGTCCGTAATCCCGACGATCTCGATCTCCTTGCCGACCTCGATCTTGCCCTGTTCGATGCGGCCCGTGACGACCGTTCCGCGGCCCGTGATCGTGAACACGTCCTCGATCGGCATCAGGAACGGCTTGTCTGTGTCGCGCGTCGGCTCCGGAATGTAGGAGTCGACGGCCTCCATGAGCTCGAGGATCTTCGGCGTCCACTCGGGGTCGCCCTCGAGCGCCTTGAGTGCCGAGACCTGGATGATCGGGATGTCGTCGCCCGGGAAGTCGTACTTCGTGAGCAGCTCGCGAACCTCGAGCTCGACGAGCTCGACCAGCTCCGGATCGTCGACCATGTCGGCCTTGTTCAGTGCGACGACCATGAACGGCACCTCGACCTGGCGGGCAAGCAGGATGTGCTCGCGCGTCTGGGGCATCGGGCCGTCGGCGGCGGAGACGACGAGAATCGCCCCGTCCATCTGGGCGGCGCCTGTGATCATGTTCTTGATGTAGTCGGCGTGGCCCGGGCAGTCGACGTGCGCGTAGTGACGATTCACCGTCTCGTACTCGACATGCGCCGTGTTGATCGTGATGCCGCGCTGCCGCTCCTCGGGAGCCGCGTCGATCGACGTGAAGTCGCGAACGGCGGTGCCCGTGCCGGACTCGGCGAGCACCTTCGTGATCGCCGCGGTCAGCGTGGTCTTGCCGTGGTCGATATGGCCGATGGTGCCGACATTGACATGCGGCTTCGACCGCTCAAACTTCTGCTTGGCCATCCTGCAATCTCCTTCTTACGAGCCTGACTGCGAGTCGACGATGTCGCTCGCGATGGACTGGGGTACTTCGTCGTATCGATCGAACGCCATGGTGAAAGCTGCCCGCCCCTGCGACATCGAGCGCAGGTCGGTGACATACCCGAACATCTCTGAGAGTGGCACGCTCGCCACGATCGACTGGGAGTTGCCGATTGGCTTGAGCGACTCGACTCGCCCACGCCGACCGTTGAGGTTACCCATAACGTCGCCGAGATAGTCGTCGGGTGTGACCACCTCGACGGCCATGATCGGTTCGAGCAACTTCGGCTTGGACCGTCGGAGCGCCTCCTTGAAGGCCATCGAGCCCGCGATCTTGAAGGCCCGCTCGCTCGAGTCGACGTCATGATACGAGCCGTCGATCAACTCGATCAGGACATCGACGACCGGGTAGCCGGCAAGCACACCGGCGTTCATTGCTTCCTGGATTCCCTCGTTGACCGGCTTGATGTACTCCTTGGGAATCTTGCCGCCGACGATCTTGTCGATGAACTCGTAGCCCTTGCCCGGCTCCTGCGGCAGGAGGTTGATCGTGACATCGCCGTACTGCCCTGAGCCACCCGTCTGGCGGACAAACTTGCCCTGCACCTTCTCGGCGGGCTTGCCCGCGGTCTCACGGTAGGCGACCTGGGGCCGGCCAACATTCGCGTCGACGTTGAACTCTCGCATGAGCCGGTCGACGATGATCTCGAGGTGGAGCTCACCCATGCCCGCGATGAGCGTCTGACCGGTCTCCTCGTCGGAGGTGACGCGGAAGGTCGGATCCTCCTCGGCAAGGCGCTGAAGGCCCTGTGAGAGCTTGTCCTGGTCGCCCTTCGTCTTTGGCTCGATGGCGACGGAGATGACCGGTTCGGCGAACGTCATTCGCTCGAGCACGATCGGTGATTTATCGATTGCAAGCGTGTCACCGGTCGTCGACTGCTTCAGACCCACCGCGGCCGCGATGTCGCCTGCGCCGATCTCGTCGCGCTCCTCGCGATGATTGGCGTGCATCTGGAGGATGCGGCTGATTCGCTCGGTCTTACCGTTCGTCGTGTTGACGACGCGATCGCCGGCTGTGATCTGACCGGAGTAGACGCGGAAGTACGTCAACTTGCCAACGAACGGATCGGACATCACCTTGAAGACGAGGGCCGAGAACGGGGCGTCGAACGAGGCAGGCCGCGACAACTCCTCGCCGGTCTTCGGGTCGACGCCCTGCACCGATGGGACGTCGAGCGGGCTCGGCAGGTAGTCGACCACCGCGTCGAGCAGCGGCTGCACGCCCTTGTTCTTGAAGGCGGAGCCGAGCAGGACAGGAGTGATCGCGCTCGCGAGCGTGCCGGCGCGGAGTGCGCGGCGGAGCATCTCGGGCGTAACGGAGTCTTCGTCCTCGAGGTAGCTCTCCATCAGGTCATCGTCGAACTCGGCGACCGCGTCGATGAGTGCGTGATGGTGCTCTCTGGCCAGTTCGACGAGGTCGGCAGGAATCTCACCGACGGTGAAGGACTCGCCGAGATCGTCGTCGTAGGTGACCGCGTTCATCTCGACGAGATCGATGACGCCGCGATGATGCTCCTCCTCGCCGACCGGGATCTGGACGCAGACCGCAGTGGCGCCGAGACGGTCGCGCATCGTCTGCACGGCGTTGAAGAAGTCGGCACCTGTGCGGTCCATCTTGTTGATGAACGAGATCCGCGGCACCCCGTAGCGGTCTGCCTGGCGCCACACCGTCTCGGACTGCGGCTGCACGCCGGCCACCGAGTCGAAGACCGCGATGGCGCCGTCGAGCACGCGCAGTGAGCGCTCGACCTCGGCCGTAAAGTCCACGTGCCCGGGCGTATCGATAATGTTGATCTTATGATCGCGCCACTCTGCCGTCGTCGCCGCAGACGTGATCGTGATGCCGCGCTCCTGCTCCTGCGCCATCCAGTCCATCGTCGCCGCGCCCTCGTGCACCTCACCGAGCTTGTGTGTGCGCCCTGTGTAGTACAGGATCCGCTCCGTCGTCGTCGTCTTGCCGGCGTCGATGTGCGCCATGATCCCGATGTTGCGGACGCGGTCCAGAGAGATACGGGAGGCTGTCATGCTCAAGATCGTCTCCCTCTTACCAGCGGTAATGAGCGAAGGCCTTGTTGGCCTGCGCCATCCGGTAGATGTCGTCCTTCTTCTTGTAGGCGCCGCCCTGCTGGTTGAGCGCATCCATCAGCTCACCCGCGAGCTTGTCGCCCATGTGCTTCTCTCGGCGGTCGCGCGCGAACTGCACGATCCAGCGGATCGCGAGCGTGCGGGCGCGGCGCTGCGGTACTTCGATCGGCACCTGGTAGTTGGCACCACCGACGCGACGCGAGCGCACCTCGAGAACGGGGGTCACGGACTTGACCGCACCCTCGAGGATCTCGAGTGCCGGCTTGCCGGTCTTCTCGGAGGCGAGTGCGAGCGCGTCGTAGACGATCCGCTCTGCGGTCGACTTCTTGCCGTCGAGCATGACGCAGTTGATGACCTGCGTGACGAGCACCGACGAGTACACGGAGTCGGGCTCGAGCTGGCGCGGCTGGATTTCTGCTCGGCGTGGCATCAGCCGGCTGTCTTCTTGGCGCCGTATTTCGAGCGAGCCTGGCGACGATCGGAGACGCCGGACGTGTCGAGCCCGCCGCGGATCACCTTGTAGCGGAAACCCGGGAGGTCCTTGACGCGGCCGCCGCGGATGAGAACGACGGAGTGCTCCTGCAAGTTGTGCCCCTCGCCGGGGATGTAGACGCCGACTTCCATCCCGTTCGTAAGCCGGACGCGCGCGACCTTCCGCAGCGCCGAGTTCGGCTTCTTGGGGGTAGTGGTGTAGACGCGCGTGCAGACCCCGCGCTTCTGCGGCGCACCGCGGAGGGCCGGGGTGTTCGTCTTGGCCACGGGGGCTTTGCGACCTTTGCGGACGAGCTGATTGACGGTGGGCACGCTGCTCCTGACACTCTCGGTAAACACAGACAAAGATCACACGCGGACGTGGCAGGGATCTCACCCCGCCACCTGCGGACGGCCAGTGTAGCTGAGACTTCCCCTGTTCGGCAAGCATGGAACGTTCGTTGCAGCACCCGTATACAGATGCCTCATTCCTGCATAGAGTTGGCGCAGGGGAAGGGAGAGGAATCACGACTGCGGTAGTCGTTGCGGCTTTAGGTGCCATCTTTGTTGCCGGCGTGCTCGTCGCGTTCTGGCTCGCCTCGCGGCGGCCCGTCGATGCGCGGATTGCAACTGCCCTGGACAGGGTCGACGATCGTCTCGTGGGCCTGGCCGAAAGAATCGAGGCCGCCTCGGCGCGGCCGATTGCGTCGAGCTCGCGCCTCGACACGATCGGGTCGACGATCGAGCTCGACGAGGTCCTGCACCGGACGCTCGCAGCCGCGGGTGCTCTGCCGGCGGTTGACGGTAGCTCGATCCGGGTGGAGCGCGCGAACGGAGAGATCGAAACCGCAATCCAGGGCCACGTCCGACCCGAGTCAGCACCCTTCCTTACCGGCCCTCCCGATGGTGCTGCGTTCGCGTCCGGCATGACGTCATGGGACGTGGAGGAGCCGGGCACGCTCCGCACCGGCCTCGTTGTCCCGATCGGCCCCGAAGGACGCGGAACGCTCGCGGTCTACTCACGCAAGGCGAATGCCTTCGACCAGGACTCCATCACGCTTCTGGCGGCTATTGCGCGTCACGCGGCCCCGGCGATCCAGAACGCCTTTCGCTTCCTGGATGTCCAGGAGCTTGCCGCGACAGATCTGCGCACGGGCCTTCGTAGCGCGCTCGCATTCTCCGAGGAACTGCCCCGCGAAGTGAGTGCCGCGCGCAGGCACGGCCGCCCGCTCTGCATGATCCAGGTCGACCTCGACAACTTCGGGTTGATCAACAAGACGTTCTCGCAGGAGACCGGCGACGCCGTGCTGGCTGAGTTCGGCGCCCGGATCCGCGCGACGATTCGCGGCGGGGACGCTGCCTACCGGAACTCCGGTGGTGCAGACGAGTTCTTCGTGATCCTCCCCGATACGACGCGGGAGCTGGCGAAGCGATTCTATGGGCGACTCGTGTTCGAGATCGCCGAGCGGCCGTTCGGCGAAGCCGGGGCGCTGACGATGTCGGGTGGGCTCGCGGAGCTTGGCCCCGAAGATACGGTCGAGAGCCTGACGGCACGAACAGGTGCGCTCGTGACGAAGGCGAAGCAGGCCGGCAAGAACCAGCTCGCGGACGACGGCACGCCTGGGGGATAACGGAGCCGCTCCCGAGTAGGCTTCGGACGATGATGACCACCGCCGCACTCGCTCTCGTCGTAGCAGCCGGGCTGGGAGCGATCGTCGGCGGCGGCCTCCGCGTGCGCCGTGCGAACCGCGAGACGCGCGCCACATTCAACCAGGCTCTCGAGGAGATGAGCGAGCGACTCGACGCCCTCGCACGTGACCTCGCCGCCGCGGTGGAAACGGTCCGCGAGGAGGGTCTCAGGGCACGGCTCGTCGAGTCGCTCGGCGGAACGCTCGATCTCGACGAGGTTCTGACCCGGTGCGCCGAGGCGGCTGCGTCGCTGCACGGGGTCGCCGCTGCGGCGATCACAGTGGAGATCGATGGAAGGTCGCTTGTGGCGGCCGTCGGGGTCGACCCGGACTCGATCGGCGCGGCGGTTGGCCCGCCGGGAGGGGAAGCCGTCCGTGCCGTAGGTCTCTCCTTCCACTACCGCGATGGGAGCGGAGCGACGGCAAAGATGCTGTCCGCGGTGGCAGTCCCGATCGAGGCCGGAAAAGGCCGCATCGGGTTCCTCACCGTCTTCGGCCGGGAAGAAGAGCCCCCTGTCGCCGGAGCCGAATTCCGGACGCTCGAGGCAATCGCGGAGCACGCCGGACCGGCGATCGACAAGGCCGGCGAAGCGTCCTTCCGTCGGGCTCCGGCAACCGACGTGCTCACTGGGCTCGCCACGCGCCAGGAACTCCACGAGACGCTCGCACTCGCCGCTGCCCGCGCTGACCGGAGTAGTCTTGGGCTCTCCGTTTGCATCCTCGATATCGACGATCTCGGTGCGGCGAACACCCGGCTCGGCTACGCCGCGACAGACGGCATCATCGGTGAGATCGGAGCACTCCTGCGGGAGACGATTCGGCCCGGCGACCTGGTGTTCCGGTCGGGCGGCGACGAGTTCGTGGTGGTGCTGCCGAACTCGCGGCGGATCGAGGCCGAAGCAACGTTCGCACGCGTGCAAGGAGCACTTCGGCGTCTCCCCGGCACCCTCGGCTTCTCGCCGAGCATTTCGGCAGGGATTGCCGAGCTGAAGCCGGGCGACGACGGCGTCTCGCTGTTCGAGCGCGCAGAGCGGGCGCTCAGGCGCGCGAAGGAGGCCGGGAAGGGCACGGCCGCGTAACAAGAGAAGCGCCGGGGAAATGTTTCCCCCGGCGCCTCTGTGATTCGTTCGTACGCTTCTCCACGCAGGCGACGCTGCGCGGCGCTGACGCGCCGCTTCGCATAGCCCCTACGCCTCTTCGGTCGCCTCCGGCGGTGCGTCCTCGACCGGTAGCTCATCCTCGAACCCGAGGCCGAGTGTCGTCAGGTCGATGTCCCCGTCGCCGATCTCTTCGAGCGCGGCGAGCAGCTCCTGCGCCTCCGCGGCGAACATCGAGGACGGCAGCGGCTCTGCCGGCTCGATCTCGATGCCGCGGTACTTCTTCAGGCCCGTCGCTGCAGGGATCAGCTTGCCGATGATCACGTTCTCCTTCAGCCCGAGCAACCGATCGACCTTGCCCTCGATGGCAGCGTCCGTGAGGACCTTCGTGGTCTCCTGGAACGATGCCGCCGAGAGGAACGACTCGGTCGCGAGCGAGGCCTTCGTGATTCCGAGAATCAGCGGCTCGAAGGTCGCCTCTTCCTTCTTCGCCTTGCGCGCGACGTCGTTCGCACGACCGAGCACGGCCTTGTCGACGAGCTGGCCCGGGAGCAACGTCGTGTCCCCTGCAGTCTCGACACGCACCTTCTTGAGCATCTGGCGGACGATCAGCTCGATGTGCTTGTCGTGGATGTCGACACCCTGTGACTTGTAGACCTTCTGCACCTCACCGACGAGGTAGAGCTCGGTCGCCGTGGAGCCCTTGAGCGCGAGCAGCTCGGCTGGGGCGATCGACCCCTCGTTGAGCGGATCACCCGCCTCGACGACCTGGCCGTGCGTGACGAGGAACCGTGTCCGGCGCGAGAAGCTGTACTCCTTCGCGGGAATCGGCTCGCCGTTCTCGTCGAGCGACGACGGGACGACGGTCACCTTGATCGTGCGATCCGCGTCCTCGATCTCGATCTTGCCTGCGACCTCGGCGATCGTGGCCGCACCCTTCGGATTCCGTGCCTCGAAGATCTCGACGACACGCGGGAGACCGTGGGTGATATCGGCACCGGCGACTCCGCCCGTGTGGAACGTGCGCATCGTGAGCTGCGTGCCCGGCTCACCGATCGACTGCGCCGCGATGATTCCGACGGCATCGCCGACCTCGCAGATGTAGCCGGTGGCGAGGAACGTGCCGTAACACGCGCGGCACACGCCGTGCTCGCTCTTGCACTTGAGGGCGGAGCGCACCGGGACGCGATACCCCTCGGCGTGCTCCTCGAGCCCTTCGAGCAGCTCCCGCAGGAGCGGCATCGTCAGCTCGGTCCCCGCAGCGAGGAGCAGCGTCTTGCCGGGCTTGCCATCCTTGAGCGGCTTGTAAACGTCGAGCGCGAGCAATCGGGCGACAACGCTGGAGTTCTCCTTGTCGTCGAGCATCGCTGCGAGCTCGATGTGGTCGGTGGTACCGCAGTCGAGATCACGGATGATCACGTCCTGCGAGACGTCGACGAGACGTCGCGTCAGATAGCCGGAGTCGGCTGTCCGCAGCGCCGTGTCGGCGAGTCCCTTGCGGGCACCGTGCGTCGAGATGAAGTACTCGAGCACCGAGAGGCCCTCCATGAAGTTGGCCTTGATCGGGCGCTCGATGATCTCGCCCTTCGGATTGGCCATCAGCCCGCGCATACCGGCGAGCTGGCGGATCTGGTTGAACGATCCACGGGCACCCGAGTTGGCCATCATGAAGATGGTGTTCGTCTTGTGGAGGTTGGCCTTCATTGCCTCGGCAACCTCTTCGGTCGCCTCCGTCCACACGGCGACGATCCGCTCGTGCCGCTCTTCCTCGGTCATGAGGCCGCGCTGGTACTCGCCTTCGAGCTTCTTGACCTCGGCCTCATAGCCGACCAGGATCTCTTCCTTGTTCGGCGGGATCACGATGTCGTTCTTCGAGACGGTGATGCCGGCCTGCGTCGCGAAGCGGAATGCGAGCGACTTGATCGTGTCGAGCACGGTCGCGACCGCATGGGCGCCGTAGAGATTGACGAGCTCCGTGATGAAGATGTCGATCTCACGCTTGGAGAGCGGACGGTTGATGAACGTGTGCCTGACCGACTCGGCCGTGTGCACCGCAATCTCGAGCGAACGCTCGATTTCGACGTTGAAGATCACGCGCCCGGGCGTTGTCAGAAGTACTTCGTCGTGCCAGCGATACTCGATCGGCTCCTGCAAGTGGACCTGGCGGGACTCGACTGCGAACTCGACCTCTTCCTCGGAGCGGAAACGCTTCAGTCCCTTGACGCCGAGTACCTTCACGATGTCCGCAGACGTCGTCTCGGGAAGCTCGTGATCGCAGTAGGTGAGGTAGTAGGCACCGAGGACCATGTCCTGCGTCGGTGTCGCGAGCGGCCGCCCATGGGCCGGCGAGAGGATGTTGTTCGCCGACAGCATGAGGATCCGGGCCTCGGCCTGGGCCTCGGCGGAGAGCGGCAGGTGAACAGCCATCTGGTCGCCGTCGAAGTCGGCGTTGAACGCGTGACAGACGAGCGGGTGCACCTGGATCGCCTTACCCTCGACGAGGATCGGCTCGAAGGCCTGGATTCCCAGTCGATGGAGCGTCGGTGCGCGGTTCAGGAGCACCGGGTGCTCGGCGATGACCTCCTCGAGAACGTCCCAGACGTCCAGCGACATCGACTCGACGTGCTTCTTCGCCGCCTTGATGTTCTGCACGGCCTTCCGCTCGACGAGCCGGCTCATGATGAACGGCTTGAAGAGCTCGAGGGCCATCAGCTTCGGCAGGCCGCACTGGTGGAGCTTGAGGTTCGGGCCGGCAACGATGACCGAGCGGCCCGAGTAGTCCACACGCTTGCCGAGCAGGTTCTGACGGAAGCGACCCTGCTTGCCCTTGAGCATGTCGGAGAGGGACTTGAGGGGTCGGTTACCCGGGCCTGTCACTGCGCGACCGCGACGACCGTTGTCGAACAGCGCGTCGACGGCCTCCTGGAGCATGCGCTTCTCGTTGTTGACGATGATCTCAGGTGCGCCGAGATCGAGCAGGCGCTTGAGCCGGTTGTTGCGGTTGATCACGCGCCGATAGAGATCGTTCAGGTCGGACGTGGCGAAGCGGCCACCGTCGAGCTGCACCATGGGCCGCAGCTCCGGCGGGATCACGGGCACGGCCTCGAGGATCATCCACTCCGGCTTGTTCTCGGACTTGATGAACGCCTCGACGACCTTCAGCCGCTTGATGCCGCGCTGCTGCTTCTGACCCTTGGAGGTCTTGATCACTTCACGAAGCGTTACCGACTCCTCGGCGAGGTCGAGATCGCGGAGGAGATCACGGATCGCCTCGGCACCCATGCCGCCACGGAAGTACTGCCCGAAGCCGTACGGCGAGCCAAAGCGGTCCTTCAGCTCACGGAACAGCTGCTCGTCGTTGACGACGAGCTTCGGCTCGAGCTCCCGGAAGAGCTTCCACGTCTCCTCGAGACGACGGACGCCGTCGACTGCGGCTTCCCGGGCATCGTTGCGACGGGAGTCCATGTCCTGCACCATCTCGCGCACCTTGAGCGCCCACTGGGCGACGATGTCGAGATCGTCCTTCTTGGCGCCGGGAAGCAGGCACAGGTCGGACGCAAGCTCGCGCACTTCGTCAACGGTCTGACCGACGTTCTCCTGCTGGAGCACGTCTGCGAGCAGGCCGTTGCCGATCTCGCGCGCCTTGTCCAGGTTCTTCACGTCGACGTTCGCCACGATCTCGGCGTCCTCGCCGGACAGCTCGGTGCCCGTCGTGAGTGCCTCGACCAGCTTGTTCAGGTGCTTCGTGATCGCACCCTTCTTCGATCCCGTTGCCGTCTCGAGCTCCGCGCGGAGCGGATCGAGGGCCTCGTGGATCTCCTGGGCGGCCGTCGCGACGGACTCGACCTCACGCGGGGTCAGCTTGCGATCCTCGCGCGTTGCCGTCTGGCGGACGAGATCACGGATCTTCTTGCCGTCCTCCGTTGTTAGCGACTTCGCCAGCTTCGGGAAGATGCCGCCGGCGAGCTGGCGGGCCTCCTCGAGCGTGGGGAGCATCTGATCCTCGGCCCAGTTGTTGAGCGACCGGGTCCAGAACTCGTCGTCCTCGTCGAAGTTCTTCTCCTTGCCGGCTGCGAAGTACTCACGTCGTCGGGTCAGGCGCTCCTCCACGGCGAGCACGTGCTCGTCGCGGTCGACGTAGATCTGCTCGGACTCGGCGCGAACCTTGTCCTCCAGGTCTGCGAGGTCCTTGGCGCGGGCCTCGTTGTCGACGCCCGTGACGATCGAGGCGGCGAAGTAGAGCACCTTCTCGAGCTCGCGCGGGGCGATGTCGAGGAGGTAGCCGATCCGACTCGGCACACCCTTGAAGAACCAGATGTGGGAGACGGGCGCGGCCAGGTCGATATGACCCATGCGCTCGCGACGCACCTTCTGGCGTGTTACCTCGACGCCGCAGCGCTCGCAGATGATGCCCTTGTAGCGGACGCGCTTGTACTTGCCGCAGTAGCACTCCCAGTCCTTCGTCGGACCGAAAATGCGCTCGCAGAAGAGGCCGTC
>JBKJVI010000053.1:0-9811 GCA_046590225.1 Gaiella sp. | reverse complement strand
GCTGCGAAGGCTGCCGCTGCGAAGAAAGAGAGGCTCGCCGCGGCTGCTCGCGCGGCGAAGATTGAGAAGGCCGGCGCTGCCGACGGAGGACTCTCCTGGCTGCTCCCCGCCCTCGCTGTTCTCGGCGTGGCAGGACTTGCCGTCGGCGGCTCATTCGTGTTCCTCCGGGGACGATCCGCGCGTCGGTCTCCGCCCTCGTCTCCCGTGACGCCCGAGCTGGTGCTCGCCGGCCCGGCGGCCGGCGCGGCGATCGAATGGGACGTCGGACGGCAGCGACAACCGGATGAGGCTCGCCGGCGAGTGGAAGCCGAAGCCGAGGCTCAAGCACGGACGGCTGCCGCCGAGTCCCGGCGCGCCACGGACGAGGCAGCAAAAGCCACGGAGCGCCAGGAACTCGCCGATCAGCAGCGCTGGCACGACGAGGCGGTGGCCGTCGCCGAGCGGGCCCGCCTCGAGGCAGTCGAGGCGCGCCGCCTGGCCGAGGAGACCGCCATGGCAGAGGAGCGGCAGCTACAGCAGGACGCGCAGCGCCAGCAGGACGCGCAGCGCCAGCAGGAGACGTGGCGCCGCCAGGACGAAGCACGGGCAGCGGCCGAGCGGGAACGTGAGGAATCGCGGCGTCTTGCGGCCGAGGCCCAATCCGGCGACGGGGCCGAGGAGCCCGACGAGCCTGACGACGCGAACTCGGATCTCATTGCTCGTCTGCGAGCCTACGGGCGCTACGGGGACACGGAGAAGACGACCGTTTCGTGACCCGGTTCCGGTGAAGGCCTACGGAGCCATGTCCTCGTAGTCGAGGTCGACGACGAGTCCGTTGTCGCGGCTCACGTCCTTGCCCGCCTACGACGTGAGCAGCATGAGCGAGATTCTGAGCGTCCACATAGCGGACGTCTGCTTGCTAGAACATGGGCGGTGACGGGCTCGAACCGCCGACCCCCTCGGTGTAAACGAGGTGCTCTACCAACTGAGCTAACCGCCCTGGGCCATCAAGGATAGGCGCTATCCACGCAGCCGGGGCGAACCACGACGGCCAAAAAACACTCGGATGAGGGAGTTCCAATCCTGCCCGAATGTGCGATAACGACCGTGTTGTCCCAGATCGACAATCATCCCGGCACGATGCGCTCCCGGAATGACCGGCGGTTGATCTGCTGCACGGTGCGGCCTGCGGTGTCTGCGGTGCTCGGTGCCGGGAGACACCGGCTCCGATCTAGACCCGATGGTGCCGCTCGTGGGCACTGAGCGCAAGCCTCAATCAGACGCGCTGCGCGACTCGCTCGACGCACTGACCGACCGCGTCGACACGCTTTCGGCAATGGTGCGCGAAGCGAGTGGTGGGATCGCCGCGAACCGCGGTCAGGTCTCCGCACTCGACCGTCGACTCGAGGAGCTGACGGGACAGGGCTCGAACCAGACGGCCGCCGACCTGGTCGCCCTGCGCCGCGAGCTCGATGCGTTGCGGGGATTCATCGCGGAGCAGCCAGATCGCTCTGGCCCGATCGCAGCCGCGTCATCGGACCCGTTGCGTGAGACGATCGCCGAACTGGCCGTCCGGATCGACACGCTCGGTGAGGTCGTCCGGTCGACCTCCGGCCGGATGGTGGGCGAGCAGAACAGGACATCCGAGCTCGCCGATGCGCTCGCCGAACAGGACACTCGCGCCGAAGCGAGGTTCGCCGAGATCCAGAAGCGGCTCGAGGCGGTTTCGCACCAGGCACAGCAGGCACTCAAGGCGCCGGCGGCTCAGCCGCCGGACGCCGCCCTAGAGGCGCGCGTCACCAACAAGGTCGACGTCCTCGTCGACCGCGTCAACTTCCTTGCCGAGACGGCGACAGCGACGGCCGGCCGGGTCGCCGCGACGGACGGCGAGCTCTCGAGCTTCCAGCAGCGGAGCTCAGAGGCGCTGACGAAGCTCGAGCGGCGCAGCGAGGAAGCGCTTGCCCGCACGGAAGGCGTGCTCCGGTCGATGCGTGGTGACCTCGAGGCGGTCAAGACGAAGCTCGAAGTCGACCCCATGCTCTCCGAACGGATGAGCAGCCTCCTCAACTCTGTCGAGGCGCTCGGCTCGCGGGTCGGCACCCTCTCCGGGATTGTCAGCGAGACCGCGGGGCGCGTCGCCGGCCGGGAGCTCGAGATCGCCGGCCTCGACAGCCGGATCGACGACGTCAGCCTCCGGATCGAGAGCGTCGCGAACGAGCTGCGCTCCGAGATCGACGCGATCGCGGCAACGCCGGCGGAAGCGTCATCGACGGGCGCCGAAGTGGCTGCTCGCACCGAGGCTCTCGACTCGCACCTGGCTGTGCTCGAATCGACGCTCGCCGATACGGCGGGCGCCACCGAGCAGCTCGGGCTCGACTTGCGTGATGAGATCACGTCGCTCGCGGCCGCTGTTGCTCAGGAGCATCATGAGGTCGTCGAGGCGACGAGAGCGCTCGAGGAGCGAGGAGCCGCGCTCGAGTCCAGGATGGACTCTCTCACGGCCTTTGCATCTTCGTCGGCCGCCCGTGGCTCGGACGAAGTAGAGGCTCTCTCGGCGGCGGTCGCTCACCGGCACGCCGAGGTTCTCGAGGTTACGGCCGAGTGGGACGCGCGCCGCGCTGAGCTCGAGCGCCGAATGGACGACCTGACGGATTTCGCTACGTCGACCGCGGAACGTGGCGCCGACGAGATGAGTCGCGCCCTGACGACGCTCGCAGCCCGGCTCGAGCACCTCGAACGCGACCGACAGGCTGTTGCGAGCGACGCGACCTACGTCGAGTCCTCGTGGGCCGAGGAGCGGGCGGCGCTCGAGGTCAGGCTCGATGAGATCGCCGCATCGATCACGCCCGGGGTCACCCCGACTCCCGATGTCGGCAGGCTCGTCGACGAGCTCGCAGGTCGCCTGGCCCGAATGGAGGACGAACGCGAGGCCGTCGCCGATCTTGCGGCGCTTGCCGAGACCTGGAGCAGCGAGCTCGCCTCCCTCGAGGCGCGCGTCGACGAGGGGCTTGCGACTCTGGGCGACAACGACCCGGCGGCTCGCGGCTCGGCTGACGAGCCCTTGGTGGATGTCGCGCTCTTCGACAACGTCGACGAGCTTGCCCTACGGATCGAGCAGATTGAGACGGATCGGGACGCGGTTCGCGCCGAGCTCGCGAGGACGGCGACGTCCTGGGCAAACGAGCGGGCGGCGCTGCAGGAGCGAGTGTCCGAGCTTGCCGCACTCATCGTCACAGGCCCGGTACACACCACCGCGGCCGGCAACGCGGAGGTCGAGTTCGAGCACACCCCGCATGAGCTCGACCGCCTGAGAATCGGCGTCGAAGGTCTTCGCATGCGACTCGCCTATCACGAGAAGACCGTCTCGGATCTGGCGGGATCGAAGGGTGTCGTGCAGCGACTCGACGAGCTCGGGACTCGACTCGATCAACTCTCCGCGATCGTCATGGCCCAGCAGGCGGGCACCCTGCCGCCCCCTCGACCCGGCCAGGCGATGCCCGAGGTGGCGTTCGCCGAGACATCCGGGATCCTCAGCCGCCTCGACGAGACCGACCGGCTGCGCTCGCAGAGCCGGGAGAAGATGCTCGAGCAGATGGAGAAGATCGCGACGCGCATGGACTGGCGGTTGCAGCGCCTCGAGGCTGCCGGGGTACCGTCGGCGTAGGCGTCGAGGAGAGCTGACGGCCCTCGAACTGACGAGCCTTCACGACGCCCTCGTGACACATTGTCACAAGCATCGGCCTGTCAGCCGCGCGTCGCAGGCCTCCAGGTCGGCGCGAGCGCTCCGGCTTCACGGAGTCCAAGGGCGCTCTCGACGGCGTGCCCGATCCCGAGCAGCTTCGCCTCTGAGTGGGCCTGACCGATCAGGACGAGTCCAACCGGTAGCCCATCGACGAGGCCCATCGGGACGCACAGAACGGGCCAGCCGGCGATCGACGGCGCTGCGCTTGCAAGTCCTCCGCCGATCGACGCATCTCCGTTGACGAGGTCACTCTTCCAGGCGGGGGCATACGCGGGTGCGATGAGGGCGTCCGGCGTGGCGGTTCCCGCGAATGCCGGCTCGAGGCATCCGCTGAGCACCTGCTCGAGGTTGCGGGCGCGCGCCTCGACGTACGCTTGCGCGCCACGGCCTCCGCTTCTCAGTGCCTCCTCGAAGAGCTCCTGACCAAAGTGTGCGAGCTCGTCGGGGGCATGCTCCTCGTTGAACACGACGGCGTCTGCCAACGACCTGGGGCCGACTCCGGGCCGTGCGGCGAGGTAGGCGTCGAGGTCCGTCTGAAACTCCGCGAGGAGAACAACGTACTCATCAGGCCCGAAGAGCTCCGGGTTCGGGACGGGGACGCTCGTCACGGTCGTCCCATGACCTCGCAACTTCTCGAGTGTCCCTGCAAACAGAGCGTCCGTTCCGGGATGGCCACTGAGCCATGCCTCGGCGACGCCGAGCCGGGTCTCCGCGAGAGCTACCGTCCCACACGCTGCACCGTAGACCGATGCACCCGTGAGGGCGTCGAGCAGAACCGCCGCATCGACGACAGAGCGCGCCATCGGTCCCGGGGCGTCCTGGCTGCCGCTGATCGGAACGACTCCCTCGGTCGGGAGCAGGCCAACCGTCGGCTTGAGGCCGACACAGCCGTTGAGCGAGCTCGGGCAGGTGATCGAACCATCGGTTTCGGTGCCGATCGCAAGCGGCGCGAGGCCACCGGCGACGGCCGCACCCGATCCCGACGATGAGCCTCCCGCGCTGCGATCGAGCGCCCACGGGTTTCCCGTGAGGCCGCCCACCGCAGACCAGCCACTCGTCGAGCGGGACGAGCGCATGTTGGCCCACTCGGACAGGTTCGTTGCACCCAGGATGACGAGCCCGGCATTCCGGAGTCGGCCGACGAGCGGTGCGTCGCGCACGACGGTGCGGCCCGCGAGCGCAAGGGAGCCTGCGGAGCCCGGCAGCCCGAGGGCCTCGATGTTGTCCTTGATCAGGACGGGCACGCCGTGCAACGGTCCGCGGATGCGACCTGCGGCGCGCTCTGCATCGAGCTGCTCGGCGGCGGCGAGCGCATCGGGTGCGAGTGCGAGAACCGCCCGGAGGTGGATTGCGCCGGGACCGTCTACTGCCGCGATTCGATCGAGGAGCGTTCGCGTTATGGCGACCGACGTGGTGCGGCCGGCAGTGAGATCGGCGGCGATCTCTGCCGCGGTCGCTGTCGCGAGATGAGCTGAGGCAGGGTGCGGGTCGGCCCGGTTCATGAGTGCACTCTCGCAAATCAGGGCGTCGTCCGTAGCCGTCTCCGTCAACCGTTCCGGTCAACCCCGTTCGAGGGATGAGTCAACTCCAAAAGGGTGAGTGCGCTGCACCCGCCGAGGGTGCACGATGCAGCTACCTCGACGGAACGCGACGGTGCGGCGGACGCGGAGGTCGGGAGATACCGGTTCACCTCTGGTGAGCCACACGAAAAGGGGGGCCTCGGCGGTGGCCCCCCTCTTTCGGTGCATGCTCGCGACGTCAGACGGAAGTGGCCACGTAGGGTGGCGCCGAAAGGTCGGGGCACCACCCACGTTCTCCCGGAGGTCTACGGTCGCGTTGTCACGTAGATGTCGCCGCTCCCCTCGGGCCCGGGTGAGCGCCCGAACAGCAGCTGCTTGCCGTCGCTCGAGATCGCCGGCCGACTCTCGGCCGCGGCGGTGTTAACGGCCGGCCCCAGGTTCACGGGCACAGACCATGGCGCGGTGAGTGAGCTTCGCGTCGCGACCCAGAGGTCCTGGGCGCCGAGCGTCCCGGCTCGGTTCGAGCTGAGGATGACCTCGAGCCCGTCTGCGCGGACGTTCGGCTGGATGTCGTTCGCGGCCGCGTCGTTCAGTTCGGTGACGGCCGTCGCCGGCCCGAAGCGGGCGCCTCCCCGTCTCGAGCTCATGAAGATCTCGCCCGGAACGCTCGGTGAGACCGAACTGCGCGAGAAATAGAGGTGCTTCGGCCCACGCAGGGTGGTGCTGACGTCGACCCACGAAGGCCCCTGCTCGTCGAGAGCCGAATTGGGACCGGCCGGGGCGCAGAGGAGCCGCTCGGGCTCCGTCCACGCGCCCGCTGCGTTGCGGTACGTGAAGTAGATGTCGCCCTGTCCGCAGGCGCCCGGGAGCGCCTCCCTGCTGACGAAGAACAGGCCGCCCTTGCCGACCGGTGTCGGGCAGAAGTCGTCTGCAGCCGAGTTAACCGGCTCGCCGAGGTTCTGCGGAGCTCCCCACGGCGCGCTCGTCGTCGCTCGCGTCGCGACCCAGATATCGAGCCCGCCCTTTCCCCCCGGACGGTTCGAGGCGAGGTACAGGCTCAATCCGTCCGGCGAGGAGATCGGGCAGCCATCCTGCGCCGGCGTGTTCAGATCGCTGCTGTTGCCGCTGATCGTGTCGATCTTCTCGGCCGACGACCACGTCGCCGAAGCGAGTCCGGCTAGAGCGAGTGCGGCTGCTCCGATGAGGACGGCGACTGCTCCTCTTCTTCGCGCGTTCATCAGTTGCCACCTCCCTCAAGCCTGGAGCGTGTCGAGACGTAGATGTCCGTCCGGCCCGCTCCACCCTCGCCGGCGTAGTTCGGCGCCTGCCGCCCGAACAGAAGCTGGTCGGCGCGCCACGAGAGTGACGGTCGCGTCTCACTCGCCGTGGTGTTGACGGCCGGGCCGAGGTTGACCGCCGTCGACCACGGGTCAGCCGTGCTCTCGCGCGTCGCGACCCAGATGTCCTGCGCACCGGCTCCACCGCCCCGGTTCGAGCTGAACACGACCTCGAGTCCGTCCTTCCGAACATTCGGCTGGATGTCGTTCGCTGCCGCCTCGTTGAGGCCTGCCACCGCGACCCCTGGCCCGTAGCCGTCTCCGTTGAGTTCGCTGACATAGATCTCGCCGTTGACGAGTCCTCCCGTCTGCGCGGCCACCCTTGAGCTCGAGAAGTAGAGGTACTCGGTTCCGCCGATCTCGACGCGCGACGGGCCTTGCTCATCGAGCGCGGTGTTCGGACCGGACGGTGCGCAGGCGAAGTGCTCGGGCTCGCTCCAACCGTGGTTGCGGTTGAAGCGGGCGAAGTAGATGTCGCCGAGCCCGCAAGTCACGCCTGTAACGAACTTGCGGCTGACGAACAGGAGGCCGTTACCGCGCACGGGAGTCGGGCAGAACTCGTCAGCCGCTGTGTTGACGGCCGACAGATTCTGCGGCGCTCCCCAGGGTGCATCGGTGTTCGTGCGCGTCGCGACCCAGATATCAAGATCGGTTCGCGTGTCGCCGGCGAAGCGCGGGCGGGTTGACGCCAGGTAGAGACTCAACCCGTCTGGTGATTGGATCGGGCAGCCGTCGACGGCAGTGGTATTCAGCTCAGCGCTGTTCCCGGCGATCTCGTCGATCTTCTGGGCCGACGACCAGGAAGAAAACTGCATGCCACTCGCAGCTCCAACACCTGCGAGAACGGCGGTGATTGCGACGGCTCCCACGAGCCATCGCGGCAAGCTCCACATGAGAGCTCCTTTCGGTCGGTGACGCCGTGATCGTCCGTCGACGGGCTTGCAGGCTGCTTGCGGACGGCTCGACGGGGCTTGCAGAGCGCTTGCATCCTGCTCGAAAGGGCTTTTATTGCGTACGCAAAGGTGCTTTGCTACGAACATGGCAAGCGAAGGCGTCGAGTTTCGTGTCCTCGGGCCGCTCGAGGTTGCGAGCGGTGGCGAGTTCCTCGCGCTCGGCGGAGCCAAGCAGCGGGCCGTGCTGGCGGTCCTCTTGCTCCGGGCAGGCGAGGTCGTGCCGCTCGAACGCCTGATCGACGAGGTCTGGGGGACCGACCCACCGCCGTCAGCCGCCCACACGCTCGAGTCGTACGTTTCGAGGTTACGGCAGCTGTTGAACGGGCTCGGGCCGATCCTGTCCCGCCGCGGAGCGGGCTACGCGATCGATCTTCACGGGGCGCAGCTGGATGCGCTCGCGTTCGTCGAGTTGCAGGAGAGCGCGGCGATCGCGTCTGCTCTGGACGAGCACGCGAGCGTCCTCGCGTTGGCCTCCGCAGCACTCGCCATGTGGCGAGGGCCGGCACTCGCGGACGTCGCCCTTGCGTCGGCCGGTCGGGCCGAAGCGGACAGATTCGAAGAGCTTCGCCTGCGCACCTTCGAGATGCGTTTCGACGCCGAGCTCGCTCTCGGTCACCACGAGCAGACCATCGGGGAGCTGCAGGCCCTGATCGCGCAGAACCCGTATCGCGAGCGGTTCGTCGCACAGTTCATGCTCGCGCTCTATCGCTCGGGAAGGCACGCCGAGGCGCTCGACGCCTACGAGAAGACCCGGCGGCGCCTCGACGACGACCTCGGGCTCCAGCCGAGCGCGGAGCTGCAGCAGCTGTCGGGTCAGATCGTCCGGCAGGATCCCTTGCTCAAACGCGTGGCCCAGAGCCCCGAAGCCGAACCCAGCCCATCCTTCAGGGGGAAGCGGCGACCCGCGGTTGTCCTTGTCGCCGCCGCGTCGGTCGGGGTGGCACTCGTCATCTCGGCGAGCGGCGGAGCGGTGACTCCCGGGCAGGTAGCGCCGAACGCGAAGCGGTTCACTCTGGTCTTGCCGGAGACACGGGCGAACCCGGATGACGCCGCCGGTCTCGTCAAGTATGCGCTCCGGAGCGGGGAGATCCGCTACGACCTCGAGACCGAGACCGAAGTCGTCGACCCGCGCAATCCGCGGGGCGACGTCGGCCGAATCGTCGGCAGGATCCGCACCGATGGTGTGGGTGTCGTTCTCGCTCTCGGGCGCGGGCCAACCGCACAGGCAGTCGCGAGCGTCGTTCGCGGTCTCCCTCAGACGCGCTTTGTTTTCCTCGACGCCTCCTTGAGCGAATTGTCGCTCGTGGGTGTGCCGAACGCAGCGGCCATCGGGTTCGCCGAGGACGACGCCCTCCTTCTCGGCGGCTATGCCAGCGGGCTCATGCCGACGATGGACGGGTCGGCGCGCCGTATCGACCGTGTCTCGATCGTGGCCGCGGCGGCTGATGAGAGGACTGCGAAGCTCGTGGCGGGATTTACGAGGGGCCTGCGCGAGACGAACGCCGCGGCGACCGTGTCCGTCGACTACTCGCACGAGCTCGATGATCCGACGGTCTGCGAGCAACTCGCGAACACGCGGATCGACGAAGGTGCCGACATCGTCGTTGCGCTTTCGGGCCGTTGCGGCCTCGGCGCGGTCGAGGTGGCGAGGTACAGACGCGTGTGGGCGATCGGCGCCGAGGAGGACGGTGTTCAGATGGTGGAGGGCGGGCCGGTCTTGCCGCACGTCATCATGGCCCCGGACAAAGACTGGTGGGTGACCGCCGACTTCGTCGTCAGGAGACTCACCGAAGGATCCCTGCCCATGGGGCAGGACACGGTGCTCGGAATCGAGGACGACTACGTCACCGGGCCCGGGCTTGGCGGTGCGGTTCCCGAGGCGATAGCGTCAGCCACCGTGCGCCGCTGCGGCCAGCTCCGCGGCACCAGGCACAGGGATCTCTAGCCGGCTCTCGTCGCAGCTTCGTCCTCGATGCCCCCAACGGGATTCGAACCCGTGTAGCCACCTTGAAAGGGTGGTGACCTAGGCCGCTAGTCGATGGGGGCGGCCGGACGAGGATAGCTGTGGCCGGGGTCGGAAGCCGCGCTCGGCCGACCCGGGCAAAGCGAGTCTCAGATGGAGCGCAGCGACCCTGGCGTGGTGAGTAGCTCACCCGTCTCGACCCAGGTCTTGAGGCCGGAGAGGATCATCGGCCAACCGCCGTAGAGCTCGCCGCTTGCGCCCTCGTGCAACTGGTCGTGGGTGACGGTGAGGCAGCAGGAGTCGTCCCCGACGGGCTC
>JBKJVI010000188.1:0-33746 GCA_046590225.1 Gaiella sp. | reverse complement strand
AGACCTACGAGTACGTCACCTACCCGACCGAGGGTCACGGCTTCCTCCGGATCGGACCGCAGCTCGACTTCTACCGGCGACTGGAGGGATTTCTCGACTGGTACCTGATGTGACCGCCCAGCCGTCTCGCAGACGTGCATGCCCGGGCGAGGGATGCGATAGTACTGAGTCACGAGACAGCCCGACCGACACTGGCGCACGGAGCGCCGTCCCGTTTCCGCGACACGAGGAGAGCTCGAGATGAGACTACGAAGGCTTGTGGGGGTGGCCCTCGTTGCCACGGCCCTGGCGGTTGCAGCAGGCTGCGGCGGCGGCGGCGATTCCGGCGACGGGTCGTCGAGCGACGGCGCATCGTCGAGTGACGTGCTTCGCATCGGCACGGCGAACTACATCGACTCGCTCAACCCGTTCAACTACATCGAGTCGCAGGCGTACACGGCGATGATGATGATCTACCCGCAGCTCGTCCAGTACAACGCCGCGTTCGAGTTCGAGGGCGACTGGGCCGAGTCGTGGACGACCTCCGACGACGGCAAGGACTGGACGTTCAAGCTGCGGCCTGACACGAAGTGGTCAGATGGTGAGCCGTTGACCGCTGCCGACGCTGCGTGGACTATCAACACGACGGTGAAGTACAAGGACGACGCAACCGCCGTGGCCGCGTCGGCGCTCGCGAATATCAAGAATGCCGAGGCGCCTGACGACACGACGCTCGTGATCCACTACTCGTCTCCTGTCGGGAACGTCCTCCCGCAGCTCGAGCAGTTCTTCGTCCTTCCCGAGCACATCTGGGCGCCCAAGGCGGGTGCGAACGGCAAGGGCCTGAAGACGTACAAGCCGGAGCTCAACCTGCCGATCATCAGCGGTGGCGCGTACACGATCACGCAGTACGAGAAGAAGGGGACAACCGCGTTCAAGCCGTACGCCGATTTCTACGGTCCGCCGTCGCACGCCTCGGGTGTCGCACTCACGTACTACACCAATGCCGACGCGATCATCGCGGATCTGAAAGGGGACAAGCTCGACTGGGCAGACCAGGTGCCGTTCCAGGCCGTCAAGGCCGTAAAGAAGGTAGAGAACATCACTGTCAACGAGTGGCCCGGGGCCGAGACGACCAACATCACGTGGAACTCGAACCCGGCCAAGAAGAAGAATCGGGAGCTGCTCGTCCCGGTCGTGAAGAAGGCGCTCTCGATGTGCATCGACCGCGATCAGATCATCGACGTCGTCTTCGCCGGCTACGCGAGCAAGGTCGAGAGCATCGTCGGGCACATCTCACCGCTCGAGAATCCGAACCTCGGGCCGCTGAAGTACAACTGCGCTGCCGCGAACACGGCTCTGGACGAGCTCGGCTACAAGCGCGGCTCCGATGGGATCCGAAACGTGCCTGCGACGACCGGCACGCTCGCTCAGCCCGAGCACAAGATGGCGTACGAGATCCTCACACCTACCTCGACCGACTTCAACGTCGACCGCTCCTTCGACATCGTCAAGGACGGGTTTGCAAAGCTCGGCGTCAAGGTGACGCAGAAGGTCGGCGGCGACGCGACGGCAACCTATGCCATCCAAACGGGCGACTGCTCGGGTCCGGAAGGCGAGCAGTACCAGGGGTACGACATCGCGATGTGGGACTGGGTCGGCTACCTCGACCCGGACTTCATGCTCTCCGTCGCAACGAAGGGGCAGTGGTGCTCGTGGAGCGATACAGGAGCGAGCAATCCGTCGTACGACAAGCTGTATGTCAAGCAGGGAGTGACGGTTGACCCGGAGGCGCGCAAGGCCGTTGTGTGGGCGGCGCAGAAGGTCGTCTACGACAACTTCTACTACACGCAACTCACGAACCATGTCGCCATCGACGCGACGTCCAAGAAGTGGACGAGCTTCGAGTCGAAGCTCGGTGGGTACTCCAAGGTCTACTACACGTCACCGCGTCAGCCCTGAGCTGAACTCGCCGAGAGGAGCGGGAGAGAACTGAAGTGAGAGGCGCCGATTACGTCGTGAAGCGCGTTGCGTTCGCGCTGCTGACCGTGTTCATCGCGATTACTCTCAACTTCGTTCTCTTCCGCGCCCTCTCGGGCGACGCGGTCTCGGCGCTGCGCTGTCGTCAGTGCAGCGCAGCATTCAAGGAGGCGCAGCGCCGCGACCTCGGGCTCGATCTATCGAAGTGGCAGCAGTACAAGCTCTACCTGCGAGATCTCTCACGCTTCGATCTCGGCAACTCCGTCCCCTCGGAGAAACCGGTGCGAGGGGAGCTCATCGAGCCGATCAAGAACTCGCTGCCGATGATCGCGCTCGGAACGCTCTTCGCGATCATCTTCGGCACGCTCGTGGGGGTGATCTCCGCGTGGCGGCGGGGTACGGCCGTCGACAAGGGAGGTCTCTACACGGCGCTCGGCTTCTACTCGATGCCGACGCAATGGCTCGGCTTGATGCTGATCTTCTTCGTCGCGAGCGCTGTCGGATTACCGTCGTCCGGAATCAAGACGCCGACGCTCGGGCTGTTCACCGACGCTTCGACGTGGGATCTGTTCATCGATCGGATGAAGCACATGATCCTGCCGGCGCTGACCCTCGGACTCGTCCTCTACGGCGACTACGCACTCATCGTCCGCTCGGCGATGCTCGAGACGCTCGGTGAGGACTACGTCCTCACGGCGCGCGCGAAGGGACTGAAGAACTGGGCGATCGTGAGAAGCCACGGGCTCCGCAACGCGATGTTGCCGATCATCACGCTCGTCGCGCTCTCGCTCGGCTTCATCATCGGCGGCTCGATCACGGTCGAGTACGTCTTCTCGTATCCAGGCCTCGGGTTGTTGACGGTCGAGGCGATCGACAAGCGCGACTTCCCGCTTCTCCAGGCGATCTTCCTCCTGCTGACGCTGTCCGTGATCTTCTTCAACCTGCTGGCCGACCTCCTCTACTTCAAGTTCGATCCCCGGGTGACGGCGTGAGCCTGACCGAGCCGCTCCAGTCGGCAGACGAGGACGGGCTCGCACAGGGCATCCTCAAGACGGGTCGGCCGGGCTTCGTGCGGACGACCTTGCTCGGGAGCCGGTCCGCGATGATCGGCCTCGGCATCCTCGGCTTCTTCACCTTCGTGGCGATCTTCGCGCCGTGGCTCGAGCCGTACGATCCAACGGAGAAAGTCGGCCCGGTCTACGCGCCGCCGAGCAGCGAGTTCTGGCTCGGAACCGACGACGGCGGCGGCGACATGCTGTCGCTTCTGATCGCAGGAAGCCGCGTCTCCCTCGGAGTCGGCTTCCTGGCTGCGCTCGTGGCGATTCTCATCGGAGGCACCGTGGGCGTGCTCTCCGGCTACTTCGGAGGGACGACGGACACCGTCCTGATGCGGTTCACCGACTACATGCTCGTGATCCCCGACATTCCCCTGATGATCATCGCTGCCGCCCTGTTCGGGCGGAACCTGACCAACATCATCATCATCATCGGGATCATCTACTGGACGAGCACTGCGCGGCTGATTCGCGCGCAGGTGAAGAGCGTCCGGGAGCGCGTCTACGTGAAGCGGGCGCAGGCGCTCGGTGCCGGAAATCGCAGGCTGATCTTCAAACACGTGCTGCCGCAGGTGGCGCCGCTCCTGATCGCAAACACGGTGCTGATGATCGCACTTGCCATCTTCGCCGAGACGTTCATCACGTTCCTCGGCCTCGGTGACCCGAGCACGATCTCCTGGGGCAGGCTGATCGAGAACGCCTTCGAGGGCGAGGCGACGATCAACAACGCATGGTGGGCGATCGTGCCGCCCGGGGTCTGCGTGACGATCGTGATCCTCGCGTGCACGATGGTCGGGCAGTCCGTCGAGGATGGACTCAACCCGCGCCTCCGCGTTGGCCATCTCTCGGTCAAGCGATTCCGGGTCCGCCCAGGTGCTGGATCGAAGGCGCCGAAGTGAGCGCCCGTCCGCCCGTGATCCGCGTCGAGGATCTGAACGTGTGGTTCGACCTCCCCGGCGGTGGCGAGTTGCACGCCGTCCAGGGCGTGACGTTCGAGCTTCGTGCGGGAGCGCGAATGGGGCTCGTCGGTGAGTCGGGCTGCGGGAAGACGACGACGATCCTCGCGATGATGGGGCTGCTTCCCGCGACGGCGTCGGTGTCCGGCAAGGTCCTGCTCGACGGGGAAGACATCCTCGTCGGCGGCGAGGAGACGATCAGCCCGCATCGCTGGAGCGATATCTCGATGGTCTTCCAGGGGGCGATGAACGCCTTCAACCCGGTCAGGACGATAGGCGCCCAGATAGCCGAGCCGATGGTGCTGCACGGGATGGCGACGGGGAAGAGCGCGCGGTCGCGCGTCGCCGAGCTTCTCGAGCTCGTCGGCATCGCCGGCGATCGGGCCAACCGCTACCCGCACGAGTTCTCGGGCGGGATGCGCCAGCGGGCTGCAATCGCGATGGCGCTCGCGTGCTCACCGAAGGTGCTGCTCGCCGACGAGCCGACGACGGCGCTCGACGTGATGGTGCAGGCGCAGATTCTCGAGCTACTCGTCAGCCTCTCGACGACGCTCGGGCAGGAGCTCGGGCTGACGGTGATCCTCGTCACGCACGACCTGCCGGTGGTCGCGCAGGTGTGTGACCGCGCGGCCGTGATGTACGCCGGCGAGATCGTCGAGATGGGCGGGATGTCCGAGATCTACCACGATCCCCGCCACCCGTACTCGCGCATGCTGTTCGCCGCAACTCCGGATCTGCTCGGCGACGACGAGGTGCTCTCGATCCCGGGTGCTCCGCCGCGCCTCGACCGCGAGATCGTAGGCTGCGCGTTCAGGCCCCGATGCGACTCGGCGTTCGAGCCGTGTACGACCGTTCGCCCTGGTCGGAGGGAGCCGGTCGCGGGGCACGAGGCGCGCTGCCACCTCAATGACCCGTCGCTGGCGGAGCTCGCGTCGTGAGCCAGGCGGCCGAGGCAGCGGCGGCGAAGGTTTCCGCAGCGGACGGGTCGCTGCTCGAGGTCGACGACCTGATCAGCCACTACCCGGTGCCGCGCGGTCTGCTCGGAGCAATGATGCGTAGGCCGCAGCTGACCGTGAAGGCGGTCGACGGCGTGACGTTCTCCGTGGCGGCTGGCGAGATGGTGGCGCTCGTCGGTGAGTCAGGCTGTGGCAAGACGACGACAGCGCAGACGGTGATCCGGATGGTCGCGAACCAGGGCGGCTCGATCCGCTTCGACGGGGTAGAGATCGGCGAGCTGAGCCCAGGCCAGCTACGGCCGTTGCGCCGCGAGATCCAGATCATCTACCAGGATCCGTATGAGTCGCTCGATCCGCGGTTTACCGTGCGGGACACGATCGAGGAGCCGATCCGGGTGCATTCACTCGTCCCCCGCAAGGAGGACAGGGAGGCGAAGGTGCACGAGGCGATGGAGCGTGCGGGCTTGACGCCTCCCGAGCTCTTCATCGACCGCTATCCGCATGAACTGTCCGGCGGTCAGCGTCAGCGGGTCGCAATCGCGGCGGCGCTTGTCCTCGAGCCGAAGCTGCTGATCGCCGACGAGCCGGTGTCGATGCTCGACGTGTCCGTGCGCGCGGGGATCCTCGCGCTCCTCGACGGGCTCCGTCGAGAAGGCATGGGCGTGCTCATGATCACGCACGACCTCTCGACCGCGGCGCACTTCGCCGACCGGATCGCGGTGATGTACCTCGGCCGCATCGTCGAGGAAGGCCCGGCGCGGGACGTTGTGCGCAACCCGCAGCATCCGTATACGAAGGCGCTGATCTCGGTCGTGCCGCGGCGTGATCCGGATGAGCAGGCCTTCCCGCAGATTCTCACCGGCGAGACGCCGAACCCGGTGCGCGTGCCGCCCGGCTGCCGCTTCCACCCCCGCTGCCCGGTGGCCGAGGAGCGCTGCAAGGAGACGGATCCCGAACTGCGGGCGTTGGACGGCGTGGCGGTGGGGCACCGGGCGGCGTGCATTCTGCTTGGGCCATCCTCGAACCCTTGACGCGCGACCTCGGCGCCCTTGACATCAGATGCATCGATACCTAGCATCTGATGCATGGCTCGAACGACGCTCGATCTCGATGCGACCGTGATGCGTGAGTTGCGGCGGCGGCAGGCCGTTGAGGGGAAGACGATCGGCGCGCTCGTCTCCGAGCTGCTCGCGGTGGCTCTCGCCGAGCCTTCGGCGCCGTCGCCGGCGTTCTCGTGGACGGCGCGGTCGATGGCTGCACGGGTCGACCTCGAGGACAAGGACGCCGTCTACGCGGCACTCGACGCGCCGTGAGCGCCGCGATCGACGTCAACCCGCTGCTCTACGCATCGGATTCGTCGAGCCAGCTCCACGATGCAGCGCTCGCGTTCGTCGAGCGAGTCGCGGCGGGGCCTGAGCTCGTCTACGTGTTCTGGCCGACGGCGATGGCCTATCTTCGGATTGCCACGCACCCATCGATCTTTGCCACACCCCTGTCGTCCCGTGAGGCGCTCGCGAACCTCGGTGCGCTCCTCGACCTCCCGCATGTCCGCAGTCCAGGCGAGGACGCCGGCTTCTGGCCGGCGTTCCGCGCGGTGGCGGACGAGGTGGCACCGCGGGGCAACCGTGTTCCCGACACCCACCTCGTGGCGCTCATGCGCGCCTACGGCGTCGAGGCGATCTGGACCCGCGATCGCGACTACCTCACATTCGACGGCGTCCGCGTGCTCGACCCGTTCGCGACTGCCTGATTCTCAGTTCGCGCGGCGTGGCTCGTTTGGACATCTTGTGGTGAAGCGTCGGGGTCGGCAAGGTGAGCTGCGATGCCGCGAATCAGCGAGTTCTACGGAATCGTGATCACGATGTACTACGCCGAGCATGGGGTACCGCATTTCCATGCGCTCCACGTCGGCCAAGAGGCATCGATCGCCATCGACACGCTCGAGGTATTGGCAGGGTCGCTGTCCGAGCGCACGCTGCGGCTCGTGCTCACCTGGGCAGGCATCCACCGTGCTGAACTCGCGCTCAATTGGCACCGCGCCCGCGCAGATCAGCCGCTCGAGCCGATCGAACCACTCGCGTAAGATGGTCGGAATGGCGCATCTCGTTCATGTGACGACGGCAGAGGTTGTGGGCGATCATCGTCTGCGCCTGACGTTCGAGGACGGCGCCGAGGGTGAGATCGACTTCTCCGGCTGGACGTGGCGTGGAGTCTTCGAACCACTCGCCGCGCCGGCCTATTTTTCTCGCGTCACTCTCGACCGAGAATTGGGGACGATCGTGTGGCCGAACGGTGCCGACCTTGCACCCGAGACACTGCATGCCTGGGTCTTGCGGGGCCTCGCAACGACCCCGGCGTAGATCGTCGTACGTTGCAACGTGGCCGCCGGCTGCTGTCGAGTGAGCGGCCAGAGCTGAATTGTTTCGGGTTCCGACCCGATACGGTGTCGGCGCAGATCACATCGAGGAGGAGGGCGCATGGTCAGTTCGTCGCTAGAGCCGGTCGGGTGGATCGGGTGCGGGGTCATGGGGACGTCGATGTGTGGCCACCTGCTCGAGGCCGGGCATCCCGTCACTGTCTACTCGCGCACGAAGTCGCGCGCCGACGACCTCGTCGCACGCGGGGCCGTGTGGGCCGGCACGCCGGCCGAGGTTGCCGCTCGTGCGGACATCGTCTTCACGATGGTTGGGTTTCCGTCCGATGTGCGGGAGGTCGTGCTCGGCGAGCACGGCACGCTCGTGGGCGCGGCGGAGGGGTCAATCCTGGTCGACATGACGACGAGCGAACCGACGCTCGCGCAAGAGATTCGCGCCGCGGCCCTCGCGCGAGGCCTCGAGTCGATCGATGCCCCTGTCTCCGGTGGAGATGTCGGCGCCCGCAACGCGACGCTTTCGATCATGGTCGGTGGCGACGCCGCGGCGATCGAGCGGGTGCGGCCACTCTTCGAGATCATGGGCAAGACGATCGTCCGCCAGGGCGATGCCGGAGCGGGTCAGCACGCAAAGATGGTCAACCAGGTTCTGATCGCGACCCTGATGATCGGCGTCTGCGAGGCTCTGCTGTACGCGTACAAGGCGGAGCTCGATCTCGAGACAGTGCTCGAGGCGGTCTCCGGTGGGGCTGCGGGATCCTGGTCGCTGACGAACTACGCACCCCGGATGCTGAAGGGCGACTTCGAGCCGGGATTCTTCGTGGAGCACTTCATCAAGGACATGGAGATCGCGCTCGGCGAGGCGCGGCGGATGAACCTCGCGCTCCCGGGTCTCGCGCTCGCGCACGAGCTGTATCTCGCGCTGCGCGCTCAGGGTGGAGGGCGCAAGGGAACGCAGGCGTTGCTCCTTGCGCTTGCTCGTCTCTCCGACGTCACGTGGGAGCCGAGAGTGAGCCAGGCGTCAGGCTGCACGTCGACACCGCGGCCTCTTCAGGCGAGATGACGGGGAAAGCTGCGCTCGAAGCGCTGCTCCCGACGGAACGGTTCCACACCCGGCACCGGTGTGACCTCCTCGGCGACGAGGTCGATCACGACGTGGTAGGTCTCCGCGTCCGAGGTCATGTCGAGCCGCGCCTCCGTCCGCACGTCTGCTTCGGGCCAGGTGATGTGATAGACGGTCGTCGCTTTCGCGAAGGCGCGAGCAGGATCATCGAGTGACACGCCCACCGTTCCCTCGTACTCCTCCACGCAATGCGCCCCAAACGGCGCGTCGTAGATCGCGCCGTAGCTCGTGACCGCGCGCGTCTCGTGCTTGAGCTGGTCCTCTTCGATCACCCACACGGTCGGCGGCTGCTCGACGTCCTTGGCCGGAGCGTGGGTGTCCTTGCCGGTCGTTGGCGGCAGGCTCGGCGCGGGCAGGTGTGGTGGCCCCGAGAGAACGGGAAGAGTGAGCTCCACGCTGCTTCGCTCGACCTGAAGCGGGGCCCCGCTGGGCGGCGGCCACGTGTTCGGCCAGTCCGCGCCGGAGAGTGCGAGCCGCACGCGATGACCTTCCTCGAAGATCCAGGACGTCGCCTCCAGCTCGATCTCGACCTCGGTCGGCACGCCCGGCTCGAGCGCAATCGGGTTCGTGCTGCCGTTGCGATGGGTGAGATTGAGAATCGCTCGCCCGGCGAGGGCCGACGCGCCGTCGGGGAACACGTCACAGAGGCGCACCGAGAGGTAGGCAACCGGCACCTCGGACGTGACCGTGAGCTTCACGCGTGGGTGGCCCATGACGTCGAGATCGGCCTCTGAGAGATCCCAGTCGTATGTCAGTGAGAGCGCGTCGTCGAAGCGCTGATCGGCTGGAAGTCCCCATGGGCCGCCGCCGGCGCAGGAGATCCAGGCTGAGCGACCGACATCGCCGCGCACGTGGATCGTCTCGAGTCCTTCGCCCTCGGGCTGCAGGACGTGTTTCATCAGACGCTCCGCCGGCCAGGTCGCCTCGCTGCGCCACTCGCCGTTCATCTCCGCGCGATCCGGTGCCGGCCGCGTCGAGCGACGGGCAAAAACGGCGATGGGTGGCTCGGTGTCGATGCCGTTCTCCTCGTCGGCGAGGTGGTGACGGAACCAGCGGATCAGCTCGGGGATCAGATCGATATGCGGGCCCGGGCGCGCCGTCGCAGTCGAGCCGTGGCCCCACGGGCCGAGGATGACCCGCTTCGGGCAGGTGAGCGCCTCGAAGCCGCGGAGGGCGATGTTCGTGTAGCCGTCGGCCCAGCCGGCGACGATCATCGTCGGACACTGGATCCTCGTCGTCGCCGGGCGGACCGAGCCGTGCCGCCAGTACGGCCCGTCTGTCTGCTGCTCGAACCAGTTCAGGAGCCACGGCTCGACGCCGTCGATTCGCTTCGCCCATTCCTCTCGCCAGCCCTCGCCGAAGACCGCGGGAACGGGAGGCAGCGCGTTCATGTTGACCATGTAGAGCGGCCAGTCGATCAGGTCGAGCGCCTTGACGGCGCCGCCCATGTAGTGGACGTCGTCCGTGTAGCGATCGTCCGACGCGTAGATAGGGGCGATGGCGCCGAGCGCGGGCGGATTGAGGCAGGCGACCTGGAGCGAGTTAAACCCGGACCACGAGGTGCCGTACATGCCAACGCGGCCGTTCGACCACTCCTGCTCCGCGAGCCAGGCGATCACCTGGCAGATGTCGTCGAGTTCTGTCGCCGTGTACTCGTCGGTGGCGATGCCGCTCGACGAGCCGGTGCCGCGGATGTCGAGACGGCACACCGCGAGCCCGCCCTCCTGGCACAGCCGCTCGTACTCGCCCGTGTACGACGCCGTGAGGTCGTCCATCCGGTAGGGCAGCGCCTCGAGCGCGACGGGCGCCGGTTGCACCTCGGGCAGCCACAGCTGGGCGGCAAGCCGGGTGCCGTCCGTGACGGTGATGAAGACGTGTCGGTGCTCCATGCCCGGGATCATCCCAGGTAGGGTCGTTTCGCGTTGCACCTGCGACCGACAGCCGAGCAGAGCGCCCTCCGAGCAGACGCTGCCGCCTTCTGCGTGGGCCTGAGGCCGCTTCTCGAGAGCGACCCGGAGTGGTGGCGGCAGGGGATGCTCTCGGACGGTGACTCCGTCGCCGTCAACCGGGCGCTCGGCGAGGCGGGGTGGATCGGGATGTCGTGGCCCGTCGAGCTCGGTGGGCGCGGACTCTCGCGACTGACGGCCACGTTGGTCGAGGAGGTGTTCGGCTACCACTGGCTGCCACTCTCGTCCTATCTCCTCTCGTACAAGACGATCGGTGCGGCGATCGAACGTTTCGGCTCACCCGCGCTCGTCGAGCGCCTGCTGCCGGGAATCGCCCGCGGCGAGCTCGTCTTCTGCCAGGGGTTCTCGGAGCCGGGCGCTGGCAGCGACCTGGGCTCGCTCACCACCCGGGCCGAGCTGCGCGGCGACACCTACGTCGTGAACGGCCACAAGATCTGGACGTCGAGCGCCCAGCTCGCCGACTGGATCTACCTCGCCGTGCGCACCGATCCCGACACGAAGCACCGCGGCATCTCCGTGATCGTCTGCCCGGTCGACACGCCGGGGATCGAGGTGCGGACGTTCCCGACCCTCGGCGGGGGCTACCTGTGCGAGACGTTTCTCGATGGGGTGGAGATTCCCGCCGCGAACCTCGTCGGTGAGGTGAACGGCGGCTGGGACATCCTCATGCACACGCTCGACTTCGAGCGCGTCACGGCCGAGAAACTCGGTGGGTTCGCCTGGGTGCTCGACGCGGTGGATGCGAGGCTGCGCGAGACGGATCGGCTCGATCGCGCAGCGTCGGAGAGGATCGCCCGCCTGCGGGGAGAGCTGCACGCATCCCGGCTGCTCTCGTTCCGTGCGGCCGACATGCTCGACCACGGGCTTCCCGGTAGCGCGACGTCCGCGATGGCCAAGCTATCCGGCGCGCGGCTTGCGCAGGCTATCGGCGACGCGGCGGTCGATCTCCTCGGTCTCGAAGGCCTTGGTGACGCGTCACCGGGCGCGGCGATCCAGGGTCGTGCGGCAGCTCTGTATCGCGCCTCGGTCGGCTCTACGATCGCCGGTGGCACCGCAGAAGTGCAGCAGCTCGTGATCGCACGGAGAGGGTTAGGGGCTTGATGCGGGACATGCGCACATGCGGCTGGGGGCCTGCACGCCTATCCCGCATCAAGCCCCTGGGCCTACGATGACCCTGCCGCTCGAGGGCATCCGCGTGATCGAGGTGGCGCAGTACGTCGCGGGGCCTCTAGCGGGCTCGCTTCTCGTGGAGCTCGGCGCGGACGTGATCAAGGTCGAACCGCCGGGCGGTGATGCGTATCGGCAGGTGATGCCGGTCGCACCGGGCATCGGGCGGTTCTTCGTCCCGCTCAACCGGGGCAAGCGGTCGGTGATGCTCGACCTGAAGACGGCTGACGGCTGTGCTGCGCTCGCGCAACTCGTCGCGACTGCCGACATCGTGATCCATAACTCGCCTCCGGCACGGGCAGAATCGTTCGGGCTGGGCTGGGAGGCACTCCATGCCGAGTATCCGGCCCTCGTCGTCGGCGTTGTTACGTCCTTCGGCCCGCACGGCCCTCTGGCCGGCCGGCCGGCCTACGACCTTGTCGCTCAGGGCCGCTCAGGGCTCCTCACCTCGCACGCCTCCCACGGTGACACGGTTCCGGTTCGGGCGGGCGGTATCCCCATGGCCGATCTCACGGCGGGTCATCTGCTCGCATCCGGCGTGCTCGCGGCGCTTGTCGCGTCGCGGGGCGGGCGAGAAGGGCGGCTCGTCGAGGTGTCGCTCCTCGGTGCCGCGCTTGCGGTACAGATCCAGGATCTCGTCTGGCTGGACGGGGAGGCCGTTGGTCCTGCCGCCGCTGCGACACGAGGCGGTCTGGAGGCCCGTGCCGACGAGATCGCCGGCGGCCTGGCCATGAACCCGTACTACCGCTGTTACGAGGCGGCCGACGGCTTTCTCGCGGTCGCCTGCCTCAACCGTGCCCAGCGGGAGTCGTTTCTCGGGCTGTTCGGGCTCGAGGATGCCACGATCGCGACACCGGATCTCGTGCCCGCGGATCCCGCCGTGCTCGTGGAGAAGCAGCGCATCACGACGGCGATCGAGGTGGAGGTTGCCGCCGGATCGGTCGAGGCGTGGCTCGCCCGCCTCGGCTCGGCGGCCGTTCCTGCAGGCCCGGTCCTTGCGCGCGAGTCGGTACACGCGGACGAGCAGGCACGTGCGAACGGCCTGCTTCAGGACGTCGAGCAGCCGGGACTCGGGTCGATGACGATGCTCGGCGGCGTCTTCCGATTCGACGGGGAAGATCCGGCGGCGATCCGTCCGGCGCCGTCGCTCGGAGCCGACACCGCTGCAATCCTCCTTGAGGTGGGGGAATGAGGTTCACAGTCGAGCAAGAGCTGGAGCTGTTCGCCGAGTCGGTGCGCGGTGCGCTCGCGGGCTGGGAGCCGCCGCTCGAGCCGGTCTTCGGGCGGTGGCAGGACGACCGCGACGATGCTCTGGCGGCACGGCTCGCAGAGATCGGCTGGGACGAACTCGGGAGCGATCCCGATCTCCTCGGACCTGCCGTTGCGGGAGGGATCGAGCTGGGGCGGGCCTGTGCGCCCCTGTGCCTCGTGGACGAGGCAACGCTCGGAACCCCGCTCGCGCTCGGTGGCCGCGTGCGGCACGGCGCAGGGCGGGTCGAAGGGGGAGTGCGAGAGCCAACGCTCGACGGCACGGGAACGTTGCGCGGGGTTGAGCCGGCACCGGATCGGGCGTCCGATCCTGTGCGGCTCCACGCGTGGGGCGCCGTCACGCTCGCGTACCTGGCGGGCATAGCCGACGGAGCGCTCGAGAAGGCGGTGGAGCATGCGAAGGCGCGGGAGCAGTTCGGTGCGCCTCTCGCCGCGTTACCGGCCGTCCAGGCACACCTCGCTGATGCGGCCATGGCCCGCGACGGTCTCCTGCTCTCGGCTTGGTCTGCCGCCGATCCCGAGGCCGGCTTCCCCCGCGACTCACTCGCGTGGGCAGGGAGCGCCTGTCGTGATGTGACGGCGCACGTGCAGCAAGTACACGGGGGCATCGGCTTCGCGCTCGAGGGCGGCATCCATCGCTACTACCGTCGCGCGAAGACCGTGCAGGTGTGGACGGATGCACTCCTGCGGGAGCTGGGCTAGCCGGTTCCGGACAGCTGGGGAGTGATCGTCACACTTCTGGCGTAAAGGACATCTGGCGGTGGGCCGTCCATAGCCCTACCGTTGCTGGAATGCGTGCAGCCCTCCTTCTCGCCGACTCCGATCCCGCCCGGCCGGGGTATCTCGAGCGCAATCTGAGCTCTGACGGTTTCGACGTCGTCGAGGCAGGGTGGAGTGCGCAGGCGCTCGATATCGCCGAGCGCTCGCGGCCGGACATCGTGCTCACCGGTGAGACAGAGCTGTGCGCCCGCCTGCGTGAGGGTGAGCCGGGCCGTCGCTGGGACAGGAACATCCCGGTGATCGTGCTCACGGCGTCGGGTGCCGACCCTGTGGAACGCATCCGGGCCTTCGAGCACGGTGCCGACGACGTCGCGGAGCGCGAGCTGTATCCCGAGCTCGTCGCACGCATTCATGCACTGCTGCGCCGCGCCGCCGCGGGGCAGGCCGACGTGCTCGAGGTCGGTGAGCTGGTCGTCGACCGGCGTGCACGGCAGGTGCGGGTGCGTGGCGTCCCGGTCTCGCTCGCTGCACGTGAGTTCGATCTTGCCGTCGGGCTCGCACGCGATCCGCATCGCGTGTACACGAAGGACGAGCTGCTCCGAGACGTCTGGGGCTACGGCGGCCGTCTCGTCACTCGCACGGTGGATTCGCACGCGTCGCGGCTGCGCCGAAAGCTCAGCGCCGCGGGAGCGGAGCTGCCCTACGTGATCAACGTATGGGGAAGGGGATACCGTCTGCTGGAGTGATTACGCCCTATCGACGCACGCCGGTGACGACGATGTAGCGACGTTCGACGCTGATGCCGTCGCCAGAGCGATAGCCCTCGAAGAACGCTTCCATCGCCGTGTCGAGTTCGGTGCGCCGGTCGGCGTCGAGGGATGTCCAGAGTGTGAACGAAGGCCCGAAGTTGTCACGGAAGAACGTCCACATCTCCGTTCCGTCCTCGCCCACTTGTGGGATGTCGAGCTCCTCGATCGTGAGATCGAACGCTCCGCCGAGCACCGACTCGACGTACGCCTCGTGGCCCCACTGGAGCGGTGATCCAGCCCCGGGTGGCGGAGTCGGCATGAAGGGTGCCATGGCGGCGAACATCGCGCCGACGCCGCTCTCCTTGCGCCAGGCGGTCAGTCCGATGCGGCCGCCCGGACGGCAGACGCGGGCGAGTTCGCTCGCGACGCGCTCGTGGTCCGGCGCGAAGATGACTCCGACCGACGAGGACACGACGTCGAAGGATGCGTCCGCATAATGGAGGTTTTGGCAGTCGGCCACCTCCAGCGTGAGATCGAGGCCGTACTCCGCTGCTCGGCTCCTTGCCGTCTCGACCAGGATCGGCGACAGGTCTGACCCGGTAACCGTGGCCCCGGCCCGTGCCGCGTGGAAAGCGACATCGCCCACGCCACAGCCCAGATCGAGCCAGTGCTCGCCGGACACCGGTGAAAGGCGCTCCACGAGCGTCACGTGCATGTCCTCGATCAGATGCGCGATGTTCTCGAACGGAGCGGAGCCCCACATCACGGCGTGCCGGCTGGTGAGTTCCTCGAACGCCATGCGACCACCTTTCACTGGGTGATGACGGAACTCACAGTATTGCGCTCGTTGATTCGTCGGGCAACGTCGCCCGATCGCACGCCGCTAGCGTAGGCGGATGGAACCCAGGCAGTCGGCGCAAGCCGGGCACCGCGTGCGGATGCTGACCCTGTTCGCGACTGCCATCGGTTCGGCGCTCGCATTTCTCGACACGACCGTTGTGATCGTCGCGCTCCCCGCGATGGACGTCGACATCGGGCTCGGGCTCTCTGGCCAGCAGTGGGTCTATCTCGCCTACGCGCTGTCGCTCTCGGCCTTCTATCTCGTTGGCGGGGCGATCGGGGATCGCGTGGGGCTTCGGCAAACGTTCATCGTCGGCGTCGTCCTCTTCGCCGTCGCCTCGCTGCTCACCGCGCTCGCGCCGAACGAGGGCGTGCTGATCGGCGGCCGCGCCTTGCAGGGGGTCGGCGGCGCCGTCCTCACGACGACGAGCCTCGCGCTCCTGCGGGTCACCTGGGCGGGGCAGGCCGGCCGCGCAATCGGCCTTTGGACGTCGCTGACAAGCCTTGCGACCGTCGGCGGCCCGCCGCTCGGTGGAATGATCGTGCAGACGGTCTCATGGCGGTTCGTCTTCCTGATCAACGTTCCGCTGGCCGTTGTCACGATCGTGCTCGCCGTTGCCGGACGAGGGGAGGAGGAGAAGGCGACCGGCCGCTCGACACTCGATCTCGTCGGCTCGTCGCTCGTCGCCGTTGCGCTCGTCGGCATCACCTACGCGCTCGTCGAGCTGCAGGCACGGGGGCTTGCGGCCGTGGCACCGTTTCTCGTCGTGGGCATCGCTGCGTCGATTGGCGTGATCGTCTGGACTCTACGTGCAGGCGCTCCCGTGATTCCGCCCTCGCTCCTGCGGATGCCCGGCCTCGCAGCCGCCAACCTCGTCACGCTCGTGATGTACGCGGCTCTCGGCGCGCACCTACTCTTCCTGCCGGTCTACCTCCAGTTCCTCGGGTTCTCGCCGGCGCTCGCGGGGCTCGTGTTCGCGCCACCGAGCCTCGGGTTGATCCTGCTCGCGTCGCGGTTCGGTCGCTATGCCGATCGCAACGGTCCACGGGTCCCGATCGCGGTGGGCGCGGCAACGATCGGTGTGGCAGTGTTGTTGCTGCTCCAGGTCTCGAGTCGCCCGGACGCATGGACGTGGGGCGTCGCGAGCATCTGCATCTTCGCGATCGGATTGCCCGCGGTCGTCGCACCGGTCACCGCCGCCGCGCTCGCACCGGCTCCCGAGGAGCTTGCGGGCGTCGCGGCGGGGCTCAACCAGACCATCGCACGTGTCGGCGGCATCCTCTCCGTCGCTGCGATCGGTGCGCTTGCCGGCTGGTTGTTCGTCAATCGGGGCGGCAGTGACGACACGCCGTTCGATCCCTCAGCAAGTGGCGTCGAGCGTGCAGCAGGCGTCGACACATTCCACGCGATCGTTCTCTGTGTCGCCGGGCTCGCGTTCCTGGCCTCTCTCCTCGCGGCCACGTTTCTCCGCGGTCAGCGTCAGAGCAAGACTCCCTCGAGCGTCAGCAGCGCCACCTTGCGATCGAGCCCCCCCGCGTAGCCGACGAGGCTTCCGTTCGCTCCGATCACTCGGTGACAGGGGAGGACGATCGGGATGCGGTTGCGGTTCATCGTCATCCCGACCGCGCGCGCAGCCTTTGGACTCCCAGCCCGCGTCGCGAGCTCGGCGTACGTGGCGGTCTCGCCGAACGGGATCCGGGCGAGCTCGTGCAACACGCGCGCGGTGAACGGCGTCACCTCTCGGAGATCGACGGCAAGGTCGAATGCGTGGCGGCGGCCCTCGAAGTACTCGTCGAGCTCACGCCGCGCCCCGTCGATCTGACGTGGCGCGCGGAGGACGTTGCGGCCGGCAACCCGGGAGAGCCACTCGAGGTGCTGCTCGATGTCGGCGTCGAAGGAGATTCGCAGCAGCCCCCGGTCGCTCGCGGCGACGAAAAGTGAACCGATCGGGCTGTCGACGAGGTCGTATCCGGCGTCGAGCATCCCGCTGCGGGCAGCCGCCTCGCGGAAGCGTAGGTCGAGATCGGAGGGAATGGTCACTGACGGGCATCCTTTCTGAGGCGGCGCACCCCGGACGAGGCGGCCTGTCGCGCGGCGTCGGGGCTCGAGTCGAGCGCTGCCGCAATCTGGTCGTAGGTGAGGTCGTAGCCGTAGCGGAGCACCACGGCGGCGCGCTCCCTCGCGGGCAGGCCGTCGGTGAGCTCGCCGAGATCCTCATAGGCAGGGCGGGCGTCCTCGTGCGGGAGATCCGGCATCTCGCTCGTCGGCTTCGTGCGGCGGTGGACGTCGATCGCGACGCGCGAGGCGATCGTCAGCACCCAGGCCCGCAGGTGCTCGCCGTGCTCGAGCCGGTCGTACGCCCTCAACGCACGCAGGAACGTCTCCTGAAACGCGTCATCGGCTCGATCGCGTCCGACCTTGCGCCGAAGCAGGCCGAGCACCTCGGAGTTGTGCTCGGCGTAGAAGGTCTCGAACGGTGGGATGGTCACGGTGTGCATCATCACCTGAAACGCGGACGCGGCGCGGCGTGTGAGATCGATCTGTGAGACTTGCACCATGAGGGTCGCCGTCGTCGGTCATGTCGAGTGGATCCGGTTCGCCCGGGTGGTGAGCGCTCCGGCGCCTGGGGGGATCGCGCACTCGACCGAGGATTGGGAGCAGGTGGGCGGGGGCGGGAGCGTCGCTGCGATCCAGCTCGCGCTCCTTGCGGACGAGGCGCACTTCTTCACTGCACTCGGTGACGACGAGCTCGGGCGCCGATCGCGAGCTGAGCTCGAGGAGCGTGGCGTTCACGTCCATGCGGGCGTCGATCCACGGCCGCAACGCTGGGCCTTCACGCACATCGACGAGGTGGGGGAGCGCACGATCACAACCGTCGGGCCGAAGCTGCGACCACGCGGTCACGACGAGAGCCTTCCCTGGGACGACATCGCTGACATGGACGCGGTGTTGTTCATCGCCGGAGACGTCGACGCGCTGATTGCCGCCCGCCGTGCCCCGGTGCTCACGGCGACAACGCGCGAAATCGAGAATCTCAAGCGTGGGGCGGTTCAGCTCGATGCACTGATCGGGAGCGGGGAGGACGAGGCCGAGCGCTACCACGCGGGCGACCTCGATCCGGAGCCGAAGCTTGTCGTGACGACGTCCGGGGCCCTTGGCGGCTGGATGCAACCCGGCGGCCCGTTCGTCGCGGCGCCGGTCCTCGGGCCGCGCGAGGACGCCTACGGCTGCGGCGACTCGTTCATGGCGGGGCTCACCTTCGCGCTCGGCGCGGGTCTCGAAGCGCATAACGCGGTCGCCTTCGCCGCCCGTTGTGGCGCGGCGACTCTGACGGGCCGCGGCGTCGCGCCGCAGCCGATCTCACTCTGAGATCGGTGACATGTCAGTATTGGAGGTAATGGATGCACCCGTGCCGCCATCGGTGGACATCGAGACCCTCCGCGCCGCAACGGGCGCCTGGGCGACCGGCGTCGTCGTCGTTACCGCAGCACACCCTGACGGGCGTGATGCCGGGCTCGTGATGGTGAGCTTGGCGCCTGTCTCGCAGGAGCCGCCGCTCGTCCTCTGGAGCGTCGACCGAGGCTCGAGCAGTCTCGACGTCTGGCTCGAGGCACCCGGCTTCGCCCTGCACCTGCTCGCGGCCGATCAGGAGGCGCACGCCTGGCAGTTCGCGCGCAAAGGGGCCGAGAAGTTCGACGGGCTCACGGTCACACGCGGGCTCATCGGCGCCCCGCTCCTCGACGGGGCCGCTGCAACGATCGAGTGCGCCGCTCACGCCCAACACGACGGCGGCGACCACGTGATCCTCGTCGGCCGCGTCGTCGCTGCGACCGTCACCGATCGACCACCGCTCGTCATGCACGCGGGCCGCATGCGCGGCTTTCCCCCTGAATCCCCGTAGAGAAGGAGACACCCGTGGCAAAGACGCTGCTCGACGGAAAAGACCTCAAGCTCGGCCTCTTCTCGGCCAACTGCTCCTCCGGCATGGCGGTGACGAAGATCGAGAACCGGTGGAAGGCGACGTGGGACGACAACCTGGCCCTCGGCAGGCTCGCCGACGAGGTCGGGATCGACTTCATGCTCCCGATCGCGCGCTGGATCGGCTACGGCGGCGAGACGAACTTCCACGAGGGCGTGCTCGACCCGGTTGCGCTCGCCGCAGGTCTCCTCGCCGAGACGGAGCGCCTCTTCGTCTTCGCGACGATCCACACGGCGTTCAACCATCCGCTCGTCGCCGCGAAGGCGATGGCGACCGTCGACCAGATCGGCAAGGGGCGCGCGGGCCTGAATATCGTCGCGGGCTGGAACAAGCCGGAATACGACGCAATGGGCGTCGACCTGCCGCTCGACCACGACGATCGCTACGCCTATGCGCAGGAGTGGTGGGGGATCGTCGAGCGCCTGTGGACGGAGCCCGGCCGCTACGACATCGACGGGCGTTTCTGGCAGCTGAAGGGCGCCGAATCGATGCCGAAGCCGTACGACGGCCTCCTGCCGATCCTCAATGCCGGTTCCTCGACGCAGGGCCGTGATTTCGCAGCGCGCAACTCGAACGTCGTGTTCACGGTCGTCGGCGGGCCTGATGACGGCGCCGGCGTCGTCGAGACGGTCAAGGCGAACGCGCGTGACACCTACGGGCGCGAGGTCGGCGTCTTCACGCCCTCGTACTGCGTCTGCCGCGAGACGAAGGCCGAGGCGGAGGAGTTCCACCGCTGGTACGCCGAGGAGAACGCCGACTGGGACGCGGTCGACAACCTGATGCGGTTACAGGGGCTGTACGCGATGTCGTTCAGCGAGGAGATGCTCGCGATGTTCCGCGGTCGCTTCGCCGGCGGCCACGGCGTCTGCCCGCTGATCGGCTCACCCGATGACGTTGCCGCAGAGATCAAGCGCTTCTGGGACGCGGGCTTCGGTGGGATGACGCTGAGCTTCGTCGACTACACGGGCGAGCTCGCGTACTTCGCCCAGGAGGTGTTGCCGCGGCTCGAGAAGCTCGGGGTGCGGCTGCCGCGGTGACGTGGAGTTGGGGCGGGTGCGGCCTCGAAGGAGCCGCACCCGCTTTGCTCCATGTGCGATCGCGCGTGAGACAGCAGGGAGGCTCAGTACCCGAGCGCAGATAGCGCAGCCGTACACCAGGCATCCGTCTCGTAGTCCGGGTGTGGCCCGTTCATCGAGATGAACTTACCGTCGATGACGTTATCGGCCGCGTCGAACGTCAGGGCGTACACCACGGTCCCCGCATCGCGGGTGACGACACCGCCGTTTGGGAGCCGGAGCTTCGAGCGGAGACCGTTGTTGGTGATCACATGGGTGTGCACACCGTCTTCGGTGCCGTTCGTGATCGGAAGGATTTCGCTGCCGGCACCCGAGTCGATCACCGAGCGGCCATTCGCCGTGAGCACGGCGCGATAGCTGAAGGTCACTCTCAGCGTGGCCTCCTCGCCGCCACTCTCGATCACCCAGACGCTGTTCGTGTACCGCGTCTCGTAGTTGACCGCAACCCCTTCGCCGCAGAAGTTGTCATCGACACCCACGTCGGTGCCTGTGCCGTGGTAGGCCGGGCCACCCGCAATGGCGAGCGCCGGAAGTGCGAGCGCAAGCACGAGCGCCGGCAGGAGGACGAGCCGGAGGGACAAAGCAATGGTACGCACGAGATCTCCTCTCGTTGGTGATTCGGGACGACCGCATACTCCCCGGCAACGGGCGTGGGCGCATCAGGGCTATCCCTGGTCCGCGAAGCTTCGAATCGGCCAGGCGCCGGATACGAACCGTCGTGTCCTCGCCGTGATCACATTCCTTCGGTCGAGCGGACCGAGCGGTTGAGCCGGGGCGTCGACTTCCGGCGACCGTGGTCGCCGGAAGTCGTACCCCACAACGATCTCTAGCGCGATCGTCGGGCGCGGATCAATCTCGCCCGCCACCGTCGGGGCGCTGGACGCGACGGTGGAGTAGGGCGTCGATCGTCCGATTCCTCGACTGCAGCGACGATCTCCCGCTCCGATCGCCCCTCGTGTTGCATTCGTTCGACCATCACCTGCAGGTGATAGGCGTCCACGGCTGTAGACGATGTTGTCATGGTCGATCCCTTCGTTCGTTGATGGCGGCGGCATCGCCTATCGTCGGGCTGCAAGGCCCGGTAAACGAAGCCGGCTTCAGGGCCGGATCGAGTGGCTTGGCACCGCCAGCCACTCACTACGGTAGCTGCCACGACAGTCGCTGCGACGCTCGACGCATGTCGGAGCGGTCAAGAAACGCTCTCGGAGTGGGTTCGAAGAGCTCTCAGCGACGGCCCGCGCCGGCGAGGAGCGTGATGAGTCGTTCCTCCGCTTCCTCGGGGGAGAATCCCCACGGGCCTGGCTTGCCCGGGTCAGCGATCCTGCGGTCGCGACTGACGAGGACGAGCCGTTCCGGCCACGCCGAGAACGCCACGCTCGCTGCGTTGCTCATCTCGTCGAGGTACAGCGACATCGTCAGGCCGAGGCGTGCGGCCGTCTCGTGCGCCTGCTGCCCGCGCTCCTCGAGCGTCACCTGCTGGTCGAGGACGGCGCCTTCCTCGAGGTTCGGAGCGAGCTGCCACTCGTCCGCGGCGTGGGCCTCGGCGATGTAGACGAACGCGAAGTCGGCGCGGTCACCGAAGCGCTGGAAGAGGCTCTGGACGTCGCCCGACCGGCGACGAAAGGGCGGTCAGGTGTAGCTGCCGAAGACGAGCAGGAGCGGCCGGTCGCCGACGAGAGTTGCGAGCTCGATCGGCTCGAGATCGTCGGCGCCCCGGACGGTCACCGTGGGAAGGACGTCTCCCGGTTCAAGCACTTCGGGGTTGCGGTAGCGGATCAGGCTCGCGATCACTGCGTCGCGTTCCGGCCCGCGAGCGAGGCTCTCGACGTACCTGCGATCCTCCGCGTCGACGATCTCGTCGACCGTCTCGTCAGCCACTGCGCGTTCCATGACCCAAGCATAGGCCTGCGCCTCTGCTCGGTCTAACGGTTGCTAGGCCACCCGCGATCTTCAGGGTTTCCCCTTCGGACATGTGCGGTGGGCTGTGTCACGATGTGGAGATGACCGACCGAGTTCTGATCGTCGACGATCATGCGGAATTCCTCTCGCTCGCGCGCGCGGTTCTCGAGGCCGACGGGTTCGATGTGGTTGGCGAGGCAAGCAACGGTGCGGGGACGTTCGCAGCGGTCGATCGGGTTCGTCCGGATGTGGTGTTGCTGGACGTGGGGTTGCCGGATGCGAGCGGATTCGACATCGCTCGCGCTCTGTGTGATCGAGTCGACGCCCCAGCGGTCGTCCTGATCTCGAGCCGCGATGCTTCGGACTACGGCAATCGGGTCGAGCGGAGTGGGGCGCACGGTTTCATCCCGAAGAGTCGACTTTCGGGCGCTGCGCTGGCGGCGCTCGTCCATCGCTGATGGCGGCCACCGTTGGAGCCTCGGGTTCGATGGGCCGCCGCAGATGGCTCCTGGGCGACCCGGTGTTGCTCGTTCCCGCGGCTGTTGTGGGTGGCCTTCTCGCGGCCGGCGGTGCTCTGTCTGCGGGCGCAACACGGACGGAGATCGGGATCGATCTGGCGGTCGCGTGGGCGTTCACCGCCGCGGCGACCGCTGCCCTCTGTCGGCCGGCATTTCGTCGTTCCGGGTTGTTGATGGCGGCAATCGCTGCGACGTGGCTAGTCGGCTACCTGGAGCTGGCGTCGAGCCCCCTTCTGTGGAGTGCCGGGTGGTTGATCGGATTCGTCTATCTGGCGTTCCTGACCCACCTCGTGCTCTCGTTCCCGGAGGGCCGAATCTGGTCTCGTCCGGCACGCGTCGTCGTCTGGGCGACGTACGCGGCAACGGTTGCGACCCAGCTGCTCGCGGGCCTCTTCCAACCTGACGCGCGGAACCTGATGCTGTTGCGCGCCGATCCGACCCTCGCGCAACGGATCGGGCGCGGAGCAAACGCGGTCGGACTCGCCATCGTGATCGCGGTTGCCGTGCTCGTGGTTTTGAGGATTCTGCGGCTGAGGGGCGTGGGTCGCAGGGTGGCGCTGCCGCTTCTCGTCGGCGCGCTGTTCGCCATCCCCTTGTTCGCCTTCCGGTCAACCGTTGGCATGCTCGGTGACCTCGAACTGAGGGATCGACTCGAGCCGGCCGACCAGCTCATGCAGATCATGGTGCCGCTCGGTTTCTTCACGGGTCTGCTGTGGGCGCGGCTTCGCCGGACAGGGGCATCGTCACTCGTCGTCGATTTGCGGGACGGCGGGGTCGACACGCTGCGCGACCAACTGGCGCTGGCGCTCGGCGACCCGACGCTCGACATTGCGTACTGGCTCGACGATCGCGACGGTTACATCGATGCGGCAGGGCGACCGGTTGAGTTGCCGCCGCCCGACAGTCGAGCGATCACGACGGTCCTGGCAGGAGGAGCACCGATTGCGGTGCTCGTCCATGATCCGGCCCTGCTCGACGAACCGAGCCTCGTCGAGTCGGTGTGCGCCACCGCCGGCCTCGTGCTCGAGAACGAGCGGCTCGCGGCCGAAGTGCGGGCGCAGCTCGATGAAGTGAGGGCCTCACGGGCCAGAATCGTGGCTGCCGCCGACGACGAACGGCGGCGACTTGAGCGAGACCTCCATGACGGTGCCCAGCAGCGGCTCGTCGGCCTCTCACTGAAGCTCCGCCTCGCTCAGGCCGGCGCCGACCGAGCTACGACCGCGACGCTTACCCGCGCCCAGGACGACGTCGAGGAGGCACTCGCGGAGCTGCGTGAGTTCGCGCGGGGCGTGCATCCGAGCGTCCTTCGCGAGGATGGGCTCGACGCAGCAGTTGAGGCGCTCGCGCGACGGTCATCCACCCCCGTCGTGATCCGCAGAACCCTCGGTGTGCGTCTGCCAGACGCCGTCGAGCTCGCGGCGTACTTCTTCATCTCGGAGGCCCTCACGAACGTCGCCAAGCACGCGGGCGCATCCGAGGCATCGATCGAGCTCGAACGAGGCAACGGGATGCTCACGCTCGTCGTTTCGGACGACGGCATCGGTGGCGCAGATCGAACGAAGGGCTCGGGTCTTTCCGGGCTTACAGACAGGCTGGCCGCGCTCGACGGAACGGTTCACGTCGACCTGTCGGTGTCGGAGGGAACCCGACTGGTTGCGAGGATTCCATGCGGATCGTGATTGCCGACGATGCGGCGCTCATCCGCGAGGGGATTTCACGACTCCTTACGGATGCGGGCCTCGAGGTCAGCGGGCAGGCGGAGAACGCTGAACAGCTCCTCCGGCTCGTTCGCGACAAGCGTCCCGAGCTCGCGATCGTGGACATCCGCATGCCGCCGAGCCACACCGACGAGGGACTCGTGGCGGCCCGTGAGATCCGAGCGCTTCACCCCGAGACCGGAGTGCTCGTTTTGTCCCAGCATCTCGAACCTCGATACGCGCTCCAACTCATCGAGCAGAGTCCCGCGCGGGTCGGCTATCTCCTCAAGGAGCGTGTCGGCCGGGTCGAGGAACTGATCGCTGCACTCGACCGGATCTCGGCTGGTGAGTGCGTTATCGACAAGCAGGTCGTACGCGAGTTGATGGAACGGAAACGGGCGCATGACCCTCTCTCGGAGCTCTCCCCGCGTGAGCGTGAAATCCTCCAGCTGATGGCAGAAGGGCGCTCCAACCAGGGCATCGGCCAAGCCCTCTGGCTCAGTCCAAAGACGATCGAAACTCACATCCGCAATGTCTTCATCAAGCTCGGTCTGAACGAGGCCCCGCTCGACAACCGCCGCGTGCTCGCCGTCTTGACGCTGCTGCGCGCCGGTTGAGCGCTGAGGGATAACCCCGGATCTCGGGTGGCCGGGGGTTATCCCCGAAGGCAACCGGAGCGGAACCTGATTCGATCAGCCCTCGACCCAACCAAGGAGGCGTGAGATCATGGCGACACTGGACGAGTCAGCGAGAGAGGGGAGGACACCGGACTCCGTGAGCAGCAGGCGCCGACTTCGCTTCGTTGTGATCGCGATCTCGGTCGTCGTTGCTGCTGCGGGCACGTTCTTCGTGTTCGCGCAGTCGCGCAGTGAACAAACGACGACGCAAAGCGTTGCTGCAACGATGCGCGTCGCCGGTCTGCCGAACGTGATCGCTGCGGGTTCAGACGCGCTCTGGGCCGGCCTCAACGAGGGTCCAAAGCAAACGCACGGCACACTTGTGCGGCTCGATCTCGCTACCGGAGCAACTCGGAAGTCAATCACGCTGCCTGGTGTCCTGACAGCGGCTGTTCGTACCGACGGCTCGCTCTGGGTTGAGCACGCGGGGGACTGGAACGACAGCAAGCCCGGAGGGCTCGCCCAGTTCGACTGGAAGACCGGCGCCATGCAGAACCGGCTCCGGTTCGAGCAGCCGCTCTTCGGCCTTGCATCCGGCGACGGTGCGCTCTGGGTCGTCGTCGGCCGCGAGCCTGCAACGCTCGTCCGGGTCGATCCAAACGTCAACAAGGTTGTTGTGGGAAAACCGACCGTGATCGATCCGAATCGGGTGATCGGGCTCGCCTACGGCGAGGGGGCGGTCTGGGCAGCGGGCTTCGAGAGCGGAACCTTGATCCGGATCGACCCCACGACAGGCTCGAAGACGTCGGTGAAGATCGGTGATATGCCCGTGGGCGTCACGGTCGCCGGCGGCAGCGTCTGGGTCGCCACGCGTGGACAGGGAACCGTGACGCGAGTCGATCCGAAGACGATGCGGGTGCGCGACACGATCGACGTCGGAGAAAACCCGACCTTCCTCGCCGCAATGGCAGGGTCGGTGTGGGTGGCAAACCAGACGGACGGGACGGTCACGCGGATCGACGCCGGGACGGGTAGGACCGTGGGCGAACCGATCAGGATCGCCCCGAAGCCATCCCTGGGTAACTCGGCCGAGGTCGGCGGCGGAGCTGCCGCCTACGCACTCGCGACCACGGGCGACTCGATCTGGGTCACGAGCCTCACGCAGCGGACGATCTCGCGGATCGATCCCGCCCGGTAGAACGCCGGAGATCGAGCACGACAGGCGCTCGGCCGCGTGAGCCGGGCGCCTTCGCATCCCGCTGGTCTCCACGATCGCCCTCCCGCGTTCGGTGTCGGGTGTCCCTGGTGGCGTCAGGCGACGGCGTCCCTGATGGCTGCGACTGCGCGGTGCAGGTCGAAGTCGCCCCAGCTGCCGTTTCGATTGGTGTCCGCGTCGATCCGGAGTCCGTGCACATGGATCTCGGCGAGGAGGTCGTCTGCCCGCCCGGGGGGTGGTCTTGGTGGTGCGAGCGGCCAAACGATCCCATAGCGGTTTCGGAAGCCAATCCCGGTATCCGGGTTGCCCTCGACGGTGTAGCCGCCTTCGTGGACGAGACGATGATGCTGGTAGCAGAGCAGAACGAGGTTCCTGAGGCTCGTCTCGCCGCCCTGGGCCCAGTGCTCGCGATGGTGGGCCTGCAGATGGCGGCGCCGCTCACACCCAGGGAAACAACACGTGCTGCGGTCGCGCGCCTCGAGCAGCCTGCGCAATGCGGAAGGGACGGTGCGACGGCTGCGACCGACACTCACCGGAAGCCCGTCGCGCTCGACCTGCCCCACCACGTCAGCGTCACAGCCAAGCCGACGGGCAGTCTCGGGCGAGATCAGGGGGCCGTCCTCGAGCTCGGAGCGGCCACGGCCATCAGTACTGAGCGCGGCAGCGTCGATATGGACGACGATCCGTGCGCGCTCGCGGCGGGGCTCGCAATCGCTCGCGAGCGATGTCCCGGCGAGATCGAGCAGCGCCTCCACCCGAGAAGGACGCGGGGAATCGGCCGAACCCCCACCAGCCGGATCCCAACCCGACCCGGTGCCTACCTCTACCCCGACAGGCACGTCGACCTGCTCCTGCGCCTGCGCCACGAACGGCTCCTGCGATCGCGCCGGCGACCGCTCCTGTGGGTCGCTCGCGGCCACGGCTGTGGCGCGCTCCTCGCGGCGGCGGACGAGCACGCGCTCACGCGCTGCCTCGAGTGCCTTGATCAGCAGGATTCCGTCCTCAGCCGCGAGCCGCGCCCGCAGAAACAGGGTGCCGTCGTCGTCGACGTAGTAGTCGACGTACTCGAGCTCGTGTGCGTCGCTGGCGTCCTCTGCTGCTACCCGGCGGAAGGCGCGAAGTGCCCGCTCGAGCTGCGATGCCGTAAGCGCCCCCGCGAGATCGAGCAACCCCTCCTCCGACACGGCCGTCGCGACCCGAGTGAGCGCCCGAACCTTGCTGAACGTCAGCTCGCCGCGCGCGAACGCCGCGCGTGTCGCCGGCAGCGCCTGGAGCGCTTCTGCGACCCGCAGGAACTCGCGTGCCTCGCGACCCGTGATCCCGCAGCGCCACGCGAGAAACGCCTGCAAATCACTGCTGTCGCCCTGCTCGCGCATCTCCCAGACAAGCTCGAGCCAGCGCGCAGTCGCCGCGCTCAGATGTGCGGACAGGCTCGCGAGCTCATCGACGCGCTGCTCCGTCGCCGCCTCCCACGCAGCCACACCAGCCGCAAGACCCTCAGAAACCGTCTCAACCAACGTTGCCTTCATAGAAAACAAGACCACAGACCCCATCGGACGGAGGCCGGTAGCGCTCTCTCCACCAACAACGAGGTCGGCAACTCGCGCGCATCGCCGGGCTCATCTGGGATATTGCTGACGACGTCCTTCGCGATCTCTACCTCGGCGAGCCCGAAGCGTCGCTCGCGTCCATCGCGTGAACGGCCCGCGCTCAGGCGCGGACGACGCATACGCGTCGCCCCTACGACACCAACAGCATCCCAATCCCCCGAACCGGCACAACAACGCCGATCGCGTGGGGGCGATGCGAGCCGCGCTTCGGGCGCGGAGAGCGTCGCCAGTTTGGCCCCCGACAGCGAGACTTGCAAAGTGGGAGATAGTGGTTTAGAGTGGGGGAACGTGGGAGCGACCCTGGAGCTTTGCGCATGTTCATCGGCCAGTACGACCACTCGATCGACGACAAGAGCCGCCTCACTCTGCCGGCTCGTTTTCGCGACGCTCTGGCCGACGGCGTCGTCCTCTCGAAGGGGCTCGACGGCAGCGTCGACGTCTATCCCAGGGACGCTTGGCAGACGACGATCGCCGAGCGGATTGGTGGGCTCGATCCGCTCAGCGCAGAGGCCCGCACGCTGCAGCGACTCTTCTTCGGCGGTGCCGCTGAGGACACGCCCGACAAGCAGGGCCGCGTCCTCCTGCCCTCCCACCTCATTCGCTACGGAAGCCTCGTCAAGGACGTCACGGTGATCGGAACCCACGATCACCTCGAGATCTGGGATCGCTCTACCTGGGTGGAGCGCCTGGAAGGGATCGAAGGGAGTGCCGACCATGCTGCCGAACGTCTTGCCGCACAGCGCGTCTGACCACACCCCCGTCCTTGCGGACGAGGTGCGCGACCTGCTCGCCGTCCAACCGGGTGAGACGGTCGTCGATGCCACTTTCGGAGCCGGCGGCCATGCTCGCCTTCTCGCACAGGATCTTCGCGGCCGGGGGAAGCTCGTCGCGATCGACCGCGACCCGAGCGCGAAGGCGCACTTCGATCGATTCAAGGCGCTGGCCGGGGTAGATGTCCGCTTCCTCCGTGGCGACTTTGCGCTCGTGCTCACGCAGCTGTCGACGAACGACATCAAGGCTGACGCGATCCTGCTCGACATCGGCGTCTCGTCGATGCAGATCGACCGGCCCGAGCGCGGCTTCTCGTACGCCACCGACGCGCCGCTCGACATGCGCATGGACCCCTCTGGCGAGATCACGGCCGCGACGATCGTGAACACCTGGGACGAGAAGGAGCTTGCGAGGATCTTCCGCCGCTACGGCGAGGAACGCTACGCAGGCCCGATCGCTCGTGCGATCGCACGCCGTCGCGCCGATCAGGCCTTTTTCCGCACGCTCGACCTCGTCGACGTGATCAAGATGGCGATCCCGACGCCCGCTCGCTTCGGCGAAGGGCACCCAGCCAAGCGCGTCTTCCAGGCCCTGCGGATCGCCGTCAACGACGAGCTCGGGCAGCTCGAGGCAGCCCTGCCTGCCGCAGTCGCGATGCTCCGACCCGGCGGCCGGCTCGCCGTGATCAGCTTCCACTCGCTCGAGGACCGGATCGTCAAGCAGTTCATGGTTGCGGGTGCAAAGGGATGCACGTGCCCGCCCGACTTTCCGATCTGCGTCTGTGGCAAGGAGCCGGAGCTTCGTCTGCTCACGAAGCGGCCGGTGCGACCGTCCGCAGGTGAGCTCGATCACAATCCGCGTGCCGCCTCGTCGCGCCTCCGCGTCGCAGTCAGGACGAACAGCTAGTGCGACATCGTACAACGACACGTCTGTTTGCCGCCCAGGCGGGTGGTCGCCGCGCTCTGTCCCGGGAGAGGCTGCGCCATCTCCCCTACGGGGTATCGGTGCCTTGTTTCGGGGCGAGGCAATAGATGTCGACGATCGCCCAGGCGCCGGGGTCAGCGAGGACGAAGGCGAGACGGAAGACGAAGGTCGATGGCGGTCGTTCGCGAGCGCCGTTCGCCGGCGGCGTGCTGTGGATCCTCGTGATCGGCGTCATGCTCGCCGGGATCGTCGCGCTGAACGTCGTCGTCCTCCAGCTGAACATGGAATTCGACGGGCTCAGCAGGGAGCGCGCACAGCTCCGTGCCGACAATGCGCTTCTCCGCTCGCGCCTCTCGAGCGCCTCGGCGCATCTCCGGATCGAGGATGCTGCGAAGGCCAAGCTCGGGCTCCAGGAGGCGGATGCACTGACGACGACCTATGTCAGGCTCGGAGCGAAGTGAGCGGGCGACGCGCGAACCACCGGATCCGGCTTCTCCTCTTCTCGTTCGGCCTCCTCTTCGTCGTCGCCATCGCTCGTGCCACCTACGTGCAGGCGGCACAGCACGACCGGTTCACGAAGATGGCGACGACCCAGTATCGCGAGACGATCGAGATCCCGGCTGCGCGGGGCACGATCTACGACCGCACGGGGGAGCCGCTCGCGATCGGCGAGCAAGCAACCACCGTCTACGCGAACCCGCAGAACATCATCGACGCGCAGCGGGCCGCGGTCGTGACCGGCAAGGCGCTCGGAATGAGCGCCGACGCGCTGTACCCCGTCCTCAAGGATCGCTCGAAAGGGTTCGTGTACGTTGCCCGCAAGGCCGATCCCCTGAAAGCGAACGCGCTCGCCGAACAGGAGATTCCGGGGCTCGCTTTCTACCCCGAGGAGCTACGCACGTACCCGCAGGGAGGCGTCGCCTCGCACGTCCTCGGCTTCGCCGGCACGGACAACCGGGGACTCGACGGGCTCGAGCGCTCGCTCGACAAGACGCTCGCCGGCCGGTCTGGCTTCGAAACGATCGTCAAGGATCCGTTCGGTCGCGCAATCGACGTCGTCACGTCGAGGCCCGAGAGAGCTGGCAAGAACGTGACGCTGACGATCGACCACCAGATCCAGGCGAATGCCGAACAGGTCGTCGCCGAGAAGGTGAAGGAATACAACGCACGCGGTGGGACTGCGATCGTGATGGACACGCGAACGGGCGCAATCCTCGCAATGGCGAACTATCCGACGTTCAACTCGAACAACTTCTCGACCGCGTCGCCGGACGCTCGGCGAAACCGCGCTGTCACAGATGCCTACGAACCAGGCTCGACGTTCAAGATCGTGGCTGTCGCAGGCGCCCTCGAAGACAACGTCGTCTCGCCGACGACGAGGTTCAAGCTCGCACCCACCATTCAGGTCGCCGACCGCGTCATTCGTGAGGCACACACGCGCGGCACCGAGGTGATGACGGTCAAGGAGATCCTCTCGCAGTCATCGAACATCGGGACGATCACCATTGCCCAGAAGCTGGGTCAGGGAGAGCTCGCATCGTGGATCGACCGCTTCGGTTTCGGCAAGCCCACTGGTATCGACTACCCGGGTGAGAGCTCCGGGCTCGTGCTGCCCCTCGACGAATGGTCGGGCTCGACGATCGGCAACGTGCCGATCGGCCAGGGCATCGCCGTGACGCCTCTCCAGATGGTCTCGGCGTACGCAACAATCGGCAACGGCGGACTCCGGCACACGCCCCGGCTGATCGAGAAGATCGGCACGAAGCGGGTCGCGTCGAAACGCGGCACGCGCGTGGTCTCGCGGCACACCGCCGAACGGATGATGGCGATGTTCCGCGACGTCGTCGTCGAGGGAACCGGCACCGAGGCAGCAATTCCGGGTTACACGGTCGCAGGCAAGACGGGTACCGCGCAGAAGGCCGAGAACGGCCGCTACGTGCGCAAGTACGTCGCCTCGTTCGTAGGCCTCGTGCCGGCCAAGCAGCCCCGCTTCGCGATCCTCGTGATGGTCGACGAACCGAAGGGGAACATCTACGGTGGCGTCGTCGCCGCTCCCGCCTTCCGGGACATTGCGCGCTTCAACCTGCAGTACCTCGAGGTGCCGCCGGACGCGCCCGAGACGCGCGTTGCGGGAGGCGCCACCAACCCGTAACCGAGCAATCAGGTGAGCCCACCGGGCAGTCGCAGGAAGGGCGGGACAGGTCCCGCCCCTACAATGATGCCCCGTGTACCTCGACGAACTGACGCACGTACTCGCGGCGAGCGAGATCGAGGGCAGCGGAGCCGTCGAGATCACGGATCTCGCCTACAGCGCGGACAGGGTCACACCGGGTGCCGCGTTCTTCTGCATCCCTGGTTCACGCGTCGACGGACACGAGTTCGCCGGTGCCGCAGTTGCTGCCGGGGCGGCGGCGCTCGTCGTCGAACAGCCGCTCGAGATCGAGGTTCCGCAGCTCCTCGTCGACGACGCGCGCGCGTCGATGGCAGTTGCTGCGGACTACTTCTTCGGTCAGCCTACGAGGACGCTCGAGATCGCGGGTGCCACCGGCACGAACGGCAAGACGACGACGACATTCCTGCTTCGTTCCGTGCTTGAAGTGGCGGGCCGCTCTCCGGGGCTCGTGGGGACTGTCGAGTGGGTCGTCGGAGGCGCCCACCGGCCCGCGCCTCACACGACGCCCGAGGCGATCGATCTGCAACGCCTCTTTCGCGAGATGCTCGACGCAGGCGACGAGAGCGTGGCAGTCGAGGCCTCCTCCCACGGTTCTCTTCTGCGGCGCCTCGACCGCGTTCGCTTCGACGTGATGGTTTTCACGAACCTCTCGCAGGATCACCTCGACTTGCACGGCACGATGGAGGAGTACTACCAGGCGAAGCGGCGCCTGTTCACGGGTGCGGCTCCTCCGCCGGCGGCGGTCAACATCGACGATGAGTATGGCCGGCGACTCGCGATCGAGCTCGTCGAGTCCGCCCGTGCACCGATCGTCACGTTCGGTCTCACCGAGGGCGCGGAGGTTCGCGCCGAGAACCTTGCGATGGGACCGCGTGGAAGCAGCTTCCGCGCCGCAGGGATCGAGATCGAGACGCCACTTCGTGGCCGGTTCAACGTCGAGAACGTGCTCGGCGTGGTAGCGGCCGGCCTCCTGCTCGACATCGGCGACGACGAGATCGCGGAGGGCATCCGGTCCGTCAGCGGGGTGCCGGGGCGGTTCGAAGCGGTGGACGAAGGACAACCGTTCGCGCTCATCGTGGACTATGCGCACACGCCGGAGGCGCTCGACATTGTCCTTCAGGCAGCGCGCGAACTCGGCGCGGGCCGGTTGATCTGCGTCTTCGGCGCTGGAGGCGACCGCGACCGCGGCAAGCGCCCGATCATGGGCGCCGTCGCCTCGGAGCGCGCCGACCACGTGATCGTCACATCGGACAACCCGCGCAGCGAGGACGCCCTCGGGATCATCCAGGACATCCTGCAGGGAGCAGGAATCGACGTCGAGATCGACCCCGATCGGCGCAGCGCGATCCGCCGTGCCGTGTCTCTTGCCTCGGAGGGGGATGTCGTCGTGATCGCGGGCAAGGGGCACGAGCAAGGCCAAGAGATGGCCGGAGTCGTTGAGCCGTTCGACGACCGGGTTGTGGCGCGCGAGGCCCTCGGCGCTGCAGGACTCTCCGCGTGATTCCGATTCGTTGCGAGGAGATCGAGGAGCTCGATCTCGGAAGGCTCGATCGTCCTGGAGGTTCCACCGGGACCGGCGCGCCGATCACCGGGATCAAGGCCGACTCGCGGATCGTCGGTCCCGGCGATCTCTTCGTCGCGCTCAACACGGGAACCGCGTATGTGGCCGACGCCGCGGCGCGCGGAGCGGCAACGCTCGTGCCGGAGGATCAGGAGGCGGCCCTTGCGGCGCTCGCCTCCCTCGTGCGTTCGCGGAGCGACGCACGCGTGGTCGCCGTCGTAGGATCGACCGGGAAGACCTCGACCAAGGACATCCTCGGGGGGCTGTGCAGCGCGGAGACACCGACGGTGTGGGCGGAGGCAAGCCAGAACAACGAGATCGGACTTCCGCTCACGGTCTGTCGCCTCGAGCGGGACACCCGGGTGCTCGTCACCGAGATGGGCATGCGGGGCCTCGGGCAGATCGCCGCGCTGTGCGACGTCGCCCGCCCCGATCTCGTCGTCGTCTCATCGATCGGGCCGGAGCATCTGGAGCTCGTCGGCACCGTGGAGCGCGTCGCCGAGGCGAACGCGGAAGCGATCGTTGCTCTTCCGCCGGGTGGCATCGCCGTGGTGCCGGCCGACGCCCCGGAG
>JBKJVI010000115.1:0-4951 GCA_046590225.1 Gaiella sp. | reverse complement strand
TTGCTCGTGCTGACGCCCTCCCTCGTGATCGCGGACAGCTGGCTCACGCTGATCGCCGGCCGTGAGATCGTCGAGTTCGGTCTCCCCCACACGAACGCGATCACCGTGCTCGGTGCGGGTCGAGAGTGGATCGACCAGCAGTGGCTCGCGCATCTGGCCTACTACGGCGCGGAGGCTATCGGCGGCCTTCGCCTTGTCACGCTCGCCAACATCGTCCTGATTGCAACCGGCTACTCGCTCGCCGTTGCAGCTGCGCGCCACCGTGGTGCCTCGCAGCGAACGACGCTCCTGTTCGCACTCCTCGTCATCCTCGCCTCACCCTGGGCCTGGCAAGTGCGCGCGCAGACACTTGCGCTCCCTCTGTTCACCGGATTGCTGTGGCTTCTCGTCGATCACCAGCGGCGTGGGGGCAAACGCGTCCTCCTTGCCCTGCCGATCCTGATTCTCTGGGCGAACGTCCACGGAACAGCGGTGATGGCAGCCATCCTCGTCATCGGCGCCGGAGCGATCGACCTGCTTCGGCGCCGCGGAAGCCCTCGCGTCGCGATCATGCTGATCGCCGCAACGCCACTCTGCCTCCTCGTCTCTCCGTACGCACTCGACCTGCCCGGCTACTACCACCTGCTGCTCGTCGACCCTCCGTTCAAGGGCCTCATCGTCGAGTGGCGCCCCACCCGGCCGGAGCCGAAAACGGTGCTCTTCTTCGTTCTTGCGGTCGTCACAGCGATTCTGGCCGTCTGGCAGCGCCGGAGGCTGACGCTCTTCGAGGGGTTCGCGCTTGCGCTCACGTTCTGGGTCGGGATCGACGCGATCCGCGGGGTCACCTGGTTCGTCCTGACGGTGCTCGTCATCGTCCCCCAGCTTCTCGACGGGGCGCTCCGAACCGGGGAAGAACGACCACAGCGCGGTGCGAATCTCGTCATTTCCGGCGTATGCCTCATTGCACTCACGATCGGATTCGGGCTGGCGGCAGCACAACCATCGAGATGGTTCGAGAGCGTCTGGCCGACGGAGGCGCTCCCGGCAATCGCGCATGCGACCGAGGACCCGGCGTCGACGGTGTATGCGATCTCGAACTACTCCGACTGGCTCTACTGGCACCAGCCCGACCTCAGGGGCCGCCTCGCCTACGACATCCGCTTCGAGATCTATCGCCGCCCGACGATCCAGGCAACGGCAGACTTCGTCTCGATGCGAGGCCCGGACTGGGCCAGGCAGGCCGACGGATACGACGTCGTGGTCGTCAAGAAGCCCCGTGGCGCAGCCATGACCCGCGAGCTCGTTCGTGGTGGCCGGATCGTCGCGTTCAGTGGACCGACGATCAGCGTCGTGACGCGCGAAGCGGCGAAGTGAACATCGCGTGCGGGCAAAGTCAGGTTCCCGACTCCGCCGGATGTCCTTGCACCATTCGGTAGCGACGCTTCGGCGAGAGTAGGCAGACGGCAAGGACCGCCGCCGTGACGACGAGCACTCGAGCAACCTGGAGCTTCGAGCCCTCCGTCACCGGCGCGAGCCAGGTCAGGACGGGTAGAAGCCACACGAGTCCGAATGAGGGCCTGACGACGGCGAGCGCCACCGCTAGGAGAACGAAGCCGTGGAGCCAAAGGATCGGCATCACAGCCAGAGACGCGAAGAGCGCCAGAACAAACGACCGCTCGTCGTCGCCTCGTCGCCCCGAGCGAACGGACGAAGCGATCAGGATCACCGCCAGGGCAAGGCCGAGCATCCGCGCTCCAGGCGACGGGAGCCCAAGCGACGTCGTAAGCCCCTCCAATGAGTACGCCTCCGGGGCTTCGAGCCGCGTGATCTCTCGCGTAATCGACAAGTAGTCTCCGAGGCCGGCAAACGCGACGGCTGCCCAGGCGCCCGCGACCACCCCACACGCAACCGCGAGCGGGACGAGCGAGGCCCGGGCGCCTCGGACGCTCCACTGCCAGGCGAGCAACGGAGCCAGCGCCAGCTTGAGGGCGAGCGCGAGTCCGACTGCCACGCTCCCTCCAAACCCCGTCCTCGAGCGCCATGCGACCGCAGCCAGAAGCGCGATCACGATCGAGAGATTGCCCGTGTGGATGGCCGACGCCGTGGGGGCCCACAGCCCGACGGCTGCGTAACAGCGCCAGTCGCGCACACCGCAAAGGGCGAGCGCCCCGGCGAGGGCAGCAACGAGAAAGCCCACCCAGAGACCGACCGCCAGGGCCTGTGGCAGCACCGACAGCGGAGCAAGGACGACGGCGAGCGTTGGCGGATAGACATAGGCAGACCCCGCATCGAGTGAGGCATCACCGGGCGGTGGGAACGGCGAGGTTCCGTCGACGACGTCGCGAGCGGCAGGAAGGTACGCCGAGACGAAGTCGACGGCTACGATCGCGTCGCCCGAGAGCCAAAGGCCGACCGACACCCAGAGACCGATCACCGAGGCCACGAGGAGCACGACGAGCACGGGCCCTCCCACGCGCTCCAAGGGGCGGCGCAACCCCATCACGACGGCACAGCCCGAACGTCGACCGTCAAGGGTGGACCGGAACCGGTTCCCGAGATCGCGCCCAGCGCAGCGGAGAGGTCACGCAAGAGGCAATCACGATCGCGGTCGCGGTAAAGACGAGCGCCTGCTGCCAGAGCTCGCCGTACCCGCCAAGGAAGCAGACCCAGGTCGGAACGAACGCGAACCAGACCCATGACAACCGTGGACGGGCGATCGCGAGCGGCACGAGGAGTACGAGGAGATGGTGCTGCCAGAGGATCGGGACGATCGCGAGGCCGGCAGCGAGGGCCAGAGCGAGGGCTCCGACCTCGTCGTTCCGTCTCCCGGCCCGGAGACACGCGAGGAGCAGCGTCCCCCCGACGAGAAGAGAAACGGCTGTTCCCACGGTGCGCGAGAAGCCGAGCTCGACGGACACCGACGTGATCGAGTGACTGAGGCCGATCGCCGTCCGCGTCAACTCGTCGATGAGAGCTCGGTAGCGCGAGACCCCCTCGAAGCCGATGAGCGCCCACGACCCCACGAGGAACGCGACCGCCGACCCCGCCGCGAAGCCGGCCGCACGAAACCTCCGCGTGACGAGAAGCCAGACGATCAGCGGCCAGACGAAGAGCTTCAGTGCGATTGCAAGGCCCGCGGCGAGCCCTGCGGCCAGGGCGCGGTCTCGAAAACGCCACACGAGTGCCGTCAGCAACATGACCACGAGCGAGGCATTGCCGTTCTGCACGGCGGTGTAGACAGGCGCCCACATGTACGCAACGGCATACACACGAGCATCACGAACGCCCACGAGCCAGAGGGTGGATCCGATTGTCGCGATGCCAAGGGATGTCCAGAGGAGGACGGCCAGCCATTGAGGCATCAGGGTCAGAGGCACGAGGAGGACAGCGAGAGTCGGGGGATAGACGTATGCCCGGTCGCGCTCGATCAGCACATCGCCCGCCGGTGGATAGGGTGAGTTGCCCTGGGCGACATTCTGCGCGCCGCTGAGGTACGCGTTGCGGAAGTCGAATGCGTCATTCGGGCCGATGACGGCGAGCGCGAGAGCGACGAACGCCAAGCCTACGAGCACGACTACAAGTGATGCACCCATCATGCCGCCAAGATGCGTCGGTTCCCGTGCCTCGGCCATAGGCGAATCATGCACCTCCCACAGGAGATCGCACTCGCTCGATGGTCCAGAGTCGACCACCCGTTGACCCAGTCTGCATCACGAAACGCTGACGTCAGTCCGATCGGGAACCTACGGAACGTCCGCCAAGCGGACGGTCGAGTGACCCTATTGACACGCCGTGCTGCACCGTTCAAAGTCTGACGGTTGCCGACTTCATCGGCAGTGTCGCTAGACAACCTGAGGGGGAAGTCAATGACAGACGCAATCATCGGCGTGGTTGTACATGCGCAATCCGCATGGATGCGATTCCGTGACGAGGAGCGAGGCCAGGGCCTCGTCGAGTACGCCCTGATCATCGCGATCGTCGCACTCGGCGTCATTCTCGCGATCGTGTTCCTGCGCGACCAGATCAACGGTCTGTTCAACAAGGCAGGCAGCGAGCTCAGCACACAGCCGAGCTGAGTCGAGAACGCTGAGTGAGCAGGGGTGTGCGGGCCGCCGAGGGGCGGCCCGCGCGCGTTTCCTGTCTCGGCCTGAACCGATCGAGTGACACCAGACGTCCAGGCACAACTAGCCCTATGGGCAGTTGAGCGCCCGCTCGCGACAACCGATCAGTGTCACACCCCGCTTCGCGGCCCGGCCCGGGGAGACGCACGTCGGGGGCTTCGCCTCCGCACAACCAAGGAGGGTTCAGCATGATGGATGTCATTCTCTGGTCAGTGGTACGGGGCCAGAACACGTGGGCACGATTCCGGGACGAGGAGCGAGGCCAGGGCCTCGTCGAGTACGCCCTCATCATCGCGATCGTCGCACTCGGCGTCATTCTCGCGATCGTGTTCCTGCGCGACCAGATCAGGGGTCTCTTCAACAGGGCGGGCAGCGAGCTCAGCACGCAGCCAAGCTAGATCGAAGACAGCGACGAACGTCGGGCCGCCCCAGGGCGGCCCGACGTCGTTTCGGCCGAAGCATCAGGACTCGACCCGATCTGGCGCCGAACGTCCGGTCACGACTAGCCATCCGGGCAGTTGTCGAAGCCGACAAACCCGGGCAACCTGTAGTCACACCAGCAGGTCTCCTGCCGGGAGATTGCGAATCGGGGGCGCCGTCTCCCGGAAACGAAGGAGGGTTCAGCATGATGGATGTCATTCTCTGGTCAGTCATACGAGGCCAGAACACCTGGGCGCGATTCCGTGACGAGGAGCGGGGCCAGGGCCTCGTCGAGTACGCCCTCATCATCGCGATCGTCGCGCTCGGCGTCATCCTCGCAATCGTGTTCCTGCGCGACCAGATCAGGAACCTGTTCAACAGGGCCGGCAGCGAGCTCAGCACGCAGCCAAGCTAGATCGAAGAGCAGCGAC
>JBKJVI010000094.1:0-7734 GCA_046590225.1 Gaiella sp. | reverse complement strand
ATCACGCACCGATCGCGCATGTCCGAGAGCGAGAGTACGACTCCGGCACTCGATGGCCAATCGACTGCGCCGTGAAACGTGCTCATGCGTGAATGCGAGACCTGACACCGCGGCTCCCAAGCACTACGGCGGCCAGGTCGAGAGGCGAAACGTGGGCAACGTCTTCCGGAAAGACATCCGTGTCTATGTGGGCCGGCGGGACTGCGCGAAGCAGGTGCAGGGATCCGAGGGCCAGGTGGTTCGAGGCGTCCTCTCTCCACGTGGGTTCGTCGGCGTGCCGGTGCGCCCCGTCCTGTGCTTCATCGGAGCCGAGTGGGGGATGTTTGCCTCGCCGTTCAAGGTCGGGCACGTGCTCGTCACGTTGCCGAAGTTTCTCTACGAGCTGCTCGGCAAGGAGGACGAGGTCGAGACTGCGGTCATTCAGGAGGCGGCGCGGCGACTCGCGGATGAGCTGCCAGCTGCTTGAGCTTCAGAGTTCGGGAGTTCAGACTGTCTGTTTCGGGCAATAGCAGTCAGCCAATCCGGGGAGTACCATCGGTGGATCGAGACGAATTCGAACACCCTCTCACAGGACAGCCGGTTCACTGTCCCGCTCTACACCGTCGCGGAGGCAGCGCGGTTCCTTGGCGTGGCTCCTTCGACGTTCGGTACGTGGGCGAAGGGGTACACGAGACGTCCGGCTGGACGCACAGCGGTTAGCTCTGACGCGATCGTGACGGCCGTGCCTGGAGCGTCGGGTCACGCGGTGGTTCCGTTTGTCGGTCTCGCCGAGGGGATGGTGGTCGCTGCCTTCCGTGAGGCCGGGGTCAGCATGCAGCACATTCGGAGGGCCGTTGCGATCCTCGAGAGAGAGATCGGGATCGGGCATGCTCTCGCGTCGAAGCGGCTGTACACGGACGGGGCAAGCGTGCTCTTCGATTATGTCGAGCGTCGAGGTCATGCCGAGCTCGCGGGGCTCACGCGGGTTGTGTCGCAGCAGAGAGTGTTCCCCGAGGTGGTGCAGGAGTATCTCCGTCGCATCGACTATGCCGCGGACGGATGGGCAACGAGGCTTGCCTCCCCTGCCACCCCCGGGAGGCTCGTCATCGTGGACCCCGCCCGGTCGTTCGGCCAGCCGATCTTCGTGCACGGCGCCGTGCGCGTCGAAGACGTGCTCGACCGCTGGAAGGCCGGCGAGACGATCGCGGCAGTGGCCGCTGACTTCGGCGTCCCCGCAGCCGACGTCGAGGACTACCTGCGTGTCGCGCTTCCGATCGCCGCCTGAGTTCTTCATCGATCGGAGCCTTGGCCGTCACGACGTCGCAAAGCGGCTGCGCGCAGCGGGCTGGCGTGTGACGACACATTACGAGGTGTACGGCTCTCGCGACGAGAACATTCCTGACACGCAGTGGCTGGAGCATTGTGGCGAGGCGGGCCTGGTTGTCTTGACGAAGGATCGGCGCCTTCGATACCGCCCCGCCGAAGCCGATGCGATTCGACGCTTCGGGATCAGGGCGTTCGTTCTGACGCGCGGGAACCTGACAGCGGCTCAACAGGCGCAACGGCTTCTCGACAACGAGAAGCGCATCTTCGAAGCTTGCGCTCGCGAGGGGCCGTTCCTCTCCATCGTTCATGCGACCCGACTGGTAGCGGCGCCGGTCTAGATCCGAGGTTCACCAAGGTTGGCGGGCCGGAGCCGCTGGCCGACGACCCGTGGTGAGGGCGGGGTCAGGTGTTCTTCGTTCTACCTCCGCAGGCTGCCGGCATCAGGTAGTCCGCGTACTCTGCTCGTGGGTGTTGCTTCCCCCGACCTGCGAGGATTGCGAGTCGAGCGTGAACGACGAAGAGCCTGTCCGGGGAGTCCGCCTCCGACCGGCATCGGCGGGCGCTGGAGAAACGCCGGTCGAGACGCTCGAGCGCTTCGGAGTTCGCGGGATCCTCCGGCGGGTCGCGCAAGACGGCCAGCTACTCGATGTGCGGTGCGAGATGCCCCAGTGTTACTGCTTCCGGGGTCGGCGGTACTTCGAGTCGGTCGCGTCGGGCTCGGACTGGTCGCCGACGGCTGACCACTATCCGAAACTCAAGATGCACGGGGGTCATCTGACGGCTGACAACGTTCGGCTCGCGCATCGGCTCTGCAATCGGCGGGACTTCCAGTGGCGAACGAGGATCAACGCGATGCTGGCGAAGCGGATGTCGCTGCCCGAGATCGCTGAGAAGTTGAACGCGGAGAGTGTCCCGACGATTCATGGCACGAACAGATGGACAGCCGTTTCTGTTCGGAAGGCATTCGTTTCATAGCGGCGCCGCAAGGCGGGACGGGTCAGGTCTTCTTCGTTCCACCCACAAGGTTCCGCGACAACCCTTGGGGGCTGGGGCCAGGTCTGGCAATGACGCATCGGCGAGGCGGGAGACGGGGTCAGATCTTCTTCGCTCCACCTCGAACGATTACGCGCCTTCGAGGAGCGCCAGCAACTCGACCGGTGTCGCGATCTTGACGCCTCTGTCCGAGAGCCACGCGCGAAGAGCAGCGTCTGCGAGGAAGTCCTTGTCGCCCGTAACGATGACGTCCGCTGCACCCGCAAGTGCCGCGGCCACGACGGGTGCGTCGTCGGGATCGCGGATCGGGACGTCGAGGTCGGCGGTCGGGAGAGCAGGTGCGAGGAGCCGGAACACGTCTTCGATGTCTTGTTCCTCGATCCCGTAGCGGCGAAGTCGGGGGCGCCGAAGGACGTCGGCGAGCTTCTGCGCAACCTGCCACGAGGCTACGAGCTCGAAGCGGTGGTCGCGCATGGCTTGGAGGACATGGCCCGGAGGGCTGTCCGGGATGATCAGTCCGGAGACCCAGACGTTCGTGTCAACAACGACGCGCAGATCGAACCTCGGCCACGGCCGCTGCGACATCCCGCTCGACGCGGGCCGGGGTCGGCTTCACGCGCCGAGCGATGCGAGCGCGACGGTCGAGCAGGGCGTTGAAGCGCTGCTCCCACTCGTCAGCCGGGATCTGGCGAACGCCATTGTCGGCGAGCCAGTCGTCGACCGCCTGTCGCACGAGCGCGGCGACAGGCTCGCCGCGGCTCTCACTCACCGCACGCAACGCGCCGAGCTGCAGCTCATCGAGATAGACGTTTGTGCGAATCATCGTCTATACACCATCCATCAATTGCGCGACCGTGGTCAGGTCTTCGTCGTCCGCCTCGAGTGGGGACCGTCGAGGAGGGGCAGTAGTTCGACCGGTGCCGTGACCGTGCTGTCGCGGTCCGCTGCGCCGGTCGTGTCCGTCCGGTGGGGTCTGTAGTCTGTTGGCTATGGAGGCAACTTTGGCAGGAGTGGTTCGCGAGGATTCTGAGGCTGGTTCTGCGGCTGGTTTGCCGGTGGGTCTTGCGGCTGCTGTGGTGGCGCGGGACGCTGCTGTGGTGGCGCGGGACGCTGCGGTGGCGGGGCGGGTGGATGAGCTTGCGGGTCTGTCAGCGCACCTGAGTGCTGCGACGGCGCGGTGGCTCGAGCTCGTCTGGGAGATGCGCGAGGAGGGCGACAGCGGCGACCTGCAGGCCTTTCTGGCGTGGCGGTGTGGGATCACGGGACGTGAGGCGCGTGAGTTCTTGCGGGTCGCGGAGGCGTTGCAGGGGCTGCCGTTGCTGCGGGCGGCGTTTGGGCGCGGCGAGCTCACGTTCAGCAAGGTTCGGGCGCTGACGAGGGTCGCGACCGAGTCGTCGGAAGAGGGTCTGCTCGACCTTGCGGGGGCGTTGACGGCGTCGCAGCTCGAGCGGGCGCTTCGCGCGTTTCGCCGGGTTGCAGCGGAGGACGCTCGGGACGCGCATGAGCTCGAGTACGTCGACTACTACCTGGACGGTGACGGCACGCTGTTTCTCCGGGCCCGGCTTGCGGCCGAGGACGGGACGCTGCTGATCAAGGCGCTCGAGGCGGCGCGTGAGCGCGTGCTCGTTCGTCATCGCCAGGACCGCGCTGCAGCGGCGAACGACCCGCAGGCGCAGGCGCTGACGGAGGTTGGCGGCGCTTCGGTCGATCCTCCACGCCCTGCCCGAGTGGAGGCGCTGCTCGATCTCGCCGAGGTGTCGCTGGTCGCAGCATCCGCGCCCCGCGGCGAGCGGGCGCGCGTCGTCGTCCATGTCGACGCTGACGCGCTCTGCGCCGATGGCCGTGGCCGCTCCGAGCTGGAGGATGGCCCGCTGATCTCGCTTGAGACTGCCCGCCGGCTGGGCTGCGACGCCGACGTTGTGGCGCAGATCGAGCGTGACGGCCTTCCCCTGAGTGTTGGTCGGAGCCGTCGCACGGTGCCTCCCGCGCTGCGCCGGCTCCTCGAGGCACGCGACAGCCACACCTGCTGTTTCCCCGGATGCGAGCGCCGTCACCATCTGCAGGCGCACCATCGCGAGCACTGGGCGCAGGGCGGCGAGACGAGCCTCGAGAACCTCGTGCTGCTCTGTTATCAGCACCATCGCCTGGTGCACGAGGGTGGCTACACCGTCGAGGGCGACCTCGAAGGCGGGATTCGCTTCCGTAACCGATATGGGGTCGTCTGGCCCCTCGCGCCACCACGACCGCCACCCGGACGAACAGACGACCTCCTTGCAGAAAACGACGCACTCGGGCTCCGGATCGACCCGAACACCAACCGAAACGGCAGCGGCTGGGGCGACTTCGACCTCCAACGCACCGTCGCAGCAATCACGAACGCCGCCGCCTGACCGAATTCGTGGTTGATTTCCAGGCACACTTCGGGCATCGATCCGCCGCAGCGTCCTGGACAGACGTTGCCGGTTTCAAGCGCGAGACTCAGTCGTCGTCTTCGTCGAGCGGCTGGTACTGCGGAGGAGGAGTGCCCTCCGCCTCGACGAGCATCGGGTAGCTCTCGTCTCCGGCTAGCCAATCGTCGGTGATGTCGAGAAGCAGGCGCCACTCGTCCCCGTAGTCGAAGAGGTAGGCGATCGTGGCACCCTTGCTCAACCCGACTTCCGAGATCGGCGTGCGAGTGCTCAGCTCGTCATCCTCGAGTTCGAACGGAGCCGAGTATTGGACGGAATCGCGATCCCAGAATTTCCCGCTCAGCCAGAAGCAGTACAGGTGTGGGTCATCCCACCCGAACGCGAGTCGAAGCGCCTCGTGGAGCTGTTCGAGAGTTTGGTCGTCGCGAATCGCGATCGTGCGTATTACCCGGCCTGTCGGCTTCGGGATCAGTGGCGAGTCGGCGACGAGGGTCGCCCGAAACGCAAGAACCCTATGCGGGCGGTTTGGCACGTTCGGGGAGTCTTGCACGGGGAGGCCCTGGACGGGGCCGCCCGGTTGTCGTGCCAGGGAAGCTCCTCGTCGACCTGGCTCGACTGCTCCCGACTTCAGAGGTGACGATCGAGTATCGACCCGACGAAGGCGTCGCTCACATCTCGAGCGGAAGCTACTCCTCGGAGCTGAATGTCTTCGCAGCCAGGCTTCCCGATTCGCCGCAGCCGTAGCCGGGATTGAGCGGGCGCGCGAACCGGTCAAGGGGATCGCCTCACCTTGGCCCCGAAGGGCCGGCCAGGGCGGCGGGGGCTGCTTATCCCATTCCCCGCTCTTCGGTACGGACACGGAACGCGCGCCCGGAGCCATCATATCCCCCATGAGCACCGGTCAGGCAACCACGCCCCAACCCTCTCAGAACAGTCGCGTCTCCTCGCGCGGCCTTCTTGCCCGCTCCGGGAACCGCTTGATGCCGACGCCGTCGAGCGCGCCCGTCGCCGGGTGCGTCGCGAAGTGCGGCATCAGCGTCTTCAAGTAGCCACGCGCTTGTCCACCACCGCGCTCGGCGGCCGCGGTGATGGCGCAGACGAGGTCGGCGCACTGCAGCCCTATCGAATAGTGGCTCGGCCCGAGGAAGAGGCCTTCGACGATCCGGTCAAGGCGGGAGTAGGGGCTGCCGTCGTGGGTGAGGTCGGCGAAGAAGCGGCGCAGGCGCGCGTCGTCCTCGCGGAAGCGGCTGTCGACGACGATCATCCCGACGTCGTCTGCGGCTTCGAGGAGCAGCTGGAACCGTTCGGCGAGGAACATCAGCCCGGTGGCGTACGTGTCCTCGTCGGTTGCGAAGAACTCGGGCGCCGCCGTGGCGCCGAGCTCGATGTCGAGCAACGTGACGTAGCAGCGGACGGGCGCCCGCCCGAGCGCCGCCACGACAGCGTCAGCGAGTGCGGGTGGCACTTCGCCGGTGCGGATGCCGTGCCACTTAGCAGTCATGCGTCTCTCTTCTGACGGCTCAGTCCGCCTGTCACCTTCCGACCTCTCGTCCCATCTCGCGTGCTCGCACTTGACGACGCTGTCGCTGCGGGCGGCGCGGGGCGAGATCGTGAAGCCGAAGCTTGACTCACCCCACCGCGACCTGATCTTCGCCAAGGGGAACGCGCACGAGGCCGTTTACCTGGCGCGGCTCGAGCTCGAGGGGTGCTCGATCGCCCGCATCCCGACCTATGACGACGAGGGATTCGATGCGGCCGAGGCACAGCGCCTCACGGAGGAGGCGATCCGGGAGGGAGCGGCGGATGTGATCTATCAGCCGTACCTCGTGAGTGAGGACGCGCGCTGGCGGGGGTTTGCGGACTTCCTAGAGAAGCAGGCCGACGGCGCGTACGAGCCGGTCGATACGAAGCTCGCTCGTAGCGCCAAGCCGGCCCATGTGCTGCAGCTGATGTTCTACGGGGAGCAGGTTGCGCGTCTTCAGGGCTCCGAGATCGAGCAGGTACACGTTGAGAATGGCCTCGGCGTGCGCGAGACGTTTCGGGTTGCCGACTTCGCCGCCTACTACCGGCGCGTCCGTGGTCGTTTCCTTGCCTCACTCGACAAGGAGCCCGAGACCTACGGCTGGCCATGCGGTCACTGCGGGATCTGCGACTTCGGCCACCTGTGTTGGGAGCGGCGCGTCGATGATGACCATCTGACGCTCGTCGCTGGGATGCGCAAGGTGTAGGCGGAGGCGCTAATGGCGGCAGGGATCTTGACTCTGGAGGAGCTCGGCGACACGTCGGCCGAGGCCCTGGCGGCGGTGCTGAAGCCGGACTCTGCTGTGCGCGCTCAGTCGTTCGAGGTCGTGCGTGAGCAGGCCAGGCTGCAGCTCCAGGGCCGCCGCGAGGAGCGCTACCTCTACGAGCTGTTGGACGACCTGGAGGATCGCGGCCTCCGGCTGCTGCCGGAGCCCGACGCCGGCGATGTCTGGTTTGACATGGAGGGTCATCCGTTCTACGAGACGTCGTGCGGGCTCGAGTACCTGTTCGGCTACTGCTTCCGTAACGATGACGGCGAGGTCGTGTACGAGGCGGTGTGGGGGCGAGACCGCGACGGCGAGCGCGTTGCGTTCGAGGAGTTCGTGGACTGGGTCGTCGATCGGCGTGCGATGCACCCGGGGATGCACGTCTACCACTACGCCTCGTACGAGCGCTCGGCGCTGACCCGCCTGATGGGCCAGCACGGAACCCGGGAAGATGAGGTTGATGCATTCCTGCGTGACGAGGTTCTCGTCGACCTCTACCGTGTTGTCAAGCAGGGCGTGCGCGCTTCGACCGACAGCTACTCGATCAAGGCGATCGAGAAGCTCTACGACTTCGTGCGCACCGCAGATGTGTCGGGCGGTGACGAGTCGGTGGTGCGTTTCGAGGAGTGGGTAGAGACGGGCGACGATTCGGTCCTGGAGGACGTCGAGCGCTACAACGAGGAGGACTGCCGCTCCACCTACGAGCTGCACGCATGGCTGCGTGGGATCCGGCCGCCCGA
>JBKJVI010000080.1:0-10075 GCA_046590225.1 Gaiella sp. | reverse complement strand
GCCCGTTCACGTTCGGTTCTGCGGATCACGCTCGGCGGTTCGCCGACGAGGCACTCGTCGTCTTCGAATACCTAAACTGCACCGTCGTCTGAGGATGCTGCGATGGAAGAGCGTATCGCCAGCATCCCCCAGGCGAATGCTTGCTGCCGCGCTCCGCGCGGATCCTGAGGATGCTGCGATGGAAGAGCGTATCGCAGCATCTCCAGACGAATGCTTGCTGCCGCGCTCCGCGCGGATCCTGAAGACGGGCCGAAGAAAGGCGAGCGGAAGCTCCTCCATCGCGCATCCCGATCAGAAACGGGTAAAGCAACGGCTCGCCGTCCTGCTGGTCAGCGCATCTTCCCGGCCGCCGTTTCGTGGGCGACGCTTCTCCTCCGCGAAGCTCGCCTACGGACAGCCCCTACGGCTTCCGATCGCGTGCCCGATTGCGCATAGCCTCGCGCGGGAGCGATGGGCACAGAGCCAACGCTGTTGGGAATCAGCAGGGAGGGGTCACGGGGAACCGTAGGTTCCCGGCTTCAGGATCCGCGCGCAGCGCGGCAACAGAGGTCTCGAGTTTTTGAGGGGAATTGCGCGATATGCTCTTTCATCGCGCACTTCCCCTCAAAAACTCGACACGACGCGCGCAAGCTCTTCGAGCGACGTCAGACCGGCGGCGGCCTTTGCGATTCCGTCGTCCCAGAGTGACCGCATTCCGGAGGCCGCGGCCGAGCGCTCGATCTCGTCCCTGTGGGCATTGTGTGCTGCAAGCGTCTCCAGTTCATCGTTCATGATCAGTAGCTGGAAGATGCCGACCCTGCCCTTGTACCCGGTCCTGTTGCATCGCGGGCAACCGACCTTCCGATAGAGCACCATGCCCTCACGGGCAGCGGCCATGTCGGGCGAGATTCTCGCTCCCATCAGCTCCTCGGTGGTTGGGGTGTACATTTCGCAACAGTTCGAACAGAGCTTGCGCGCGAGGCGCTGCGCGAGCACCGCGGACACCGCCGAGCCGACGAGGAAAGGCTCGACTCCCATTTCGTTGAGGCGAGTGAGTGCACCGGGCGCATCGTTTGTATGCAGGGTCGAGAGCACGAAGTGGCCGGTGAGCGCCGACTCGATCGCCATCTTGGCGGTCTCGCCGTCTCTGATCTCGCCGACCATGATCACGTCGGGGTCCGATCGGAGAATGGAACGCAGCGCTGCGGCAAAGGTCATGTCGGCCTTGACGTTGATCTGCACCTGGTTGATTCCCTGCAGCCGGTACTCGACCGGATCCTCGACCGTGATGATGTTGATCTCGGGCCGATTGATCTCAGCGAGCCCGGCGTAGAGCGTCGTCGACTTACCCGATCCTGTTGGTCCGGTGACGAGAAGGGCGCCCGTGGGCCGCCGAATGATGTCGGAGATCTTGTCACGCATTGTTTCCGACAGACCGAGCGACTCGAGCGTCGGTGTCTTGCGCGACTTGTCGATGAGGCGCATGACGACCTGCTCTCCTTCGACCGTCGGCAAGACCGCAACACGGATGTCGAGAAGGCGGCCGACCGTCCGCGCATTGAGCGAGATGCGCCCGTCCTGCGGCTTGCGACGCTCGGCGATATCGAGCTTGGCCAGCACTTTCAGCCGCGTGGTGACGCCGTTGGCCATACGCTTGGGGATGCGCTGCACCTCATTGAGGACACCGTCGACACGAACGCGCACGAGGAGCGCGTCCTCCTGCGGCTCGAAGTGAATATCGCTTGCCCCGTCGGTGGCTGCCTGCATGATGATCGAGTTGACCAGTCGGACGAGCGGCGCGTCGGAGACCCCGTCGTCGACCTCGAGATCGTCTTCACTCTCGTCGACGATGTCGAAGTCGTCGAGCGCAGACTGCGTCTCCATGACCTCGCTCTGACGTGCTCGCCGTTCGAGTTCGGCGAGAATATCTTCCCGACTCGCGACGACGACGTCGACGTGATACCGGGTCGCGAGCCGCAACTCGTCGATTCCGTGGATATTTCCGGGGTCGGCGACCGCGACCCGAAGCCGTTGGTCGCGGCGAGAAACGGGGATCGCGACGACCCGCTGCAGCGTGCGCAGCGGAATGAGCTCGGCCGCATCGGGCGAGACGCGGTCGTCCTGAAGGTTCACAAACGGGACGCTGTAGCGGCGAGCGAGAGACCGCGCGATTCCCTCGGCGACCGCGTACCCCTCGTCGCGGATCGCCTCGGCGAGAGATCCCGTACCTGCGCGTCCGCGCGCGGCTGCCAGCCGGTCGCGTGGGAGAAGCTCTGTGGCCGCAACGAGCTCTGCGACGAGGTCTGCGATCGTGTCGAACCCGGCCGCTCCCGGCCCGTCAGGCCCGCGCTGCCCTGACCCGGCGGGGTCGCCGAGGTTGGTGGACGTGCGCAGTGGGCCGGCAGGCTCGAAGTTCATGCGGATGTTCCCTCAAACGAGGTATCGGCAGAACAGAGCCGACGGTTGAGCGGCTCAGGCCCGATCGGGCCGTGAGATCTCAGCCGAGAATGCCGAGGTACCAGTTCAGAACGGCCTCGCCCGCGAAGAGCGCCACGATCGCTCCGAACGCGAGAAACGGGGCGAACGGGATCGCGATCTTACGCGCCTTCGAGCCGTGCCTCACGGCGAGCACAGCTGCCGGCACGAGGGCGGCGAGGAACCCGATCATCAGGCCGACCGTCACCGAGCGCCCGAGCATCGCGCCGAGCAAGAATGCGAGCTTGACGTCACCCATGCCCATCCCCTTGGGATACGCGAGTGCGGCAACGAAGAGAAACCCCGAGGCCCCAAGTGCACCGAGCAACCACTCCGGGCTCGGCGCGAGAATCGTCTGCGCTACGAGCTCGATCACCGCTGCCGGAACCACGATCCGATTGGGAACGATGCGGTACTCGATGTCGATCGCCGAGATCGCCACGAGGACAACGACGAAGAACGACGCGGCGACTCCCTCCGGCGTCAGGCCAAAGCGCAGCACCGAGGCTGCGACGAGGAGTGCGGTCGTGAGCTCGACCACCGGGTAGCGCACCGGGATCGACGCCTGGCAGTGTCGGCAGCGTCCCCGGAGCAGGATCCACGAGAGGAGCGGGATGTTGTCGTACGCCGCGATCTCGTGCGAGCAGCTCATGCACGCCGAGCGGCCGTCGCTGACCGACCGCCGCAGCGGCACCCTCGACGCGATCACGTTGAGGAAGCTGCCGATCGCGAGCCCCGGGGCGAACGCGACCGCTGCGAAGGCAACACTCATGGTGCTTCTATCGGCATGCCGCGGATCGGCCTGAAGCGCGGTCGTCAGCCGCTGTAGTTCGTCGGCGAGATCACCGAGTACTTCGTGATCGAGTTCCCGGGCGTCCCGAACGGGACGTCGACGATGCTCGGGATGTAGTTGAACGTAAAGCTGTTCTGGATCAGCTCCTCCTTGGCGACCATCGGGCCCTGCACCTCGGAGTTGTTCTGGAAGCCCATGTTGTACTCGCCATACAGGGCTCCCTGGAACTCGGCAGACTGCTCGAGTAGGGCGCTGCATTGCGTGCACGCCGTGAAGTCCTGGGGGCCTTTAGCAGCAATCAGAAGCACGTCCTGGGTCGCGTTCCAGCCGCTGTTGTCACAGACGCCGGCGGCGATCGCGCCGCAGAGTCGCGTCTGACGCATGTAGAAGGTGCCGGTCAGGTAGATGGCACCGAGTCCATCGTACTGGAGGTTCGAGCCGCCAGTGAGGCTGATGCTCCCGTCGATGAAGATCGTGCCGTTGACCGTCAATGTTTTCGTAGCGAAGTCCCACGAGAGCTCACCGAGGCCCGTGCGGCAGGTGAAGCTCGCCATCGTGTCGAGGGTGACGATATTCGTGAGTGCCTGGTTGCCGTTCGTTGTGTCCCCAACGGCCTCGAACTGCGGTGGCGTTCCGCTCACGACCTCACACGGGTTGGCAGGCCCGGGACTCGCGAAGGTGTACCAGTCGACGAAGTTCGCGACCGGCTGCGCGATCGTCGAGCCGACGGTCGAGTTGGGTCGGGTGTTATCGGCGGAGGTGCAGGGGTTGTTGTAGGGGTTCGCGCGGAATTTGCAGCCCGAGGCGCCGCCGACGTTCAGGCTCGTCAACGGACGGGCAGCCGTTCCGACGTCGTTGCCGTTCTTGAGCAGGACGATGTTGCCGCGAACGTTGACATTGACCTCGGGGTTCCCCGTGGTCGGCCCGAGCACGGAACTGTTGTTGTCGAGACAGAAGTTCCCGGCGACGTAGAAGGACGACTGCACGCTCGGGTTGTTCGGAAGCTCCAGGTCGCAACCGTCAGGATCACCCGTCTTCCACGAATAGACGTACCTCCACGCGTCCGCGTCGATCGTCTGTTTGGTCGTCGGCTTCAACCGCACATCGGCCGTCACCGTGCGGGAAATCGATCCGGGGCCTGACGGGTTGGGCACTGTGCCGACCGAACTGATCCTCCACTTGTATTGCATCAGGGCAACCCCCGTCGTCGTCACGAGGGACGGCGTCCACGTGACGGACTCCCCGGTGCCGAAGCTGGTTGTCTTCGTGAGCGAGTTGAAGAACGTCGAGTTGATGATCGCCGAGCTCGACCCGTTTGCGAGCTGTGCGACCGCGCTGTCGATGCCGGTCTGCGCAAGGCTGTAGGCACGTTGGTCTGACCGCGAGCGATTCGCCGTGCCCTCGTTCGAGGTCGAGTACAGGACGAGCGAGCCGCCCATGATCGCGATCGTGGCCATCACTCCGATGGCCATCACGAGCGCCATTCCGGCCTCCTCACGCAGCAGGCTCGTCGACCGGCGCCACCTGATGCCGATCACGATCGCGCTCCGTTCCGCAGCGCGATCGAATCCTCGACGCGGTAGCCAAGCCGCGCGATTGACGGCTTCTGGTTCACGGTCATGTCGATCCCTACCTTCTCGAGGAGATATGTTCCCACAGCCGGAGAGGTGACGGTGAAGATCGATGGCGCGATCAGGTAGTCCGCTCTGGGAACTCCGGTCGCGTCACAGGTCGCACCGGTCTTGCGGTAGAGCCCATAGCGACTCCCTGAGCCCGATGTGCACCACGTCGAGCTGTTGGTCGTGCAGGCGTAGCCGGACGTCAACGTCCTCAGCGTCACCGACGTGCCGCCCGAAACGGTCGCGTCGCAGGCGTTGTGCACCTCTCGCCTGAACGTGTCGAGTGCAAGCCGCGCCTCTGACTGCGAGGCGAAGCGCAGGTTGAGATCCACCGAGGCCGACGTGCCCGACGTAAAGAGTGTTGCAACGGCACCGATCACGACGCCCATGATCGCCATCGTGACGACCATCTCGCTCAACGTGAACCCGCGCTGGTCCCGCCCGAGACCAGACAGGCGATTGCCAAGCCGCGCCACAGAGCGACAACACATGGTCACACCATCGGGAGGCCGCACCGTCCCGGATACCCCCTTTCGGGGGATGAAGCTGTCAGCGAAGCGTGACACCGAGAGGCTGCAATCCCGGCTGGAGTGAAGCGGCACCGTTCGTGTGGGGCGTGTCGGATGGGGTGTCCTCGGCCACCGTGGACTCCTGCGCGGCCGCCTCACGGACGAGGGCAGCCTGGTGTTTCTCGGCATGCTCGAGGGCGACGAGGAAGTCATGGCGATTCGTCGCCGAGTTGGCCGCGACCTCGCGGTCGACTTCGCCGGACAGCACGAGCGCGATCAGCGATTGGGCGAAGGTCTGCATCTCGAAGAACTCGCCGGCGGCGATTGCGTCGGTGATCTCATCGGGCCGATCCTCACGGATCAGGTCCTGGATCCGTGCGTTCGTCACCATCACCTCGACCGAGGGCACACGCCCGCCTCCGACGCGAGGCAGCAGGCGCTGGCTGACGACGCCGCGCAGCGTGCCCGCAAGGATCGAGCGAATCTGCTGCTGCTTCGCAGGTGGGAAGAATTCGATCATGCGGCCAATCGTCTCGGCGGCGTCGATCGTGTGGAGGGTGGAGAAGACGAGGTGGCCCGATTCGGCCGCCTGGAGCGCCGTGTGGGCAGTCTCGGCGTCGCGGAGCTCCCCGATCAGGATCACGTCGGGATCCTGACGGAGCACGCGGCGAAGCGCCTGCTCGAAGCTTGCGGTGTCGAGGCCGACCTCACGCTGGTTGACGATGCAGCCACGGTCGGGATGGAGGATCTCGATCGGATCCTCGATCGTGACGATGTGCTGGCGACGCGTTCGGTTGATGTGGTCGAGCATCGATGCGAGTGAGGTCGTCTTCCCGGAACCGGTCGCGCCCGTGACGAGCACGAGGCCGCGCCGCTCCTCTGCCAACCGCGTCACACCGGGCGGCAGGCCGAGCTTCTCGAAGTTCGGGATCTCGCTCGGAATAATGCGGAAGGCAAATGACGTCGCGCCACGCTGGCGGAAGCCGTTGACGCGGAACCGCGGGAGCGACGGATGCGAGAATGCGATGTCGAGATCGCCGGTGTCGTCGAACATGTCGCGGCGCTTCGGTGAGATCTGCGTCACGTCGTCGAGCACCTGCTCCAGGTCGGCCTCCGTCAGCGCCGGAGCGCCGCCCATCTGCTCGAGGTCTCCATCCAGTCGGAGAACCGGCGGCTGGCCGAGCTTGAGGTGGACATCGCTCGCGCCGCTCTTGACGGCGCGCGTGAGAAGGTCGATGAGGTCGATCACGTTCAGAACATCGGCATCCGGGGGCATCTCCTTTACCCCATTGCGCTTTCGTTCCGGCTCGAGGCTGAAGCCTGGCGCCATGCGGATCGACGCCACACCAGTGCGACGATGTCAGCTTCAGCCTGACATCTGATCGGGTACAGCAGCTTCTCGATCTACCCGCGTCGAGCAACGCGCGCGATCAACCGTAGGGGCGGCCGCGCGAGGCCCCTTGCCTCGTCCGGGTGGCCGACGTCTCCCTTGAGCAGGCCGGCGACGACGCCGAACACTCCCGGAGAGCGCGCAGCCCAGAAGCACACCGCCGGGTGCCGGTCGAGCGCCCGCTTCGCTGTCCAGGACGCACCCGCGTGGTGGTCGAGGGCTCGCGCGAGTGCGGCGGGATAGCTCTCCGGCCTGCCGGCGACGATCGTCTCGGCGGCGAGTCGGGCAGAGACGAACGCCTCGTACATACCGTCTCCGGAGAGCGGGTCGACGAGGCCGGCTGCGTCGCCGACGAGGACGACCCGGGAGCTCGCGGGTGTCGAGGCGCCGATCCTGCGCATGGGGAGTCGATGGCCGCGGAGACCCGTGATTACGTCCGGGTCGACCGAGTATGCACGTGCGAGCCGCGCGAGATGGTCACGCAAATGAGGCCCTTCGCTCGCCCAACCTCCGACGCCGAGGTTCGCGTGATCGCCCTTGGGGAAGAGCCAGCCATAGCCACCCGCTGGTGCTCCGATCTCGACCACCGCAGTGGAGGCAAAGCGCTGCTCGTCGAGCAGCGCCCAGGGAACGTTCCCCTCGAGGGCGATGCCGCGCTCGATACCCACGTCGAGCCCGGCTGCCTTCGCGACGATGCCGTTTGCGCCGTCCGCGCCGACGAGGATGTCGGCCGTAACGTTCTCGCCGCCGACGGTGGCCGAGATGCCGTTCTCATCGATGGTGATGTGCTCGACCCGAGCGCCGTCCCGGAACCGCGCTCCCACCGCGACCGCTTGCTCGGCGAGGTAGGCGTCGAGGCGACGACGCTGCGTCATCATGATCAGCGGTTCGGCGCTCGTGCGACGGAAGCTGCGACGGTGGTGCAGTCGAAGCTCGAAGGTGTCGACGACGCGCTCGACGACAGGCGTGATGTCACAGGGCACTTGCCGGAGCGCGCGACCGGTGACTCCGCCGCCGCACGCCTTGTCACGCGGAAACTGCGCCCGATCGGCCAGGAGCACGCTCGCACCGCTCCGGGCGAGGTGGATCGCGGTCGCCGTTCCGGCAGGCCCGGCGCCGACGACGAGAACGTGGACATGTTGCACGCTCCGAGTATGCATTGCGAGACGCGCCGTCGGTCTTCACTTCACCGTGTTGCGGGTCGGAAGAGGCGGCTACACTTCGCAACCGCGCAGGGGTTCCCGAGTGGCCAAAGGGGGCGGGCTGTAAACCCGCTGGCTCAGCCTTCAGAGGTTCGAATCCTCTCCCCTGCATCGCACGTCCCCGAAGTCCCGTGCCAGGGGAGCGCTAGACTCCAGGCGCTTGCCCTCTTAGCTCAGTTGGTAGAGCACCTCCATGGTAAGGAGGGGGTCGCCGGTTCGAGTCCGGCAGAGGGCTTGGCTTATCTAGTGGGTTTGCGTGACATGGCGAGAAGTGGAGATTCAGCGCGGCGAACATTTGGCGAACGTCAGTTTGAGTCCTTCGCCTTCCGCGCTGTCTCAATGATCGTCGTCGCGGAGCGCTTTCTCTGCCCCGCCAGCTCCGCGATGACGCCCGCGTAATCCTTGAACAGCGTGTCGGGTGAGTGCCCCAACATGGCGGCGATCTCTACGGGGTTTCGGTGCTCCACGAACAGGAGCGAGACGAACGAATGACGGAGGTCGTACGGCCTTGGACTTGGAACGCCTGCGTCCCTTGCGACGGGTGCGTAGTGCCTCTTGCGCCAGTTTCGGAAGTCCGCGTCAGTCCAGACGCCCCCGCCCTTCTTCGGGAAGAGGAGGCTCCCCGCGGACGTATCGTTGACCTTCGCTGACCTCGCCCTCCACGCGTCGAGATCGGAGGCAAGGGGCTTCAAGAGTGCGACGGTGCGCTCGGCACCTGTCTTCGTCCCCCGCACCTCCCCCATGCTCACCGCCTTCGTCACCGAGATGGATTTCGTGCCGACGTCGCCCCAGGTGAGCGCTAGCATCTCGCCCGGCCGTAGCCCGGCGTACGCCAAGAGGCTCACCATCGCGGCGTCCCGGTGCAGGCCCTTCTCGATCATGTCGCGTCGGATCTTCTCGACGGTCTTCGGCTCGATCCGGTTGGGAGGCCTATCCCTTGCCTGCGACGGCTTCTTCACCGAGCGGGCGGGGTTGTAGGGGATACGGCCCCACTCCACAGCCCTCTCCAACATCCCCTGGAGGAGCGCAATCGTCTTTCGGGTGGTCTCCCTCCCCACTCCGTCCTTGAGCATCTGAGCCTGGAGGCCACTGACCTTCCGGGTGTTGATCCGGCGTAGCTCCGTCCCGCTGAGCTTGGGGGTGAGGTGGTTCTTGAGGAGGCTCTTGTAGACCTGGCGCGTCTTCGGGGCTAGGGCATCACCGTGGAGCTTCCACCACTCCGATGTGAAGGCCGAGAACGAAACCTTGCCCGCGTCGAGATCGTCAACGATCCCGGAGCGCTTCGCGAGCACAACCTTCGCCTCGAAGGCCTCGGCGTCTCGTTTCAGCTTGAAGGTCTGCGCGCGCTGTCGGCTCTGATCGTCGCGCCAGCGCACCTGCCAGCTTGCCCTGTGTCGGTGGACGGACAACGGGGTCAGCCTTCGACTTCGGGCACTGAGTACGGCTCGACCCGGTTGGCTTCGATCCAAACGTTCAGGTCGCTTCGGCTGATTCGAAGCTTGCCTCGGAGCTTGTACGCGGGAATTTCTCCCTCGTTGACGGCGCGGTGGATGACGCGGTCGTTCAGCCCCACAATCGTGGCGACCTCCTGAGGCGACAGATACCGCTCTTCGTCGTACAGAACCTCGCGGGCGCGAGCCACTGCCTCGGGCGAGCTGCCGAACGTGCGCTGCGTGCCGTCGATGGCTTCCCCGTCCCGGACAATCCTCGTGGCCGTCTCGCCGCTGGGACGGGAGGAGTTGAAGCCTTGATTGGCTCGCTCCCAGTCGAGATCGCGATACTCACGTGGCATCCAATATTGTTCGTTGTACGCGGTCGGGGCCTCGCCGGTCATGGTCGCACTGTAGGCGTCAATCCGGTCGCGGTACACCCGTGCACAATCGTACGCCGAAGTTGTTCCGGCCGGTCAGGCGGGGGCGGCTATGACGATCCCGGCGTATCCGTCCTGATAACCGCTGAGGATGTCGCGGACGGTGACTGTGTCCCCGTGTGGGAGTTCCAGGGTTTGGCCGACGTCGGGGCTGCGGTCGAGCTGTACGACGAGGGTCGATGTCGTCCGTTTTTCGTCGATCATGATGACCCGGAACGGCGGCACCGGTCGACCCTAG
>JBKJVI010000156.1:0-4343 GCA_046590225.1 Gaiella sp. | reverse complement strand
GAGGTGAGCCCAACCTCAGAGCGAGACACCGATCCCGAGGACAACGCTCCCACTGGCCCACGAACTGGCTCACGCGCCACCACACGCCACGATCTCCCTGCAAAAAGCCGACTTCGCAATCAGCTTCCTAAACCGCGTGCGCAAGTTCGATTCTTGCCGGGGGCACTGACCACAGAGCCCGTAAGAAGGACGTTTGCGGCGCATTCGACTCGCCGAGAACACGTCCCGAGGCAGTCTCCGTCTACCGCGAGCGGTTCACGCGAGGCAGCCAGCCAGACCCGTACTGCGTGGGTGACCTCGACCCGCCGGGTGCTCAGTTCACCACGGGAAGAAGCGACTGCTCGTCCGCCACGACCACCGCGCCGAATTCCACGAAACGTGCCTGCCCAGTCGGGGCACCGGCCGGGACACCCCAGCCGGCGATGACGCCGCCGCCAGGAAGCAGTTGGCCGTTGCCCATGAACTTTGCGGAGTCGGTTCGGACGGTGCGTGAACGACTTCTCCAGCGTTGCGCGCATTCGCTCGAAGTCCAGTCGCACGAGGATGATTCGAGATTGCGTCTGCACCTGTGGCGCGGCGCCGTTGTCGAAGATGCTGATCAGCCGGCCCCTGTCATGCGATCGAGCGTCTTGCTGCCAGGCCGTGACGGTGCCCTTGCCCATCGCGAAGCTGCTCCTGCGTCCACCGAGGCGCCAGAGAACGGCGCCGGTTCGGCGGTGCACCTTGTAGACCGCCCAGGTATTTCGGGCCGAGATGAGCAGGTGGCCGTCGACGCCGACGTCGATCGAGTTGATGTGGAAGCAGTCGAAGTGGCTCTCGTTCGGCGAGACGCGCGACTCGTTCGGGTCGACGTGGCCCAGGCTACTGACCCGGGACTCGGGCGCGCCACCGTGAGTACGAGGTGCCCCCTCCGAGGCGCGCCTCGCGGTTTTTCGAAGCTTCGCCGGACTACCTCAGGCAAGCGTCGACGCAAAATCCGAGCTCTTCCTGAACAGGATCAGTCGCTGCTGCGCTCGAGACAGTTCCACAGCCTACGACGGCGGACGACCATGTCCGGGTCTCCCGACACGGGGGTCGCGGAGCAGAAGACAACGGACACCTCCAGCTGAACCGGGAACCCCCTCACCCGCTTCGATCCTCGGTGCGCCCATCAGCTGGATCGGCTCTACTGAGCCAATCCTCGTCAACTGCATCGTTCGCCATGATTCCCAACGACAATCGCGGCGTGAACCGAGGGATAGGCGACCGTTTGCGCGATCGAGCTGGCAGTGACGTGCACCTCATCGCCGAGAAGTGATCGGGTAAGCGACAGGCCAAAGGCCACTGAGCGACAGTCGGCCGCCGCCAACTGGTGCCAGTTCCCACTGGTTCACCCCGACGGGCAACGAGGTCAGCGTCAGAGGAACCGCTCGATCACCTCGCCATAGACGAGCGAAAAGTCGACGCGCCAGTGGAACGCCTCCACGACCTCGAGCACGGGGAGCAAATGGACGGGCGCCTGCGCATTCGGCCGCAGCTCTACGGTGCCGAGACCCTTCCAGACCTCGTGGATTTCGACATCGGCCAGAGTCCGAGCAGTGAGCTCCGAGACCGACGTGCCGCTTCCGTCGGCTGCGGGGATCACCTTGAGGTTGAGGTTTGTGCGGAAGGAGGCATGACGCTCGAGGTCAACCTCGGTGCCCTGTCGCTGCTTGTACGGCATGGTAGCCGTGACGATTTCGATGCCGTTGCGCATCACACGTCCCACGAGGAGGTCACCGTGAGGCCCGAGGGTGATCGTGCCCGCCTTCTTCGGCTGCCCGTAGATCTCACGTCCCGCTGCCACGGGGCCGTCACCTTCGACGAAGAGGAGTGGCGAATAGGCGCCGCGTGTTCCCGTTGGCGGGTGCACGGCCGGAATCTGGATCGCCGACTCACCGTACGCGCCGAACCAGTCGGCGTCGTGCATCCGATAGATGTGCACGAGGACGAGGTCTCCGAGAGCACTGAGTGCGGTGGGCAGCATCCGCTCCACGGCGCGAACGTCGCTGCGATAGACGACGGTGAGGATCTCCGTGTTCCGCATGCGCAGCGGCAGGCGCGGGACGAGCGGAGCCCCGTGTGGCGTCTCGGTGACCGACCGCGGGTCGTAGCTCTTCTCAGCCACCCCGAGTCGCTCCCCCGAGAGGCCTCTGTGTGGTCTTGGGCGTTTTGATGGAGCGGCGCGAGCGTGGCGTCATGTGGACGTGAACCATACGAGCCAAAGCCGTGCGGTGCAACGGTCGACCAACGCCGTACGTCAAGCCGTGACGAGTGTACGAACGGCGTCGACGATCGTATCCCGCGATGGGAAAAGTGCTGCCTGTAGCGCCGGCGCAGCAGGCAGCCGGACGTCGGGCTGGAAGGAAGACGTGCGACGCCGCTGTCGCGGGATCCGGCACGGGCTCTGCCAGCGCATGCTCCGCTGCGGCCTGCACGTCGGCCGCAACGGCCTCCTCGAGGGTGACGAGCGTCTGCTCGATGTCGGCGTGGAAGTGGGCCATGAGACGCACCGTCTTGCACTCGAGAAACGTCGGGCCACCGCTGATGCGTGCGCGATCGGCGGCATCCGCAATCGCGTCAGCGACGCTCTCGGGATCGTTGCCATCGATCGTGGCGCCGGGCATGCCGTACGCGGGCGCCCGGTCGGCCAGGTTCGACACAGGGGTGATGGCTGCGATCGGAGTCATCTCCGCGAAGCGGTTGTTCTCGCAGACGAAGATCACCGGCAGCTTCCGCGCAACTGCCATCAGGTAGGCCGACCCGGCGCGGCCGCCGTTCGTGCCCGAGGCCCGCCCAAGGATCTCGGCGAACAAAGTGCGAATCGAGATCCCGCAGGCGGCGGCCCAGCCGTGGCCGCGGTAGGTCGCGATCACACGGTCGACCGGCTCGATCACCGCGAGGGCACCGACCGGGATCGCCTCTTGCCCGCCGCACAGGTGTAACGACCCAGCGATATCATCGGACAGGCGGAGCTCGAGAACACGTTCCTCGAACCGGCGGATAGTACGCATGCGCCCGTACGCGGCTACGAGGTCCCGACGGGACTCAGTCATAGGTGACGCCATCGCTCATCGTGCCCCTCCGGAGTGGCCCGCGGGTCCGTCTGCCCATCACCGTCGTACCGATGCGGGCCGATTATCGTTTCATTGACTTGATATCAACATACTGATACACAATTACGCATGGGACAGCGTCGCGCGACCGCCGGACCCTAGGGTCGTTTCATGAACGAGTTCTTCCAGCCACCACGGACGCCGCAGGCGCTGACTATCAGTGCGATCGACACGGTGTCGATCCGCGTGCCGCTTGCGCGGACGTACATGGGCAGCCAGTACCAGATGACCCACCGCTCGACGACCATCTGTCGCGTCCACACGAATGAGGGTGTGATCGGGGAGGCCTGGGCCGGGGACGAGGATGCGGCGCTCGGCGAAATCAAGGCGATCATCGACAAGGAGATCTCGCCGCAGCTGATCGGAGAGGACGCGCTCGCGATCGAGCGCATCTGGCAGCTCGCGCGCCCTGCCACCTTCAACATCCTTCGCGACCGGCGCCTCGGCCTCGTGGCCGGCGCCTGCATCGACGCCGCCTGCTGGGATGCGATCGGCAAGGCGCTCGGCCAGCCGTTGTGGCGCCTGTGGGGCGGCTACCGCTCGGCGATCCCGATGATTTCGATCGGGGGTTACTACGGCGGCCCCGACATCGCCGAGGAAGTCGCCGAGCTGCGGGAACTCGGCTTGGCAGGGCTCAAGTTCAAGGTCGGCGGCCGGGACCCGAGGACGGACGCGGAGCGGTTCAGGCGGGCGCGCGAGGCGGCAGGCCCCGACTTCATCCTGTGCGCCGATGCCAACCAGGGCTGGTCGGCGGCCGAGGCGATTGAGTTCGTGCGCCTGGTAGAGGGCTCTGACCTCCACTGGTTCGAGGAGCCGTGCCGCTGGGACACCGACCGCGTGACGCTCCGTGACGTGCGCATGACGACGGGCGTGCGTGTGTGCGCCGGGCAGAGCGAGTTCTCGGCCGCCGGGTGCCGAGAACTTATGTCGGCTGGATCGATTGACGTCTGCAACTTCGACGCGTCATGGTCGGGCGGGCCTACGGAGTGGCGGCGCGTTGCGGCGATGGCGACGAGCTACGCAGTCGCAATGGGTCACCACGAGGAGCCGCAGGTCGCGAGCCATCTCATCGCCTCGATTCCACACGGCACATTCGTCGAGTGCTTTCATCCCGAGCGTGACCCGATCTGGTGGAACCTGCCCGCCAACCGACCGAAGCTGGTCGACGGGATACTGCAGCTGTCCGACCGGCCCGGACTCGGGTGGGAA
>JBKJVI010000108.1:0-8533 GCA_046590225.1 Gaiella sp. | reverse complement strand
CGAGCGCTCTGATCAGCAGCGTGCCGTCTTCGGCCGCGAGCCGCGCCCGGAGGAAGAGCGTGCCGTCGTCGTCGACGAAGTAGTCGACGTACTCCAGTTCGTGCGCGACCGCAGCGTCCTCCGCGGCAACGCGGCGGAAGGCCCGAAGCGCCCTTTCGAGCTGAGATGCCGTGAGCGTCCCCGCAAGGTCGAGCAAACCCTCCTCCGAGGACGCGGTCGCGACCCTCGTCAACGCCCGAACCTTCGTGAACGTGAACTCGCCGCGCGCAAACGCCGCCCGCGTCAGCGGCAGTTCCTGCAACGCCTCAGCGACCCGCAAGAACTCCCGCGCCTCACGACCCGTGATCCCACAACGCCACGCCACAAACGCCTGGAGGTCGCTGCTGTCGCCCTCCCCCCGCATCTCCCAGACGAGCTCGAGCCAGCGCGCCGTCGCCGCACTCAGGTGCGCAGACAGGCTCGCGAGCTCATCCACGCGATGCTCGGTCGCCGCCTCACGCGCCGCCACACCCTCGCGAACCCTATCGAGTAACGTTGCCTCCATTGAGAACAAGGCTACAGGACGCATCGGACGGAATCGGATCAGGTCGATCGGCGCCGCGCGTGGCGGCGCGAGCGCGGAAGCTCGGTACGGGCCGACGCCCGGCATCGAGTGACTGCCATCTGTTCAGCCGCCATCGATGACGCTCCGCGATAGGGTCTGGCGGGGATGGGTGTGCCCACTTCCGATAGTGCAGCGATCGACCGCCTCCGAGCCTGCCGCGTCGTGCCGGTCGCCACGATCGAGGATCCCGCGTGCGTGCCTGCGATCGGTGCAGCGCTTCTGGCAGGCGGGATCGGCTGCATCGAGATCACCTTTCGCCATGAGGGCGCTGCGGAGGCGATTCGCGTCGCGCGCGAGGTCAACGGGCTGCTCGTCGGCGCGGGAACGGTGCTCTCGCCGGAGCAGGCCCGCGCCGCGCACGACGCCGGCGCCTCGTTCGCCGTCGCGCCGGGCACGAACGAGGAGGTCGTTCGGGTGTGTGACGACCTCGGGCTCCCGTTCTTTCCTGGTGTCGCGACGGCCTCGGAGATCGAACGCGCCCGTGTCCTCGGTCGCCACGTCGTCAAGGTGTTCCCGGCGGCGCAGGTAGGAGGCCCTGCGTTCCTGCGGGCCGTCTCGGCGACGTACCCCGATGTCGGCTTCATCCCGACGGGAGGGGTCGACGCGTCGAATGTGGTCGACTATCTGGCCGTTCCCGCGGTCGTCGCGTGCGGCGGGAGCTGGCTCGTACGGCAGGAGTTCGTGCGCGAGGGGCGCTTCGACGAGATCGAGCGGCTCGCCCGTGAGGTGAGCGCGTTATGAGCGCTCTCCTGACCCTGCGCCCGCCCGACGAGTGCCGCTTCGACCTCGTCTCGCTCGGCGAGGTGATGCTGCGCCTCGACCCGGGGGAGGGGCGGATCGAGACGACCCGCTCGTTCACGGCGTGGGAGGGGGGCGGCGAGTACAACGTCGCCCGCGGCCTCAAGCGCTGCTTCGGGCTCCGGACGGCAATCGTCACCGCGCTCGCGGACAACCCCGTCGGCCGCCTCGTCGACGACCTCATCTACCAGGGCGGGGTCGAGCGGGCACACCTCGGTTGGATTCCCTACGACGGTGTCGGGCGCGAGGTGCGGAACGGGCTCAACTTCACCGAGCGCGGCTTTGGCGTGCGCGGTGCGGTGGGCGTCTCCGACCGCGGCCGTACCGCTGCCTCGCAGATGCGAACCGGCGACGTCGACTGGGAGCAGATCTTCGGCCGCGACGGCGCGCGGTGGTTCCATTGCGGTGGCATCTTCGCGGCGCTCTCGGAGACGACCGCCAGCGTCGCGCTCGAGGCGATGGAGGCAGCGAGGCGGCACGGCACGGTCGTCTCCTACGATCTCAACTACCGCCCGTCGCTCTGGAAGTCGATCGGCGGCCCGGCGCGCGCGGCCGAGGTGAACAGGCGGCTCGTCGAGCACGTCGACGTGCTGCTCGGTAACGAGGAGGACTTCTCCGCAGCACTCGGGTTCGAGATCGAGGGAGTCGATGAGAACCTGCTGCAGCTCGACCTCGACGCATACGCGCGCCTGCTCGAACAGGTGATGGCGGCGTACCCGCGACTCGCGGTCGTCGCGACGACCCTGCGGGAGGTGCGGAGCGCGACGGTCAACGACTGGTCGGCCGTCTGTCGCACGCGCGACGGGTTCCAGGTCGGGCCGGCGTACGAGGCGCTCGAGATCCTCGACCGCGTCGGCGGCGGCGACTCGTTCGCGTCGGGCCTCTTCTACGGATTGCTCAACGGCTGGGACCCCGAGAAGTCGCTTGCCTATGGCGTGGCCCACGGTGCGCTCGCGATGTCGACGCCGGGAGACACGTCGATGGCGACCCTGGCCGAGGTCGAGCGCCTCGTCGCCGGCGGCTCGGCGCGCGTCCAGCGGTGAAGGACGTCGTCGTCGTCGGTGGCGGAATCGCCGGGCTCACCGCCGCCCACGCGCTCCGCGACCGCGACGTCGTTCTCCTCGAGGCGGCCGACCGAGCCGGCGGGCGCATCTTCTCGGAATCGCGTGGCGAGAACTGGCTCAACTTCGGGGCGCACGTCTTTGGCGGTGAGAGCTCGAGCTCCGGGCAGCTACTCCGTGAGCTCGGCGTTCGAGCCGAGGCGGTGCCCGGGCGACTCGCCGCGGTGTCGCTGAACGGCAAGCTCGTCTCGAGCGGGCCGGTCGAGAGCTTCCCGTTCCGGCTTCCGATGCCTCTTCGCTCGCGCGTCGAGCTCGTCCGCACGGGCGTCCGCCTCCGTCTCGCCGTGCACGCGTATGCAAAGATCGCCGCCCCACGCGAGGGCGAAGACCCTGCGGCGCGCCAGCAGCGGATGCTCGAGTTCATGGACGATCGCTCGTTCGCGGAGTTCTCGGGAGTGCTCCCGGAGGACGTCGACCTCCTCTTCCGTTCGACCCTGACACGCTCCTCGGGAGAGCCGGAGGAGCTCGCGGCAGGGTATGGCGTGGGCTACTTCCACCTTGTATGGGACAAGAAAGGTGGTCTCTCGCGCAACATACTCGGCGGCTCCGGGGTCGTGATCGACGCGCTCTCAGCAGCGCTCGGCGACCGCGTCCGGCTCGGCACGCGCGTGACGTCGGTCGAGCGAACGGCTGACGGTGTTCGGATCGAGATCGAAGGGGGCGAGCCGATCGTCGCGAAGACGGCGATCGTCGCGACCCCGGCCTACGCGACCCGGGAGATCGTCGCCGGCCTTCCCGCCGACACGGAAGCCGCGCTCGCAGCAATCCCCTACGGCCCCTACGTCGTCGCAGCGTTCCTGACGAAGGAGACGGACGCGGTGCCCTGGGACGACCTTTATGCGCTCGCGACGCCGAAGCGCTCGTTCAGCATGCTCTTCAACACGACGAACGCGCGCCGGGTGGGGGAGACGACACGCGCGCCCGGTGGGAGTTTCATGGTCTACGCCGCGGCCGCCTTCGCTCGCCGGCTCGACGGGCTGACGGACGACGCGGTGCGCAATGCGTTCCTCGCCGACCTCTACGCCGTCCTGCCCGCGACCCGCGGACTCGTGGAGGAGGTTGTGATCAAACGCTGGGAGCGTGGTCTGCCCTACCCGGCGGTCGGGCGCAGCCGACTCCAGCCGGCGCTGACCCGGCCGCTCGACCGCGTGCATCTCGCAGGCGACTACCTGGGGACGTGGTACACCGAGACCGCAGTGCAGACCGGTCTTGCGGCGGCGCAGGCTGTGCGGCGCGATCTCGTCTAGCCGCGCTAGTCCCCGCCGATCTTCGCAAGGAGGTCGTCGTCGAGGACGTTGATCGTGCGGCGCACCACCGTCTCCTTCGCGTCGCGAGAGCCGCAAGTCTCGCACGCTTTCGGGGTTGACACGGAGCGAGCAGCACAGGCAGGGTGCGAGCCCGTGCCCTCCTCGACTGATCTCCCATCTCTCGAGGGAGACGTGCCACTGCTCAGCTTCGTCCTCTGCTCGCGTAACGACGACTACCAGGGCTCGCCGCTCTGGCGGCTCGGATCCGTTCTCGACTTCCTGGCGCAGAGCGCCGAACGGGTCGGCTGCCTCGATGACGTCGAGATCGTCGTCGCAGACTGGGGCAGCGACGTCCCGTTGCGAGAGGCACTCTCCCTCTCCGCTCCCGCGGCGCGCCTGACCCGCTTCCTCGAGGTGCCGCCTGCCATTGCCACGAATGCAGCCGCCGACAGCCCCTTTCCCGAGGTGCTTGCGCTCAACAGCGCCGTGCGCCGATCTCGCGGTCGGTTCGTCGGGCGCATCGACCAGGACACGCTCGTCGACGCCCGCTTCCTCGAAGGAGTGCTGGGCGTCCTTCGGCGCCCGGCGGCGGAACGCGCGTTTCTTTTCATGGGCCGCCGGAGCATCCCGTACCCGATCGCGAACAGGCGGCCGTCCCTCGCGGCACTGTCGGACCTTATCGCGAGGCACGGGCGGACCCTGCCTCGAGAAGGGCGTGGCGCCCGCCCTTGGTTCGACGCCCCGACAGGCGTCGCTCTCGCCGCACGCGCACTCTGGCTCGAGTGCGGCGGCTATGACGAGCGGCTCCGTTACTGGGGCTTTATGGAGACCGACCTTGGGCTGAGGCTCGGCGCGCGCTACCCGACCGTCGATCTCGGCAGGCTCGTCGGCACGCATGCCTTTCACCTCGAGCACGCACAGAGGCTGTTTCACCGGACTGTCCGGAGGAAGAACCCGCGGCGATCCCCGGTCGCGTTCCATCCGAACGGCCCCGGGTGGGGGCTCGCCGCGCTCGACCTGCCACTGCGGGCCGGTGAGGTCGCGCCACGCGAGCCTCGCGGGGCCGGCGCTGACCCGTCCGGCCTGAGCCTGAGGGTGACAACGGCGATCGCGGAGCGAACTCTTCAGGAGTTCGCTCTCGCGGCGTCGCGCCGCCTCATGCATGCCTTGGGGCGGCATCCCTCGGACGCCGCTTCCGGTCCTGGCCGGAGCTCGTAGTCCGAGACGACGACGACGCTGGCGACCGGCTCGCTCACACGCCCACGCCCAGCTCGATCGCGACCCGCTCCTCGATCCAGCGGTAGGTGACCTCGAGCCCGGCCTCGAGCGACGTCTCCGGCTCCCAGCCGAGCACCGAGGAGAGGCGCGTGTTGTCGGAATTCCGACCGCGTACCCCCTGGGGCCCGGGCACGTGGCGCTTGACGACGGTGATGCCGGCGATCTCCGCCACCAGGTCGACGAGCTCGTCGATCGTGACGAGGCGGTCCTGGCCCAGGTTGAGCGGCTCCCGGTGATCCGACCGCATCAGCCGCTCGAGCCCTTCGACACAGTCGTCGACGAAGCAGAACGAGCGCGTCTGCCGGCCGTCGCCCCAGATCTCCACATCCGGATCCCCGGTCAGCCGGGCGGTCGCGACCTTGCGGCAAACGGCAGCCGGGGCCTTCTCGCGACCGCCCGTCCACGTCCCCTCGGGGCCGTAGATGTTGTGAAGCCGCGCCACTCGGGTCTCGAGGCCGAGATCATCGGTGACATGCGCACACAGTCGTTCGATGACGAGCTTCTCCCAGCCGTACGCCCCGTCGGGCTGCGCCGGGTAGGCGTCTTCTTCTCGCAGCGGCACGACGTTCGGATCGTCCTGGCGGTATTCGGGGTAGATACACGCCGACGACGTGAAGAGCAGGCGGTCGGCGCCGGCCTCGGCTGCCGCCTCGAGCGTGTTCAGATCCATGCGCGCGTTGTTCATGAAGACGCGAGCGTGGTTGGTGGAGAGATAGCCCATGCCGCCCATGTCGGCCGCCAGCGCGTAGACCTCGGCGACGTCCTGGACTGCCGAGCGCGCGGCACCGTCGCGCCGCAGGTCGAGCAGCAGGAACTCGTCCGCCTTCGTCTCGTCGAATTCGGGCAGCTTCACGTCGACGCCGCGCACCCGGTGTCCGAGCGCCTTCAGATGCGTGACGAGACGATGGCCGATGAAGCCGCCGGCGCCCGTGACGAGGACGAGGCGATCGTTGCGGGTTGCGACGCTCACGGCACTCCCGATCGTAGAGCGTCGTCGGGCTCTTGACGACCCCTGCCGCTCCGTTAGAATCATATTGTGGAACCTTTGTTCCACAGTTTGCATCCAGCCATGGCTACTCGCACAGGGACACAGTCGATCGACCGCGCCTCGCAGCTGCTCGTGCACGTCGTCGAGGAGGGCGAGGCGCCGACGGTCGGTGAGCTCGCACAGCTCGCGGGCCTGCCGAAGAGCACGACGTCTCGTCTCGTCGGTGCACTCGAACGACAGGGCCTCGTCCAGCGCGATCCGGCGCGCGGCGCCATCAAGCCCGGCCCCGTGCTGCTGCGCTACGCCCGTAAGGAGACGTCCGGGCCCGACCTGGTCGAGCTCGCAGCCGGCGCTCTCGAGCGCCTTGCGCGCGCGAGCGGTGAGACGGCAAACCTCGGCGTCGCCACGTCGACCGCCGTGGAGATGCTCGACCAGCGCGACAGCCGCCACATTCTCGGCTCGACGAACTGGGTCGGCCAGCGCGTGCCTCACCACGGCTCGGTGATCGGCAAGGTCTTCCTCGCCGGTGGAGCCCTGCCGATTCCCGGCGGTCCGCTCGAGCCGCTCGCGCCCCGGACGATCACCGACCCTGCCGAGCTCCGACGCGACCTCGAGCGCACTCGCGCCCGCGGCTACGCGACCGCCATCGACGAGCTCGAGCCCGGTCTCTGGGCCGTCGCTGCTCCCGTGCGGGACGCGGGCGGCACGGTCATTGCTGCGTTGAGCATCTCCGGACCCACCGTCCGCCTCCACGACGGCCTGCTCGACGAGCTCGGCCGGCTGGCTCGCGATGAAGCTTCCACCCTGTCAATCCGTATCGGCTACGACGATCTGAAACGAGGTGCTGCATGAGCGACGAAGAGATCGATCTCAACGCCCTGTCCGACGAGGATCTCGTGACCCAGATGCACGACGATCTCTATGACGGCCTGGCGCCCGAGATCGCAGAGGGAACGAACATTCTGCTCGGCCGCGGTTGGGCTCCCGATAGGGTTCTCAACGAAGCCCTCGTCGGTGGGATGCGGATCGTCGGGATCGACTTCCGCGACGGGATCCTCTTCGTTCCCGAGGTTCTCCTCGCGGCAAACTCGATGAAGGCCGGGATGACGATTCTCCGGCCACTCCTCGCCGAGACCGGCGTCGAGCGGATCGGCAAGGTCGTGATCGGCACGGTCAAGGGCGACATCCACGACATCGGCAAGAACCTCGTCGCGATGATGCTCGAAGGTGCCGGCTTCGAGGTGATCGACCTCGGCATCAACACGCCCGTCGAGCAGTATCTCGAGGCGCTCGAGGAGCACCAGCCCGAGATCCTCGGGCTCTCTGCGCTCCTGACGACGACGATGCCGTACATGAAGGTCGTGATCGACACGCTCAAGGAGAAGGGTCTCCGCGACGATTACATCGTGCTCGTCGGCGGCGCCCCGTTGAACGAGGAGTTCGGCGCGGCGATCGGCGCAGATGCCTACTGCCGTGACGCGGCTGTCGCGGCCGAAACGGCGCAGGCGCTCGTACTCGCGCGCCGCGCAGCGGCGAAGTTGAATTGATCGAGGCGGCAGCACTGGATTTCGTCGAGGCCGAGGTCGCGTTCGGGGCGGCCGGGCGTCCCGACGTCCTGATTCTCGCCTGCGGGGCGATCGCCCGCGAGGTGCTCGCCGTGATTTCCCTGAACGGCTGGACGCATGTGGACGTCAAGTGCCTCCCCGCGAAGCTCCACAATACGCCGAAGCAGATCGCCGGCGCGGTCGACGCGAAGCTGACCGAGTTGAAGGGACGCTACGACCGGGTGTTCGTCGCCTACGCCGACTGTGGCACTGCGGGGGCGCTCGACCTCGTTCTCGATCGGCATCGCGTCGAGCGGCTGCCAGGCGCTCACTGCTATGGCTTCCTCGCCGGGAACGACGCCTGGGACACGATGCAGGAGGAGGAGCCTGGCACCTACTACCTCACTGATTTCCTCGCGCGCCACTTCGAAGCGCTCATCGTGAGGCCCTACCGATTCGACACGAATCCCGAGCTGATCGAGATGATGTTCGGCAACTACCGGCGCCTGATCTACCTCGCGCAGACCGACAATCAGGATCTGCGTGACCGGGCCATGGCTGCGGCGGAGCTGCTCGGGCTCGAGTACGAGGAGCGCAGGACGGGGTACGGCGAGCTGCAGCCCTCGCTCGTCCAGTTCGTGAACGTTGGTGTCGGCGTCGCGCCAAAGCGTGTGACATGCTCCGGCCCCACTCGCGGCGGCGCGACGACGGAGCAGCAGAGTGCCTGAGCTGACGGTGATCTCGTGGCGCGACATCCCTGCGCAGGTGACGGTCGGCAAGGGACGCGGTGCTGCTCGCATTCAGCTCTCGGAACGGTTCCAGGAAGCGATCGACGCTGCAGCGATGCGCGCCGGGCTGATCGGCACGGACGCGTACCTGGAGGAGTGGCGGCGCGAGTCGCGGCCCTGTGGAGACGATGTCGAATCCGAGGTGGCGGTCGTGGCCGCTCAGCT
>JBKJVI010000011.1:0-16263 GCA_046590225.1 Gaiella sp. | reverse complement strand
GCGGCCAGCTCGACCATGCGCTCGCACAGATAGCGCGACTGCTGCCCCTGCTACGCGCCAGCGGCAACAGGCTCGTCGAGGGCGTCCTGCTCAACGCCAAGGCGGTCGCGCTGACAGAACAAGGCGCCGACGCGAGCGCACCCGCCGCGCAGGCCCTCCAGATCGCTCGCGACAGCGGCGACCCCATCTCTCTCGCAGACGCGACCCGGGGTGCGGTGCCCGCGCTGCTCGCCACCGGTGACAGTGCTGCCGCCAGGGCGCTGCTCAACGAGATCGCCGACACGCCCATCCACGACGACCCCAACTCGTACGCAACGGTGCTACCAGCGCTCGCGCGCACCGCCCACACCCTCAACGACCCCGACCTGCTCGCCCGCCTCGCCGCCGACGTGCCCGACCTGCTGCCGAACCAGCAGCACGCGCTCGCCACCACCAACGCCATCCAAACCGAACAAGCAGGCGACCACGCCCACGCCGCCATCCTCTACGCCGACGCCGCCGAGCGGTGGGAACAGTTCACCGCGGTGCTCGAACAAGCGCACGCCCTCCTCGCACAAGGCCGCTGCCTCGCTGCTCTCGGCGACCCCCGCGCCGACCAACCACTCCGCCGTGCTCGCCCCCTGTTTGAGCATATGGGAGCACGGCCCCGCATCCAGGAGTGCGACACCCTCATCGCCCAGGCCAGCAAGCTCAGCTCCTGATACAAAGCCTCAGGCCTCAGCACGACCGCGTGCAAACCTGAACCAGGGCCATGCCGAAGGGGGGAATCGAACCCCCACGCCCTTTCAGGCGCCGGATTTTGAGTCCGGTGCGTCTACCAATTCCGCCACTTCGGCCGTCCGGCTGATCGTACCCCGGGACGACGGGCGCGGGGCGATGTCAGGCCTTGATCTCCGCGAGGGGAAAGGAGCGATGGACGCGAGGTGGGACGAGAAAGTTCTGACGGCGCGTCGTCCGGAGGATGCTGTTGAAGCCCTGCCCCTCGGCCCGGGGCGAGAACGGGAGCGTCGTACCGTCCGGGAAGACACCGTCCATCGCGTGGCGGACGCGATGGAAGTCGTCGCTCGTCGGGATGAAGACGACGAAGTGGACGCCGGCCGCCGCCTCCGCTGAGGCGGCACCATCCGCGCTCCAGAAGAACGGGTTGTCGAGCGTATTGAAGTCGGCACGCTGCGGGATCGCCACGCCGGCCGCGTACACCGTCCCGTCGGGGCCAACATGACGGCGCGCGAGCCGCGAGGCCGTCTGCAGGGCGCCGCTGTGGCCGATGACGCCGTGCACGCGGTAGCCGCGACGCACCTTGGCCGGAGTCGATACCTCGGTCGGTCCCTGCGGAACGGTCAGTGTTCCGGCCGGCACGTCGAGACCGGGGCGGAACATCGTCTTCACCCGGTCGTCATGGCCCGTGTTGACGTACCACGCCTCGAGGTTTTCGTAGATGTGGGAAAGATGCATGTGCGTTCCGTGTGTGAAGTAGCCCTGCGGGATCCGGGCGAGTCCGAGCGTCTCGAGGTTTGCGATCCGCGACGGCCCGAGGTTCTCCTTCAGCGTCGACGTGAAGCCGAGGAAGAGCTCCGCGTCAGGCGGGATCAGATCTGCCCCCGGCACCCCGGCCGCGAGGGCGAGTTTGGACGGCAACCCACCGCCCGCAAAACCCCGACGCACAGTCGTCTTTCGAAAGACGCCGAGGTCGTCGAACAGCATCTTCTCGGCTTCCCTGATCGCCGCCTCGCCGTCGCTGCGCAGGAGCACGGCGACATCGTTCCGCTCGAGCACCGTGCTCGTCGGGTCGCTCTGAAACCGAACTGCATCGAGTAGCGCCGGCTTCCGCGCACGAACGTCGAACGGCCGCAGCAGATCCCACTGCGCGGGAACGTGGCGCCGGAAGTACGGCAACCCCCAAACGACGGTGATGCCGAGGCCCGCCGGCGTCGCCGGGTACTTCGCCTCCAACGCCCCAAGCGCCTTCTCGAGATCCTGCTGCGCCGTCGCGAGGTCGTCCGTCGCCACGGTGCCGGTGACGACGGCGTGGTGGAGCGGCGGCACGAGAACCTCGACGCCGTTGTCGGTAACGACCTGAACGCCGTCGAGCAGGTGCTGCTCGGGGGGGCAACGTGGCTCCGACCGCAGCTCTCGACGGTGGCGTTGCGTTGCGGTCGACGAGCGCGTAGATGCCGGCGGCCCCGGCGATCGCACCCGCCGTGCCTGCGACCGCCTGCCGCCGTGTGATCCCCATCAGGCGGGGCGCACGAGCACGAGTCCGTTGATCATGCGCTTCAGGTTGGCGACGACCTGGGAGAACGAGAGCGGTGGCGCCACGTGCTCGCTGATCGTGTAGAGCGAGCCGTCACGCTTCCAGGCGAAGAGGACATGCCACGAGTCCGCCCCGTGGTTGACCGTGTACATCCTGGCCGTGATGCCGTTGCTGGAGCGCCACGTACCACGTGGATCCTCGAAGCAAGGAATCTTCTTGCGGTACGTCTTGCCGTTGACCGTGGTCACGTCCTGACACGTCTTCGGAACCGCTGTCTTTCCCGGGTAGCCGCGCAGGATGACGTGGATCTCCTGCGTGTTGAGGCCGGCAGCCTCCTGCCAGGCGAAGCTCTGGAGGTAGCTGCGGTCAGAGTCGACCGAGTCGATGTTGTTCCAGCGGTTGCCGATCTGCGGCACGAGCGGGTCGGGCATCCAGCTCGGGCAGTACACCGGCGCTTTAATCTTGTTCGCAAGCCGCTGCCAGCCGCCGAGTTGCGCGCACCGGGGAGCGGCGGCGGCGGTGGCTACCGCAGTTTTCGGCGTCTGCGCATCGCTTCCGCCAAGAGCCCAGGCAGCTCCGAGTAGCACCAGGCTGACCGCGCCGACAGCCGCCACGACAAGGAATCGCGTGTCGCCGAGTGTAGCCGTGCGCCCTTCTGCTCAACGAATTAGTATTGGCATCGAACAAAGATGTGGCGACCCACGAGGGACGGAGGCGAATGTGCGGATCGGGATCCTGACAGGCGGCGGTGACTGCCCCGGCCTGAACGCGGTGATCAGGGCGGTAGGCAAGCGGTCGTTCGACAACGGCCACGAGATGGTCGCCGTACGCGAGGGATGGCGCGGTCTCGTCGACGGCATCTTTGCGCCGCTCGGGCGGCGCGAGATCTCGGGGCTCCTTCCGCGCGGCGGCACGATCCTGGGCACGAGTCGCACGAATCCGTTCAAGGTCGACGGCGGCGTGGACGCTGTCCTCGCGCGTTTTGCCTCCGAGCGCCTCGACGCGCTCGTCGCTGTCGGCGGCGAGGACACGCTCGGCGTGGCGGCCCGCCTCCATCGCGAACACGACTTCCCCGTCGTGGGTGTCCCGAAGACGATCGACAACGACCTCTCCGGCACCGATTACACGTTCGGCTTCGACACCGCCGTGACGATCGCAACCGAGGCGATCGACCGCCTGCACACGACGGCCGAGTCACACAACCGCGTCATGGTCGTCGAGGTGATGGGTCGGCACACGGGCTGGATCGCTGTGATGAGCGGGATCGCGGGCGGCGCCGACGCGATCCTGATCCCCGAGCATCCGATCACCGTCGAGGACGCCTGCGCGCAGCTCATGAAGCGGCACGCGGGTGGCAAGGACTTCTCGATCGTCGTCGTCAGCGAAGGGTACGAGCTGACCTACGCGTCCGGCGACACCAAGCTCGTCGCAGGTGAGGCACGCGCCACCGATCAGTTCGGACACGTCGTCCTCGGCGGCGTCGGCGATGCTCTGGCGCGGGAGATCGAGCACCGCACCGGCTTCGAGACACGGGTCACGGTCCTCGGTCACGTCCAGCGAGGCGGCACCCCCACCCCGCGTGACCGGGTGCTCGCAACCCGCTACGGGCTCAAGGCAGCCGACCTCGTCCACGAGGGAACGTTCGGGCGGATGGTTGCGTTGCACGGAGACTCGATCGTCGACATCTCGCTCGAGGAGGGAACCGCGGAGTTGAAGACGGTTCCGGATGAGTGGTACGACATCGCGCGCGCGTTCTTCTGGTAGGCGCTCGCTACAGGCGGTAGACGCGCACCCACGGTCCGGCGAGTCCAGGCTCGTCCGGAGTGACGGCGAACGCCGGTTCGGAGCCGTGGCCGAGCTGCTCGTAGAAGAGTGCCTCACGCGGATACCGGTCGGGCGCCGCGAGAACGCGATCGGTCACGGACCCGGAGAGGATGACCCACTTCACTCCCTGCGCCCGAAGCCGCTCCAGGTCGCGGGCGGGATCCGAGGGTCGACCGGGGCCGGGGAGCTCGAGCCGCACGACGTTTCGATCGGCGAGCGGCAGGGTCGACGGGTCCGCCGCGATCGCGTCCTCCTGCGGAATGTTGGTCGCGACCCACGCGTCTGCCAGCAGGCGCGTGTCGGTGTTCGTCAGCCCGCGCGCGTCGCCGATACTCCAGGCAAGTGGAAGGGCGAGCGCGACGAGCGCGATCGGAACGACGACGCGGACCCTCCCGGCGAGCACGGCGAGGACTGGGACGAGCGGCAGGACGTAACGGTCGAAGTGCGCGGCCTGCGGCATCAGCGTCAGCCAATACGCGCCGACGAACGAGACCAGGATCAGGTCCGTGCGACTGCGCCGAACGAGGGCAACAACGACCCCGACGAGCGCGAGGACGAGCAACGGTCCTATCGCCTCCCACAACCGGTCGAGATACGCGAGCGGAGCGATCGGATCGTTCTCGAACCCGAGCCATCCGGCCCGGGCAAGCCGTCGGACGCGCGAGACGTCGTCCCATGCAGCACCGGCGTGGAGGATCACGAACGGGCTCGTGAGGATGAAGCCAGCGACTGCGAGCCCGGCCGCCTTTCCGAGCGCCTGCCATCTCCCCCACCCCGCGACGAGAACGGGAACCGCTACGAGTGCGCCGGGGTACTTCGCCGACGCCGCGAGGCCGACGGCGAGGCCCGCCCACTCGATCCGCCCTTCGACGGCGAGCGCCAGCACGCACGTGACGGCGAGCGTGAGCAACACGTCGGTCACGGCGACGCGCGAGTACGCGACATGCGTCGTGGCAACGGCCACCGCGGCGGCGCCGACGATCGCAGCGCCCGTGCCATACGCGCGCCGTCCGAGCCACCACGTCGCTGCCACACCGCCGAGTCCGATCAGTACCGCAATCGCCCGCGCCGCTTCGTATGAGGGTGAGCCGGCGAACGCCTGAGCCGGTGCCAGCAGGCCCATCAGGAGCGACGGATAGTCGTACCAGGCCGGATCGAGATGACCCTGTCCCATCCTGAAGGCGCGCGGGACGATGCTCGCCTCATCGGGGTTCTGGACGGCGAGAGGCAGCCCGTAGCCGATCCCGACGAGCCGAAGGAGGGCGGCAAGACCGAGAATCGCCACGAGGGCGACCCTCCGGTCAGTGATCCGGAAGCGTGTCACCCACGAGCGACTCGATGTCGCTGCTCGAGACGATCACCGCGTCGACTCCGGCGCGCTCGAGCTCGACGACGTCCTCGCGGCTCGCACCCGCGAGCTCGGCGATCGCAAGCTTGCCCGCAGGGACATCGGCGAGAAGCTCGAGCAGGCGTTCGAGGAGCGATTGACCGTCCTCGGCCTCCTCCGCCGTGAGGAGAAAGATCTCCGGGTCGACGAGGTCGAGCAGCTCCTCGAGGTCGTCCTCGTCGCTCACGCGCAGAACGCATTCGAGTCCGCCGTCGTGGACGGCGGCGATCACCACCTCGAGTGAATCCCCGGGCGCGGAACCGTCGACCACGACGGCGTCGATGCCTCCGAGCTCGTCGGCCCGGCCGTAGCCGAGCACCGGGAGCTCGCAGCTCTCACGAATCGTTCCCGCCGGCCCGCGCACGACGAGTCCCTCGGCGCCTTGATCCTGGGCCGCCTGGGCCCCGACGGCGTCGGCCACCTCGACGAGCACGGAGATTCCGTCGCCCTCTGCTATCGCCTGACTCAGCCGTCTTGATCCGTCCACGGAGGGTGATCCTACTCGGCGGAGGAGTCGGCACGCGAGACGGGTTCCGATCCCGTAGGCTGCGGCGGTGTCCGGGCCGATCAAACGCGTCTGCCTGCTCGGCGGTGAGTCCACCGGGAAGACGACGTTGGCACGCGCGCTCGGCGCCGCCTACGACACCGTCTGGAACCCGGAGTTCGGTCGCCCGTACACCGAGATCGGGCGCGATCCGGACGCGCCGTGGACGAGTGCCGAGTTCACGACCATCGCGCGACTGCAGTGCTGGTACGAGGACTGCCTTGCCGGATCGGCGCGCGCGGTGCTCTTCTGCGACACGGACGCGTTCACCACGAAGCTGTTCCACCAGGTCTATCTCGGCGAGCCGACGGACGCGTTCGAGGATCTCGTGGCCCGGAACTACGACCTCTTTCTCGTCTGCGGACTCGACGTTCCGTGGCGGCACGACGGGATCCGGGAGTTCGACGACCAGCGCGAGTGGATGCACGCCCGCTACCTCGAACGTGCGGCGGGGAGCGGCTCGCCGTGGCTGCACCTCGAGGGCTCACACGAGAGCCGACTCGCGGAGAGTCGGCTCGCCGTCGATCGCCTCCTCGCGCAGTAGTGCACCGTCCGGGGAATACGGTGCTATCACCGCGCTCACGGACGCGATCGATCAGACGGGCGGAACCCAGGCGGCCGACTGAAGCCGGTCACCCGCCGCGCGAGAGCTTCGCGCTCGCCGCGAGCGCATCCGCATGGAACTCGTGGTAGATCGGGTCGAGATCGTCGACCGTGACGCCCGCGATTCGTGCCGCCTCGGCAAGCGGCGGCGCTGGATCGCCCGCAACAGCATCGAGGTAGGCGATGTTGCGCTCGAGCAGAGTCTGTTCCGTCGTGTCACCGTGGCACGGCAGGACGTGGAGCGGATCGAGCTCCTGGAGGCGCACGAGCGACGCCCGTGCCTGCGCGAGCCCCCCGGGCGTGTCGATGTGCGGCCACGGAAGCTCTGCGGCGTCTCCCGCGAGAACGGTGCGTAGCTCGCGAATCCAGACAGAGAAGTGATCCCCGGTGTGGCCGGGAGTGTGGACGAGAGTGAGCGTCAGATCGCCGCCGTCGATCGTCAGGCCCTCGTCGCCCACTGTCAGGTTCGGCGGTGTCGGTATGAGACCGTCGAAGCGGCCCGGCTGCTCGAGCTCCATCTTCGCCCGTGAAGCAACGGCGTCGGCACCCCTCAGTCGCTCGGCGCAGAGCAGGTGACCGATGATCGGCGCCGGGTGCATTGCGCCCTGTCCGCTGAAGACCTGATTTCCCAGGCGTGGTCGTAGTCGGCGTGCGTGTTGACGACGATGAGGCGTCCGGCATCGCCCGGCCCGACGCATTGCTCCGCGAGCCGAAGGGCAAGCGCGGGGGTGCTGTGGGTGTCCACGATCACGAGCGAGCGCCTGGTCGCGACGACGAACGTGTCGACCTCGTCACCGCAACGGAAGCGACGAATCCGTGGGTCGAGCCCGGGTGGGACCTCGGTGACATCCGTGGGGTACGGGACTGCGTCCATCAGGCTCGACGCCCAGCCTCCCGCGAGAGCCGCTTCCAAAAGGCCCGCGGGCGGGCCTCTTCAGCACGCGAAGCGTGCAGAAACGGAGCATCCTGTCGGTACCTGAGCATCAGCGATACGCTCTTCCCTCGCAGATGCTCAGGTACCGACAGGATGCCACACGGTCTTCATCTCCAGGAACGCGGAGATCTCCCACGGGCTCTGCTCGCTACCAGCCCTGACGACGCGCTTGACGTTGTCGGCGGCGAGAATCTCGAGCTCCGTCGTCTCGCCGCCCGCGCCCGTGACGTCGATCGCGTTCACGTCCATGTGAGCCGCGAGGATCGGCCCAAGCTCGGCGCGGAAGCCGGTGAGCAGGTTGACGACGCCGCCCGGGAGGTCTGACGTCGCGATCGCCTCTGCCAGCTCGAGCGCCGCGAGCGGCCTCGTCTCCGAGGTGACGACGACCGTGGTGTTGCCGCTCACGATCACCGGAGCGATCCGTGAGACGAGCCCTTCCAGCGGTGGCAACTCGGGTGCGAGCACCGCAACAACACCGGTCGGCTCGGGCACCGTGAAGTTGAAGTACGGCCCTGCGACCGGGTTCGACCCGCCGAGCACCTGCGGCAGCTTGTCGGCCCAACCGGCGTACCAGACGACCCGGTCGATCGCCCGCTCCACCTCGCGCCGCCCCGAGCAGGAACGGGCGAGATCGCCGGCGCGTGCCTCCATCATCTCCGCGAGGCGGTAGAGCACCTGACCGCGGTTGTACGGCGTTGCGCCGGCCCACTTCGGGAACGCAGCGCGGGCTGCCTGGACGGCATCGCGCGCGTCTTTCCGCGAGGCACGGGCGACGTTCTGCCCCTCCGTCTCGTAGGTGCGCCCCGACTCCGAGCGGGGGAACTTCCCTCCGATGTAGAGCTTGTAGGTCTTGCGAACGGCAATCCGGCTCATCGGTCGAACCTCAGATAGGGCTCGAGCCCGTGCAGGCCGCCCTCACGCCCGAATCCGGACTCCTTGTAGCCGCCAAACGGCGAGGTTGGGTCGAAGCGGTTGAAGGTGTTCGCCCAGACGACGCCGGCCCGCAGACGCTCCGCCATCCAGAGGATGCGTGAGCCCTTCTCCGTCCAGACTCCCGCTGAAAGGCCATATGGCGTGTTGTTCGCCTTCTCGACGGCCTCCTCGGGTGTGCGGAACGTGAGCACCGACAGAACGGGCCCGAAGATCTCCTCCTGGGCGATCCGCGAGCTCTGCGCGACGTTCGTGAACACGGTCGGCGCGAACCAGTAGCCCCTCTCGGGCAGCCGGCACGGTGGTTGATACATCTCGGCGCCGTCGTCCTCCCCACTCGCGACGAGCACGCGAATCCGGTCGAGCTGCATGCGCGAGTTGATCGCGCCGAGGTCGGTGTTTTTGTCGAGCGGGTCGCCGACGCGGATCGTCCGCAGGCGGCGCTTCAGCTTCGCCACGAGGGGCTCGTAGATCGACTCCTGCACGAGCAGGCGCGAGCCCGCGCAGCAGACGTGGCCCTGGTTGAAGTAGATCCCGTTGACGATGCCCTCCACGGCCTGGTCGAGGGCGCAGTCGTCGAAGATGATGTTGGCAGCCTTGCCGCCGAGCTCGAGTGTCAACTTGACGCCTGTCCCTGCGAGCTCACGCCGGATCGCCTTGCCGACCTCGGTCGAGCCGGTGAATGCGACCTTGTCGAGATCGGGATGTCTGACGAGATGGGCGCCGGTCGAGCCGTCACCGGTAATGATGTTGACGACGCCCGCCGGCAGGCCTGCCTGGCGGCAGATATCCGTGAAGATGAGCGCCGTCAGCGGGGTCGTCTCGGCAGGCTTGAGCACCACGGTGTTTCCGCAGGCGAGCGCCGGGGCGATCTTCCACGAGAGCATGAGCAGCGGGAAGTTCCACGGGATGATCTGCCCGGCAACGCCGAGGGGGCGCGGCTTGCGGTTCGGGAACGCGTACTCGAGCTTGTCGGCCCAGCCCGCGTAGTAGAAGAAGTGTGCGGCCGCGAGCGGGATGTCGACGTCGCGCGACTCCTTGATCGGCTTGCCGCCGTTCAGCGACTCGGCGACGGCGAGCTCGCGTGAGCGCTCCTGGATCAGGCGGGCGATCCGGAACAGGTACTTGGCGCGCTCGGCGGGGCGCAGCGCCGACCACTCGCCCTCGAACGCTCCACGTGCAGCCTGGACGGCGAGATCGACATCGCGGGGTCCGGCCAACGCGACCTCCGCCAGGTGCTCCTCCGTGGCGGGCGAGATCGTCGGGAACCACTTGCGCGAACGCGGCGCGACCTGCTCACCGCCGATATAGAGGCCATAGCGATCCTCGAGCGCGAGGATGTCACGCGCTTCCGGTGCGGGAGCATACTCCCATTCGAGCGGTGAGGGAACTGCGCGGGTGGCGGGGGACTTCGCGGCCATCAGTCGATCGTGAAGTAGTCGCCGGATTGATAGGAGCCCGTGCGCTGCTTTCGAATCTGCATCAGCACGTCATTGAGGAGCGAGGAGGCACCGAAGCGGAAGAGCTCGGGCGTCATCCAGGCCGTACCCAGAGTCTCGTTGAGGACACAGAGGTACTGAATCGCCTGCTTCGCCGTGCGGATCCCACCGGCGGGCTTCATCCCGATGATGCGCCCCGTCTCGTCGTGGACGTCGCGGATCACCTCGAGCATGCAGAGCGTCACCGGCAGCGTCGCTGCGGGACTGACCTTTCCCGTCGAGGTCTTGATGAAGTCGGCGCCGGCGGCGATCGCGAGGAGCGAAGCGCGACGAACGTTGTCGTAGGTGCCGAGCTCTCCCGTCTCGAGAATCACCTTGAGATGAGCGTGACCGCACGCCTCCTTGACGCGAACGATCTCGTCGACGAGCTTCGCGTAGCGCCCGGAGAGAAACGCACCGCGGTCGATCACCATGTCGATCTCGTCGGCACCGAGAGCGACGGCCTCGCGAACGTCGGCGAGCTTCACCTCGATCGGCGACTGACCCGAGGGAAACGCCGTCGCCACGGAGGCCACACGAACACCTGAACCGGCGAGCCGGCTCTTCGCAACTGCAACGAGGTTCGGGTAGACGCAGACGGCGGCAACCGAAGGGATCGTGGGATCGGCAGGATCCGGATGCCTTGCCTTGGCGCAAAGCGCCGACACCTTGCCCGGCGTATCGGCTCCCTCGAGGGTCGTCAGATCCATCATCCGGATCGCGAGGTCGAGCGCTACGAGCTTCGAGCCCTTCTTGATCGAGCGCTTCGCGAGCTCACCCGCACGCGCCTCCAGAGCAACCGCGTCAACGGAGCCGACGCGCGGCAGCCTCAGGTCGAGCGGAAGCTCGAGATCACGCGGGAGCAGCTGTGCCTGAGCCATCGTCGAAAGTCTAGCCCCACGATTCTGCGGGGTAGTTGCACACGCGCCTTGTCCCGCTATAGAGTGGCCGCCATGGGTCTAGGCGCCTCCGGCAAGATCGATCTCCTCAAGCGCGTACCGCTGTTCGAGCAGTGCTCGAAGAAGGATCTCCAGAACATCGCGCAGATCGCCGATCAGCTCGATCTCCGCGCCGGCAAAGTGCTGATCGAAGAGGGCGCGCGCGGCCGCGAGTTCTTCGTGATCATCGAGGGCGAGGTTGAGGTTCGGCGCAAGGGTCGCAAGGTCGCGACGCTCGGCCCGGGTACCTTCGTCGGTGAGATGGCGCTTCTCTCCAAGGTGCCGAGGACAGCGACGGTGACGGCAGTGAGCGATGTCGACGTGCTCGTGATCACCGATCGAGCCTTCCTGGAGCTGCTGAACCGGATGCCCGACCTGTGGCTCAAAGTGGCACGCGCGCTCGCCGAGCGCGTCGGTGCCGACGAGACGAACGACCCGAAATAATCGTGGGCGCGCTCGACCCTGGGATCCGCGACCTCGCACAGGCCGCGAACTTCGCTGCGTTCACGGTGCGGCTCGGATCGGGGGACGCGATGACGCACGTGATGTGGGTCGACGCCGACGACGACCACGTCCTGATCAACACCGAGGTTCACCGCGCCAAGTTCAAGGCCGTCGAGCGCGACCCGCGCGTGACGGTGACGATCTGGGTGAAGGACGATCCTTACACCTACGGTGAGGTACGCGGACGGGTTGTAGAGACAGTTCGTGGCCCGGAGGCTCGCGCCCACATCGACGCGCTCTCACAGAAGTACCGCTCGCGCGACTTCGATCCGGGCAACATCACCTCGGAGCGCGTGATCCTGAAGATCACGCCGGACGTGCAGCACGTGCACTGAGGTTGCCGCGATGGAAAAGCATATCGCGGCAACCTCAGTGCATTACTTCTGCCACGCTCCGCGTGGATCCTGAAGAGGCCGGCCAGCCGGCGGTAGAGCGCAACCCCGGTGACAGCCCGAGCGGCTCGCGTGCGGCCTAGAGCAGGAGCACGGCTCCAGCCTGGTAGGAGTCCCAGACCGGACACCCCCACACACTCACAGCTCCGAACTATCCCTCGAGGTTGAGGGCCACGACGATCTCGTCGCCCACCGTTTCGCCGGTCTCGCGGAAGCCCAAGCTTGCATAGAGCGTCCGAGCGACGGAGTTCTCGGAGTCGTAGCTCAGCTTGACGGAAGGAGCCCCCGACTCGCGCGCCATCCCGATCAGTGCCTGCATAGCCGAGCGGCCGTGCCCACGCCGCTGATGGGCGCGGTCGACGAGAACGCCCCCGACCCAACAGGCGTCGTCAGTCGGATCATGCGCCCACATCATGAAGCCGACGAGTGCGCCGCCAGCGAGGATCGCAAGCGGCGCCCACCCCTGATCGCCCAGGTGTGTGAGCGCAAGATAACCGGTGGCCGGCCCAACGAACTGCCTCTGGTCTTCCGCCACCTCGAGATCGGCAACCGCGCGCCAGTTGCCATGACCGACGGGGACGATCCGGACACCCACCTGACAGACACTGATGGATGTCCACCCGCCAGTCAAGGCTGTTTGCGTGAGAACGGCCGTGCCGGAACGGCAGGGAAGAACAGGCGGTCTGGCCGACGTACGGAGTTTCAGCCATCGCCAGCCGGACACTAGGAGGTCGCCTGCGCCAGTCGTGAATGTCACGATCCGCACGCGCAAGAAGAGCGGGTGAGGCTTCAGCCTCACCCGGCACACCGTCCCCAGGGGGTGAGGCTTCAGCCTCACCCGCACGGCGCGCTCAGACGATGACGCGGCCGCGTGCGCCAGCGTTCACACGCATGAGCACCTCTTCCAACGCCGAGCCAAGCCGTGTGAAACCGCTCTACATCCCGAGGCGCTCGATCATTTTCGCGTCGCGGCGCCACTTCGACCGCACGCGCACGATCAGCTCGAGAAACACCGGATGCCCGACGAGATGCTCGACCTCGGGCCGGGCCCGCTGACCGATCTCCCGCACCATCGCGCCCTTCTTGCCCACCAGAATCCCCTTCTGCGACTCTGTCTCGACGAGCAGGAACGCCTGCACGACCTTGTCGCCGATCTCCTCGACGACGACCGTCACCGCGTGCGGCACCTCGTCACGCGTCAGGTGCAGCGCCTTCTCGCGAATCACCTCGGCGACACGGTTCTCGAGCGTGAGATCGGTGGTCTGGTCGATCGGGAAGTACATCGGGCCTTCGGGCAGGAGATGGACGAGATCGCCGCGTAGCTCGTCCACCCCGTCCTTCGTCACGGCGCTCACCGGGTGGAGCGCATGGAAATCACCCAGCGTCGCCGCGGTCTTCATCTGCGACGCGACATGGCCGAGCTTGAGGTTGTCGATCTTGTTCAGCGCGATGATCACCGGAATCCCGAGACCGAAGACGCGGCGCGCGACGTAGCGGTCGCCGGCGCCGATTCGGTCGCGCGCAGAAAGGACGAGCAGGACGACGTCGATGTCCTCGAAGGACGAATCGACGGTGTGCTGCATTCGCTCGGTCAGCGCATCGATCGGCCGTTGGAAGCCGGGCAGGTCTGCGAGCACGAGTTGCCAGTCCGGCCCGTTCGCGACGCCGAAGATGCGACGACGGGTCGTGTTCGGGACGTTCGAGGTGATCGCGACCTTGTCGCCGCAGAGGGCGTTGACGAGGGTCGACTTGCCAACGTTCGGCCGCCCGGCGACGGCGACGAAGCCTGATCTCACGTGAGTTCGCCGGCGTCGAACTGCTCAGGCAGCAGCTCGTCCACAGTCATGTGCACGAGCCGACCACCGTTGCGAAAGACGACGCGCTCGACCTGCATCTCGGCGAGCCACTGGCGGCAGCCGCCGCAGGGAGAGGCCGTGATCGCGGCCACCGTGAAATCACCGGGCAGGTACCCCTGGACGATCGCGCGCGAGAAGGTCGTTCGCTCGGCGCAGACTCCGAGCGGATAGGCGGCGTTCTCGACGTTGACGCCCTCGATAACGACTCCGTCGCGGGTGAGCACGGCGCAGCCGACGTTGAAGTTCGAGTACGGCGCGTAGGCACGCGTCGCGATAGCGTCCGCGTGCGCGAGGAGCTCCTCGTCGGTCATGCCGCGAACACCTGGAAGATTACGAACGTCACGATGGCGCCGAGGGTACCGCCGGTGACGACCTCGAGGGTGGAATGGACGCCCGCCTCGACGCGGGTCTGCGCCACCAGCAGGGCCATGATGAACGCGAGCGAGGAGACGAGGAAGCGGTGCTCCGACCCGTCGAGGGTCAGCGTCACGGCCATCCACCCTGCGAATGCGACGGCGGCGTGGCCCGAGGGCCAACCCCCGCGGAGCGGAGTGCCACGTCCTGAGAGCGCCTTCATCGCGATCACGAGAGCGACGACGAGGACGAGCGCGACGAGCGCGAGTTCCGCCGGCGTCTTCGAGAGCCGGTCGAGGAAGTCGTTCGAGCGATCGGCAACCTGACCGGAGAAGACGAGGTACCCGACCGCGAGAGCGTTGACGGAGGCGATCAGCACCGCGCCCGCCGCGATGTCCTTCGCGAGCTTCGCCATCGGGTCGAATGACGTCGACGCGATGTCGACAGCCGCCTCGATTGCCGTGTTGACCATCTCCGCGATCAACACGAACGAGATCGACAGGAGCAGCACGATCAGCTCGATCTTGGAGACGTCGACCGCGAGAGCGGCGATCAACACAGCTCCGGCGATGAGAAAGTGGATCCGCATGTTTCGCTGCGTGCGGAGGACGTGGATGATCCCCTCGAAGGCGACATTGAAGCTCTCGAGAATCGATGGTGGCCGGCGGCCGGGGATCGGGCTCACGCTCCTCGCTCCAGAATTTCCTGCTCGCGGCGCTCCATCGCGTCGCCGTGCTCGTACCCGAGCAGGTGGAGAATCCCGTGCACGAGGGGCCATCGCCACTCGTCACCCACCACCTGCGGACAGATCACAACGTCGCCAAGGGCTCGCGGAACTCCCTCGGGCAGATCGTCCAGACCGTCGATCGGGAACGAAAGGACGTCAGTTACCTCGTCGATACCGAGATGCTCCGACTTCAGGGCGCGGATCTCGTCGGGAGGGACGAACGCGACCCCGAGCTCGGCGGCATGGAGGCCCTCCTCGGCAAGGGTGTGGCAGGCGAGCGCCACCGCGCCGGACTCGTCGACGTCGACGCCACTTCGATTCTCTACCTCGACCTCGATCACTTCTTGCGGGCGGTGCCGGTCTGTTCGGCGTGCAGCTTGTACGCCTCGACGATCCGCTGCACGAGCTTGTGGCGGACGACATCCGCGTGCCCGAATTCGACCACCCCGATCCCGTCGACGTCGAGCAGGATGTCGCGCACCTGAATCAGCCCCGACGCCTGCTCTCGAGGCAGATCGACCTGGGTGATGTCGCCCGTGATCACCATCTTCGAGCCGAAGCCGAGCCGCGTCAGGAACATTTGCATCTGCTCCGGCGTCGTGTTCTGGGCCTCGTCGAGGATGATGAACGAATCGTTGAGGGTGCGGCCGCGCATGAAGGCGAGCGGAGCGACCTCGATCGTGCCTCGCTCCATGTACGCGGTCAGGCGGTCGGGATCCATGGTGTCGTAGAGCGCGTCGAACAGGGGCCGCATGTATGGATCGACCTTTGCGAGCATGTCTCCCGGGAGGAACCCGAGGCGCTCACCGGCCTCGACGGCAGGGCGCGTGAGAATGAGGCGCCCGACCTGCTTCTCGCTCAGCGCGGCGACGGCGAGAGCGATGGCGAGGTATGTCTTCCCCGTCCCGGCAGGGCCGATCCCGAAGGTGACGGTGCTCGAGCGGATCGAATCGACGTATTTCTTCTGCATGACCGTCTTCGGAGCGATCTTCTTGCCGCGATGACGCCAGACGACGTCGTCGAAGATGTCGCGGATGTCAGCCGACTGATCGAGCGCAGCGGCAACGGCGCCGACCGTGTCGGGGCCGATCGCGTGCCCGCCCTCGACGAGCTCGACGAGCTCGTCGACGACAGCGCGGGCTGCCACGACGTGTCCGTCGTCTCCGTCCAGCGTGAGCTTGTTCCCGCGCAGGGAGATCGAGCAGCCGAGTCGCTCGCGCAACGAGTCGAGAACGCCGTCGGCGACCCCGGCGAGCTCCGCGGCGACTTCATTGGGAACGACGATGACGTCTTGCATGCAGCCCAGTGTAGGGGTCGCTGCAGGCGGAACCGGCCCGATTCGCCTCGCTCAGTCGATAGCAAGCAGGTCGACAACGAACACCAGGGGTTCGTGCGGCGCAATGACGCCGCCGGCGCCGCGGGCTCCGTAGGCCATGGCGGATGGAATCGTAAGCCTGCGCCTGCCACCGACCTTCATGCCCTGCACGCCGGCGTCCCAGCCCGGGATCACCTGACCCTTGCCGAGCTTGAACTCGAAC
>JBKJVI010000026.1:0-40211 GCA_046590225.1 Gaiella sp. | reverse complement strand
GTCAATCGCCCGAAGCGCGACACTTCAGGATTGACTGGCCCGCCGGTAGGTCGTTCGCCACCGGCCGTCGGGCGAGATTCAAGGCGAACTACGCTCGTAGACACTCTGTTCGGTGCGTCCGCGGACGCGGGTTCGATTCCCGCCGCCTCCATCAAGCAAGAGCCCTGGAAATCACCATTTTTCTGTATCACTCGTGAATAGTGACGCACGATGCGTGCGCCCTCATCGATGGTTCACTCTTTGCACCGGAACTTGAAGCATCGCTTGACTCAGTTTCTGATTCAGACTACACTGTACTCATGGCTGCTCGCGTCTACGCGAACGTGACGAACCTCGTCGAGGAGGCTCTCGCCAGGGCCGCGGACGCCCTTGAACTCGCGGATGACGCCTCGCTTACCAGTCGCTCCACGGCTTGGATCGAGTACGGCTATCGCCACTGGCTCGATGAGCAAGGCCGCGAAGACCGAATCCGTGCGTATCAAGAGTTGGCGCAGGACGAGGAGCGGCTCCAGATCATTCAGAGCTCCACGCGCGAAGCGGTCGCTGCCGGCATTCTGTGAGTCAGCCTCAGCGGGGTGAGATCTTCGAGCTCGCAATCGACGGTGCGAGCGCGGACGTGGTCATGGTCCTCTCCGAGAATGACTGGAACGCGTTTGCCAGAGACTGCGTCGTTGTGCCGTTCTACCGCGATCCGAGCGCCCCGGAGAGTCTGATCCGTCCCCGCCTCGATGACGAGTTCATCGGTAACTGCACTCGTGTCACATCCCTTGCGCAAACCGACCTCGGCTCAGCTGTGTCACACGCACCCGCCGAGCTGATTCATGCAGTCGCCGACGGTGTTCGCGCGTACTTCGGGATCGATGATCTTCTCGATCCTCCTCGAGTTCACCCGCGTAGTGGTGGTCGAGCGACCTGGTGGCTGCGCCAAGCCAGTGTGTACGAGGCGCTCCGCATTGCTCCAACGGCGAAGTGGGTGGCCATCGTGTCCGAGGACCTATCCAACGTCGCGCTCGAGCACGCCTCCGGCATGAGGCTCACAAGTACCGCGAAGCAGCGGCGATGGCGATGGGAGATTCCAGTGCGGGGCGGATGCGCGATCGCCCACGATCTTCACTTGATTCCGTACTCTGGTTTCGACGAGCGTCCAAGCAATTCACCTCCGTTTCAGAGGCTGAATCAGACCGAGATGCGCGAACTCGCAGAACGGCTCATCTCCACTCTCGAGCTGTAGCGGCGCCCTTCCGGTACGTCTGAGGCCGCTTAGGATGCGGCAAGACTCCCGAATCGGCTCACCCGGAAGTAGCTCTGGAAGCGGGGTTCCGAATGTGCGGATGAGTCCCAGGAGCAGAACTGCACGAAAGGCTCTGCAAGTTTATAGTGCACAGAGGATAAAGTGCAAGAACGGCACCGGGAAGGGCCGTTCGGCGTTCCAGAACAGTTTGTAGCGACGATCGAGGAGCGTTCGGTCGACGTTCGCTACCTGAGCACGCTGACGCCACCGAGTTCGTCGGTGGCGTCAGAAAGTCGGGCCGGGGGAGAGCTGGCGGTGCTCAGCTCGCCGCTCAGGCGGCGGGGCTTTTGCGCCGCGTCAACCCCTGGTGGGGGCTCCCCTTCTTGCGACCCAATCGGTCGGCTCCCCTGTCCGGACGCCGATCGTGGGTGTCGTCAGGAGGCGAGCGACACGGCGAAGATCTGCCAGGCCAGGAGGGACTTCGCTCCGAGGCTGAGGACCAGGTAGGTCTTCTCGCCAAACGCGTAGTCGGCCCATCGGCCGACCTCCCGGTACTGAAGCCACTGGTTGAGGCCGAAGCTGAAGAAGAAGCAGAACTGAACGATGAAGATGGCGTAGACACCGGTGGGGATCGTCGACGAGCCGAAGACGTTGACGGCGATTGCCAGCCACGGGGCTATCCCCGCGATTGTCCCGAACCAGAACGGCAGCATGGTGGTCGAGGTACGCCCGGGAGGGTTCATTCGTTCCTGGAGCCAGCCGAAGAGGATCATCGCGACGTTGGCACCGGCAATCGCGATCACGGCGTTGATCGACGTGATGCCGAAGTAGAAACTGATCAGCACAACCATAATCGTGGCGCTGACGGAGTACTCGACCCAGCGGAAGCGGTTGATGCCGTGCCGGAGGTCTCGCTCGTAGGTGTCTCGCGACACGGTGGACGTCAGCAGGTGATCGAGGCCCGCCAGGCCGAGAAAGAGTGCGACGGCCCAGCCGATCCTCACGTCGAACAGGGTCGAGGGCGCTGGCACCGCCGTTCCCGGAGGGCCTTCGGGGAATGACGATGTCACCGCGATCGCGAAATCGCTCGTCAAGAGCAGCATCAGAGCGGCTTGACCGAAATGCAGAAATGTCAGGCCAAGGTTCCAGCGACGAAGCCCGGCGAGGCGTTCGTCGCTGACTCCCGTTGCGATCACCGTTGGAATGTCGCTACCGGCCATAGTGCAAAGATACCGCTGGGGCTCACGCGTGCGCGCCGAGGTGCTCTCGGTCGAGGGGTTCGACTTCCCTGTTCGAGGTGCAACCGCACAGATACGCAGGCGGTGTGTGAAGGGAGTCCGCTTCGTGTGGGCGCTGATCTCGCTACGACGACAATGCCGGCCGACACCCATGTTACGATTCAGGAAGTTTGGATCAGGTGTCGGAACGGGAGGGCAGGACGCGAGTGGAGACCGGACATCGCCGCCGTCGTGAGCGCGAGCGTGACGAAAGCCCGCTCGACCCGACGTACGATCACGCAGCCGTCGCGGCCGTGCTCGAGGCGCACCGCCGAGACCCTGGGAGGCTGCTGCCGATCCTGCACGACGTCCAGGCGCATTTTGGGTTTGTCCCCCGTGGCAGCGTGCGGCAGCTCGCGCGCTCGCTCGGCCGGTCGCGGGCCGAGGTCCACGGTGTCGTCGGCTTCTACCACGATCTCCGCTGGGAGCCGGCCGGTCGCCGGACGCTGCGCCTGTGTGTCGCCGAGTCGTGCCAGGCCGCCGGCGTCCGTGCCCTCGTGCCGCTCGTGGAGGAGCTCGTCGGCTGCCGCCTTGGGGAGACGACCCTCGACGGCGCCATCACCCTCGAGGCGGCCTACTGCCTCGGCCTCTGCACCTGTTCTCCCGCCGCGCTGCTCGACGACGAGACCGTGGTGGGGCGGCTCGACGAGAGCGGCGTCCGCGAGCTCGTCGCAGCTGCAAGGGCGGAGCAATGACGGTGATCGTCCACATCCCCGGAGATGCGGGGGCGGTCGCGGTAGGCGCCGACCGCGTGGCCGGAGAGCTGGCCCGGATCGCCTCCGCCAATGACAATGCCGTCACGATCCGCCGGCCCGGCTCTCGCGGCGCGTTCTGGCTCGAGCCGCTCGTCGAGGTCGAGACGACGACCGGGCGGGTTGCCTATGGCCCGGTGGCCGCGGCCGACCTGCCGAGCCTCTTCGACGCCGGCCTGCTCGACGGCGCCCCCGGCCACCCGCTCTTCCTCGGCGAAACGGAGGAGATCCCCTGGCTCGCGCGCCAAACGCGAGTCACGTTCGCGCGGTGCGGCGTGATCGAGCCGCTCGATCTCGATGGCTATCGCGCCCACGGCGGGCTCGCCGGCCTCGAGCGGGCACTCGCGCTCGAGCCGGCCGCCGTCGTCGACTGGGTGGAGCAGTCCGGCTTGCGCGGCCGCGGTGGCGCCGCGTTCCCGACGGGCGTCAAGTGGCGCACCGCCGCCGAGGCGCCCGCAGAACGGCGATACGTCGCGATCAACGCCGACGAGGGCGACTCCGGAACATTCGCCGACCGGATGCTGCTCGAGGGCGACCCCTTCGCCGTCCTCGAGGGGATGGCGATCGCGGCTCACGCGATCGGGGCCGATACCGGCTTCGTCTACATTCGCTCCGAGTACCCTCACGGGATCCGTGTCGTCGAGGCGGCGATTGCCGCCGCGCGCTCCGCAGGCTGGCTCGGGCCCGATGCGCTCGGTCCCGGACGCCCTTTCGATGTCGAGGTCAGGGTCGGCGCGGGAGCCTACATCTGCGGCGAGGAGACATCGATGCTCGAGAGCATCGAAGGCAAGCGCGGCCAGATCCGCCCGAAGCCGCCCGTGCCCGCGATCAGCGGCCTTTGGGGAATGCCGACCGTCGTGCAGAACGTGGTCACGATCGCCTCCGTGCCGCCGATCCTCGCGGGCGGCCCGGAGACATACGCCGAGCTCGGCGTCGGTCGTTCCCGCGGTACGATCACGGCTCAGCTCGCAGGCAACGTCGCTCGACCGGGGCTCGTCGAAGTGCCGTTCGGCGTCACGCTCGGCGAGCTCGTCGTCGACTATGGCGGTGGCACGCGCAGCGGCCGTCCTGTCCGGGCGGTGCAGGTCGGTGGCCCGCTCGGGGCGTACGTCGACGAGGAGATGCTCGAGCTGCCCGTCGACTACGAGGCGCTCGCCGAGGGGCGCGCGATGCTCGGACACGGGGGCCTCGTCGTCTTCGACGACACGGTCGACATGGCCGAGCAAGCGCGATTCGCGATGGAGTTCTGCTCGATCGAGTCGTGCGGCAAGTGCACCCCGTGCCGCATCGGCTCCGTGCGGGGCCGCGAGCTGATCGAGCAGATCATCCGCGGCGAGGAGGTGGAGACGAGCCACAGCCTCCTGCTCCGCCTCTGCGACCTGATGGAGCACGCCTCGCTCTGTGCCCTCGGCGGCCTGACGCCGCTGCCGGTGCTGAGTGCGCTGCGGCTCTTCCCCGAGGACTTTGGGCTCACGCGGGAGACGGCCCATGTGGTCTGAGCTTCGCGACCTGCGCGAGGGCGTCGACCTCGGCACGCCGCCGCGCAGCGGGGCGCCGGTGACGGTCGAAGTGGACGGCGTCGAGGTGAGCGTTCCGGAGGGCAGCTCGGTGATGCTCGCCGCCCTGACGGCGGGACGCGCCGTGCCAAAGCTCTGTGCCACCGACACGCTCGAGGCCTTCGGCTCGTGCCGTGTGTGTCTCGTCGAGATCGAGGGCCGCCGCGGCTTCCCCGCGTCGTGCACGACGCCTGTCGCCGAGGGGATGCGGATCACGACCGACAGCGAGCGCCTCGCTGACCTGCGCCGAGGCGTGATGGAGCTCTATCTCTCGGACTTCCCGGAGGAGGAGATGAGTGGTGGCTGGAGCGAGTTCCACGAGACCGTCGCGGCGCTCGGGGTCGACTCGCACCCGTACACCGACGCTGCCAATCACTTCGAGTTGCCGGTCGACGACTCGAACCCGTACTTCCTCTTCGACCGCGCAAAATGCATCGTCTGCAGCCGCTGCGTGCGCGCCTGCGACGAGATCCAGGGGACATTCGCTCTGACGATCGACGGCCGTGGGTTCGCCTCGATGGTGGTCGCAAGCCAGGACGAGTCGTTCCTACAATCGGAGTGCGTCTCGTGCGGAGCCTGCGTGCAGGCCTGCCCGAGCCACGCTCTCGTCGAGAAAAGCCTGTTCCCGGAGGGATATCACCGTGCCGAACCCACTGAAGCCTGAGTCGAGCGCCATCACGACCTGCGCCTACTGCGGCGTCGGTTGCGGCTTCAAGGCCGAGACGCGCGACGGTCGTATCGTCCGGATGACGCCGTGGAAGGAGGGCAAGGCCAACCACGGGCACGCGTGCGTCAAGGGCCGCTTTGCCTACGACTACTACCTCGCGCCCGACCGCGCCACGACGCCGATGATCCGGCGCTCGATCGCCGACGAATGGCAGCCGGTCGACTGGGACACCGCCTTCACCCACGCCGCCTCCGAGCTAACGAGAATCCAGACAGAGCACGGACGCGGCTCGATTGGCGGCGTCTCCTCCAGCCGCTGCACGAACGAGGAGATCTTTCTCGTCCAGAAGCTCGTGCGCTGCGCCATGCGCAACAACAACGTCGACAACTGCTCGCGTATCTGCCACTCGCCGACGCAGTTCGGCCTATCGGCCACGCTCGGGGCCGGAGCAGCCAGCCAGCACTTCGACTCGATCCTGCAATCCGACGCGATCCTCGTCGTCGGCGCGAACCCGACCGAGGGTCACCCCGTGTTCGGGTCGATGATGAAGCGCCGGGTCCGTGAGGGCGCACGCCTGCTCGTGATCGACCCTCGTCGCACCGAGACGGTCGACAGCCCCCACTGTCGCGCGACCGTGCACCTGGCGTTGCGGCCGGGGACGAACGTCGCCGTCCTGAACTCGGTGTCCCATGTCATCGTGCGTGAGGGTCTCGTCAATCGCGCCTTCGTCGAGGCCCGCACCGATGTCGACGACTTCGACCTCTGGGCCGACCACGTGGCGGATGAGCGCTACAGCCCCGACGTGATCGGGCCTCACGCAGGCCTCGATCCCGACGAGATCCGCCGCCTCGCGCGGATCTATGCTTCGGGTCCGAACAGCACCATCTACTACGGGCTCGGTGTGACCGAGCACTCGCAGGGCTCGACGGGCGTGATGTGCCTCGGCAACCTTGCGATGGCCTGCGGGATGATCGGCCGTGAAGGCGTCGGGGTGAATCCCCTGCGCGGCCAGGGAAACGTCCAGGGGGGCTCGTGCCTCGGCTCGTGGCCGCACATGTTCACGGGCTACCGCTTCGTCACGGATCCAGTCGTCCGTGGCGAGTTCGAGGCGGAGTGGGGGATCGAGCTCGACCCGGAGCCGGGCCTGCGGCTGCCGAACATGTTCGACGCCGCTGTGACGGGAGCGTTCCGCGGGATGTACATCCAGGGCGAAGATCCGGTCCAGAGCGATCCGAACCACCACCACGTCGTCCGGGCTCTCGAGGCGATGGACTGCGTCATCGTCCACGACCTCTTCCTGACCGAGACCGCGAAGTACGCGCACGTCTTCCTGCCCGGCTCGTCGTCGCTCGAAAAGGACGGTACGTTCACGAACGCCGAGCGCCGCGTTAGTCGCGTGCGAAAGATCGTCGAGCCCGTCGCGGGTCTCGCGGACTGGCAGATCACCATGCGCCTGATGCAGGCCCTCGGCTACGACTGCCACTATGACCACCCGTCGGAGATCCTCGACGAGATCGCGCGCACCTCACCCGCCTACCGTGGCATGTCGTTCGATCTGATCGACCGCGTCGGCTCGGTGCAGTGGCCGTGCGACGAGAGCGCGCCCGAAGGGACGGAGGTGCTTCACACCGAGCGCTTCCCGCGTGGCCGGGGCAGCTTCATGCTGACCGAATACGTGCCGACCCGGGAGCGGACGACGGACGAGCACCCGCTGCTTTTGACGACCGGCCGGATCCTGAGCCAGTACAACGTGGGCACGCAGACACGGCGCACGGCGAACACGGTCTGGTATCCCGAGGACGTGCTCGAGATCAGCCGCGACGATGCCGAGACGCGGGGGATCAAGGATGGCGATTGGGTCGGGGTCGCGAGCCGGTTTGGCTCCACACGGCTCCGGGCGAAGATCTCCGAGCGGGTCAATCCCGGGGTCGTTTACACGACCTTCCACTACGCGCAGACGATGGTCAACAAGGTGACGAGCGACCTCTCCGACTGGGCTACGAACTGCCCCGAGTACAAGGTGACGGCCGTCGAGGTGCTACGGGTCACGCCGGAGCCGGCGGCTGCGACCGAAGCCGCCGGCGTCCCGGCCCGCGCGGCAGGTGCCTGAGGTGAGGCGATGACAGAACCGGTGATCGAGGTCGAGCGGCTGGAGGAGATGGCAAACCAGATTGCCGATTTCTTCTCGCCCTACCCGGAGGAGCGCGCTGTCGAGGGGATCCGAAACCACCTCCGCAACTACTGGGATCCACGGATGCGGGAGGCGCTGCGCGATCACGACAACGCTGGTGGCGCCGGGCTCCACCCGCGCGTGCGGCTCGCGGTCGCCCGCCTGCGCGACGACGCCGACGTTCGTGCGTACGCCGGTCCGCCGCGGGGGGCCGCGTAGCGCGTCGATGGGTGCGCCGTCAAGAGCGGCAAGGCTGGGTGCTGGCCGCCCAACGTGAATGGAGGCAGCGGGGCAATGGCAAAGAGAGGTGTTCGAACGGGACGCTTGCGAGTATCATCGCTTCATCGCCAAGATCTTCGAAGAGATCACGAGCAAGCTCACCACCTGGATCGAGGCGCAGCGCCTCTTCTTCGTTGGCACCGCGCCCGTTGCAGGCGACGGGCACGTCAACATCTCGCCCAAGGGCGACCTCCGCTGGTTGCGGATCCTCGGCCCACGACAGGTCGCATATCTCGACTTCGTCGGCAGCGGGGCAGAGACGGTCGCCCACCTACGCGAGAACGGGCGCATCGTCGTCATGTTCTGCGCCTTCGAGGGGCCGCCGCGAATCGTTCGACTGCACGGCACCGGCGCCGTGCTCCTGCCCGGCGAGGAGGGTTTCGACGAGCTGCTTGCCTCTTTCGACCCGCCTGAGCACGCATTGCGATCACTGATTCGGATCGATGTCGACCGCATCTCCGACTCGTGTGGGTACGGCGTGCCGCTGATGCGCTTCGAAAGCGGCCGCTCGCAGTACGACGATTGGGTGGACAGTCAGGTCCGCACGACGGGCCTCGACGCGTACGTCGCGGAGAAGAACGCCGAGAGCATCGACGGCCTCCCCGCGATCGACCGTGTGTAGTCAACATCCGCCGTGGCGAACTGCATCGCCGGCGCTCTAGATCGCTGGCGAGCGAGTTCGGCCCGAAGGTCTGACTCGGTCGCCGAACATCCCACTGTGTGGTAAATGTTGATGGCGTCGTCGTCCGGGTCGGCGACCATCACACGTGTCTCCGCGCCGAGTTCGGCAAGCCGACGTCCACGGCAGTAGCGTCCGGCCGGCCTTCTGGTCAGTGCCGCCCCCGCTAGCATCGAACCATGTCGAACCACCGGCTCGTCCATTCGAGCGACGGCGGCGACCATCGCCGCAAGGAAACGGACAGGCGGGCTCCGGCTGCAAAAGAACCGCAGCTCCCAAACGACGGTGTCGCGCGCGTCTTCCGGGAAAAGGGCGGTCGTGGTGGCAAGACCGTGACGGTCGTCCGAGGCCTCAGTGGCGACCTGTCCGCGATTGCGAAGGATCTGAAACGCCACTGCGCGACCGGAGGTGCGGTCAAGGCAGGTGCGATCGAAATCCAGGGCGATCACCGCGACAAGATCGTTGCCCGGCTGCTCTCGGCGGGCTACCGCGCGAAGCCGGCCGGGGGCTAGCCGGAGTCCCGCACCGGCACGGCCAGCACGGGAGCACTGACCGAATCGGGATCCTCACTCGCGGTCGTCTGCACGATCACTGCCGCGGTGATGATCGCGCCGCCGAGGAGCGTTGTCGCCGTCGGCTGCTCCGAATATGCGAGCCAGACCCAGAGGGGGCCGAGCACGACCTCGAGCAGCGTCAGGAGCGCGACCTCGGCGGACGGCAGCATCCGCGCTCCGATCGTGAGAAGCGTGAGGCCGAGCCCCATCTGGAAGAAGCCGAGGAGAAGAAAGATCGTCCAGTCCGAGCCCGTGGCGGAGCCGATCGAGATGAACGGCGAGAGCACGACGAGCACGAGCACCTGCGAGGCGCACGTGGCCGGGAGCATTGAAACGTCTTGCCGATGCCGGGTAGCCACGATCACCACTGCGAACGACGCCGTCATCACAAACGGAAGCAGGACTGCGAGAGCACCAGCGTCGAGAGATCCGGCAACCATCACCGACATGCCGACTGCCGCGACGGCGATCGCGAGCCATGTACGAGCTGCAATGCGCTCTGACATGAACGCCCAGGCGAGAAACGCGGCGAACATCGGTGCAGCAGCCTGGAAGAAGAGCACGTTTGCGACCGACGTGTAGTTCAGTGCGAACAGAAACGTCCCTGAGGAGATCGCCAGGGCCACCGTCACGATGATCCCGCTGCGCCCGAGCGAGCGAAGCGAGCCGATCGCGCGGCCGCGTTCGGTGAAGACGACGACCCCGAGGAGGAAGACGAATGCGAAGAATGCGCGGCCCGCGATCTGCGTCGCTGCAGTCGCGTCGAGCGCGTGCTGGGCGAGACCGGCGGTCGACCAGGCGACGGCGGCGCCGAGGATAGCGATTCGACCGTTCCGCGTCCTCCGCCTTGCGTTTCCCGTGCTCACCATGGCAGTCAACCACGTAAGGTCTCGGGATGCAGAGGGCCAACGTCACCGACGCGGTCACTCGCCTCGGCACCGAGAACGCGTTCGCCGTCCTCGCCCGTGCGCGGGCGCTCGAAGCGGAAGGACACGACGTGATCCACCTCGAGATCGGAGAGCCCGACTTCGAGACGCCTCCACACGTCGCCGAGGCCGGGATCGCGGCGATCAAGGCGGGGGAGACCCACTACTGCCAGACGGCCGGGCTCCCCGTGCTGCGTGAGGCTGCCGCGGCGTCACTTGCCTCGTCTCGGGGTGTCGCGATCGACTCGCAGAACGTGCTCGTTGCGAACGGTGCGAAGCCGTTTCTCTTCTTCACGGTGCTCGCTACCTGTGGTCCCGGCGACGAGGTGATCTATCCCGATCCCGGTTTCCCGATCTACGAGTCGGCGGTGCGCTTCGCCGGCGCGACTCCCGTGCCACTGCCGTTGCGCGAGGAGAGGGGCTTCAGCTTCGATCCTGCCGAGCTCGAGAGCCTCCTCAGCGAGCGGACGAAGCTCGTGATCCTGAACGCGCCCCAGAATCCGACCGGAGGCGTGACCCCGCTCGCCGACCTCGAGCATGCGGCGACGTCGATCGAGCGCACGCCGGCGTGGGTGCTCACAGACGAGGTGTATTCCCGGATCACCTACGACGTCGACGCACCGTCGATTGCAACGCTCCCGGGGATGCTCGACCGCACGATCCTGCTCGACGGCTTCTCGAAGACGTTCTCGATGACCGGGTGGCGACTTGGCTACGCGGCTGTTCCGGCCGACCTCGTCGACCCGCTCACGCGCCTGATCGTCAACTCGACGTCATGTGTGCCGCCGTTCGTCCAACTCGCCGGCGTCGCCGCGCTCGAAGGTCCGCAGGACGCGGTCACCGAGATGGTGGCCGAGTTTCGCCGGCGGCGGAACTATCTCGTGCCCGCGCTGAACACGATCCCCGGAATCAGCTGCATCGAGCCGGGTGGTGCGTTCTACGCGTTCCCGAACGTCTCACAGCTTCCGCTCGACGCCGACACCGCAGCAGAGCGGCTGCTCGTCGAGGCGGGCGTCGCATTGCTCGCGGGGAGCGCCTTCGGGATCCATGCGACCGACCACCTACGCGTCTCGTATGCCTCCTCACTCGAGAACCTCGAGCGGGCCGTCGAGCGTATTCGCGAGTTCGTCGCTTCACTGGACTCCTGACCCGGGCGATGGACGGTTTCGTCGACGTTCACTCCCATGTCGTCCCTTCGGGCGACGACGGGGCAGAGGGAATCGAGGACGGGCTCGCGCTCTGCCGGATGGCGTTCGAGGCGGGGACGGAGGTGCTCTTTGCGACCCCACACGCACATGCCCCGTGGGACACATTCCCGAGAACAGCGGAGCGCGATACCGCGTACGACACTGCCTTGCCCGTGATGCAACGAGAGGTTGCGAAGTGGGGCCTCGATCTGCGCCGTGGCTGGGAGGTGTACCCGACGGTGGTCGCGCCGGACAACGTGGAGGAGTACCGTCTCGAAGGGACCCGGGGAGTCATGATCGAGTTCCCAGGGTCGTGGCTCGATCTCGACGACTCGATCGAGATCGTCACGAAAGCAGGGCGTATCGTGGAAGCCGCCGGGCTCTTGCCCGTGTTTGCTCATCCCGAGCGCTGCCGCGCCGTCGCGGAAGATCCAACGTGCGTTCGACCGCTCGTCGAGCGCGGCTGGCTGCTCTGCGCCAACGCACCATCTTTTCTGGGGCGACATGGCCCGACGGCGGAGCGCACGGTGTGGGGCCTGCTCGACACGGGCCAGATAGCCCTCGCAGCGTCGGATGGGCACACCCCCGGGCGTCCGCCCGTCCTTGACGACGCGTACGCCTTCGTTCGCGCGAGGCGTGGTGAAATGATCGCCCGTCGTCTGTTTACCGGCTCGGCGCTTCCCTGGAGTTGAGCTAGCTCCCGAGTTGCCAGTCGATCTCTAAAAGCCCGCCCGCTGCCAGCAGGGCGTTCGCGCGCGAGAAGTGCCGGCAGCCGAAGAAGCCGTTGTGCGCCGAGAACGGCGATGGGTGCGCGCTCGTGAGAACGTGGTGTCGCGTCGTGTCGACGAGCGATCCCTTCTGTTGCGCGTAGCGCCCCCAGAGGAGAAAGATGATCCCTTCGCGGCGGGCGGACAGTTCGGCGATGACGCGATCCGTGAATCGCTCCCAGCCCTTCCCAGCGTGCGAAGCGGGCGAGCGCGGTGCAACGGTGAGAACGCTGTTCAGGAGCAGCACGCCGCGCTCGGCCCAGGGCGTGAGATCACCCGTCGTCGGCCTCGTGAGCCCGAGGTCACTCGAGAGCTCGCCGAAGATGTTCGCAAGCGACGGCGGCTGAGCGATTCCAGGGGGAACAGAAAACGAAAGCCCCATCGCCTGACCGAGGCCGTGGTAGGGATCCTGGCCGAGGATCACCACGCGCACGCTCGGGAGCGGCGTCAGCCGGAGGGCGTTGAAGACGAGCGGCGCAGGCGGATAGAACCCGCGGCTCGCTTCCACCTCCGCACGAAGGAACCCGCGCAGGCTCTGCATGCCGGGAGTCTCGAGCTCGTCACCGACCGCCTCCAGCCAGCTCGGATCCATCTGTGCGGTCACGAGGAACCGATGATACGAATCCTCGCCCGACAAAGCGACCAGCAGCGATTGCGATTGGGTACCCTTTGGCGCGAAATCAGAGCGCGGTTCCGGAGGTCACACGATGCTTCCTTCACCCGTTCGACATTGGGTGAGAGGAGGTGTTTGATTCATGGCAACAGGAACCGTGAAGTGGTTCAACGATGCGAAGGGCTACGGCTTCATCGCGCCGGACGAGGGAGGCAAGGACCTCTTCGTCCATCACAGCAACATTGCCGGTGAGGGGTTCAAGACGCTCGCCGAGAACGCGAAGGTCGAGTACGACGCCCGCGAGGGCGAAAAAGGCCCGGAGGCGACGAACGTCGTCGCTCTGTAGTGCGGTGTCTCGCAACGTTAGACCCGAGAATGATCGTTGCGAGACTCCGCACTACGATGTTGACCCAGTAGTGCGGCGTCTCATAACGATGCTGTTTCCTGGTAACCGTTATGAGACGCCGCACTAGGACGAGATCCGCGAGCGAGGCGCGGGGCCAACGACGGCCCCGTGCCCGACTCGCCCGAGGAGGTGCGGCTCATGGGTGAGGAGAAGATCGAGATGGAAGGCGAGGTTCTCGAGGCCTATCCGAGCGGCATGTTCCGCGTCGTCCTCGACAACGGGCACGAGATCATCGCCTACACCGCGGGCAAGATGCGCCGCTACCGGATCCGGATCAATCCCGGCGACCGGATCAAGGTCGAGCTCTCGCCGTACGATCTCAACCGCGGGCGGATCGTTTACCGGCACCGGTGACAACCAGAGGAGGCTGAAGCCTCCTCGACGGGTTTAGCGGGCAGAGGCTTCAGCCTCTTGCCCTGGGTTCGGATGGGGCTGCGGGAAGGGCTGAAGCCTCTGCCCGCGCTGTTCTATTACCGCTTCTTACCCTTGCGGCCGGTTGAGCCGGGGCGCTGCTGCACGATCATGCCCTGCGCGCCGCGCTCCTGGCGACGGCGCTGGTCGCGGTTGACCGGCTCGGGCATGGCGCCCTGCTCGCCGACCATCGCCACGTACGCCTTGCGCTCTGCGGGTGTCATGACCGCAAGCGCCCGCTGTGCCTGCTCGGGCGTCTTGATCTCACCGAACGTCTGCATCTTCTTGATCGCGCCCGCGAGCTCGGGGTTCGAACGCTCGTAGGCAGCGACCGACATCTTCTGGAACCACCGTCGCATGAACGGGACTTTCGAGAGCAACGTCACGATCGGGCGCAGGTAGCGGCCGTTTTGGATGCGCGCGAGCAGGTAGAGCACCCCCATCGCGAGCAGGAGCACCCCGATGATGATGAACGGGAGGATGAAGAGGAAGCTGATCGCGAGTGGCATTGTGCGATTCTAGATGATTGATTTCGAATTGGCGTGCTTGTCGGGGAGGGCCTGAACCGATGCGATGTCTGCAGACCCCGAGCCGCGACTGCGCTTTGGTCACGGCGTGACGGTCATCGTGAATCGGCGCGCCACCGACCTGCCGGCGGTATCGGTGGCGCGCAAGAGGAGTGACCGCTTTCCGACCACGCGGGGAGTGCCCGAGAGCACGCCGCCCCGCTTCAGTGCCAGCCCAGCCGGAATCACCCCCTGCACCCGCACCCAGCGGATCGGTGCGGTGCCGCCGGTCGTACGCAAGCGAACGATGTAGCGATCCCCGATGTGACCGGCCGGGAGCCGCGTCGTCGCGATAGCGAGCGCGCGCCGGGTGGGGGTTGCGACGAGCCCGAGGTCGTTCAGCTTCTCGTGAACGAGGGTCGCCATCGCAATCGCCCCGTCGCGGAGCAGGTGCAGGCCGTCGGACTGGAACCAGTCCGGATGACTTCTCGAATAGAGGTTCCAATCGACCACGGTCAGCCGGGGCTCACGCTTCGAGGCTTCCAGGATCAGATCGTTCATGTTGAGATACGACTGACGTTCCGCACGAAGCGTGAGCCAGAGGACGTTCTCGACGCCGGCGTTGCGAAGGGCTGTGAGCGTTGTCGCGATCGTGGACGCGAACGTACTTTCGTAGTCGTTGTACCCGGTCGCGACGACCACGGTCGGACCTAAGCGAAGCGACGGGAGAAGCTCGATCAGCGTCGGTGGCCGCGTCCCCTCGTAGGGGCAACTCTCGCCCACGAGCCGCCGGCAGGGCGTCACCTGGAGGTCGAGGTCGATCCCGCGGTCGAGGATGCGTCGGGCGACCGGCTCGAACGCGATCGCTGTGGCGATCGAGTCGCCAATGACGGTCACCCTCGACGTGGACGTCGGGGATGAGGAGGCCTTGACGGTGGCTGCGCCGAGACAGACAGCCGTGAGGAGTATCAGCGTGAAGGCAAGTCGCACCTTCGAAGGATAGATGGCTAGGCGAGCCCGCCCTGGGCGTCGTGTCGACCTGAGGCCTTCTCGTCGTCGCGGGCGTGCATGATGCGCTCGCGAAGATCCTGCGGGTCGTTGACACCGATGAAGCTGAACCGATCTCCAGCGTTGTCTCCGGCGGTGTCGAAGTCGATCGAGCCGACTTTCATGATCCGATCGACGGGCGATTGCTTCACCGTGATGTTCTGGATGCGATCGACGTTTGTGCTGCTCTCGGTCTTCGAGAGGATCCCGCTGCGGATATCGAGGCGCTTGGTCGTGATCGTGTACTGCGTGAAGAAGCGCTGCAGCCAGCCGATCACGATAGTGACGCCGAGGCCGACGAGGAGGATCGCCCCGATCAAGGCGTACGAGAGGTCGACGCCGATCGCCCTGACGAGGAGGAGCAACCCGAACAGGACGAGCGTTGCCGCGAACCACTTGACGTGGAAGGACAGCATGGCGCGCCAGGTGGGGTGACCCTCCCAGATCATCGCCTCGTTTCCCATCATCTCCATGGCACTCGACGATATCAGCGGGGTCGGAGGCGAATGACTACCGTGACGCCGTGAGCAGCGTCGACACGCCCGATGGCGCGCCCGAGTTCCGCAAGAAGCAGCGGGCCGGGTGGAAGCGATACGCATTTGCAGGTGGCGGCATCGCGATCGTCGTCGTCACCTTCGCCGTCGTCCTACCGACGATCGCCGACTACCGCGACGTGTGGGACGCCGTCACGACACTCAGCTGGCAGTGGATCGCTGTTCTCGCTTGCGCGACGGCGCTGAACCTTGCCACGTTCGCTCCCCCGTGGATGATCGCCCTGCCCGGCCTCGGCTTCCGCCAGTCGCTCGAGATGACCCAGGCGTCGACCGCACTCTCGATCGTCGCGCCGGGAGGTGCAGCCGTCGGGATGGCCGGCTCGTTCGGGATGCTCCGGAGCTGGGGCTACTCGACGAGCGACGTCACCCGCGCCGTCACGCTGACCGGCGTCTGGAACCAGCTCGCGAACCTCGCCTTCCCGGTCGTCGCCCTCTTCCTCCTCAAGGCGAACGGCGGTGAGACGGCGCTGCTCGGTACCGCGGCGTTCGTCGGCGTCGCCGTGCTTGGCGTCGTGGTCGCAGTGCTCGCGCTCGTGCTCTATTCGGAGAATCTCGCCCGGGAAGTGGGCGAGGCGGTCGCGGCCTTCGTCTCCTGGACGAAGGCCCGGTTCCGCCGTGGCCGGGTGTCGTTCGGCGGCGAGAGTTTCGTTCGGTTCCGCAACGAGGTCGTGGATCTGCTCGCGCGTCGCTGGCACGTGCTGACGCTTGCCACGCTCGCCGGGAGCCTGACGGTGTTTCTGCTGCTCGTTCTCAGCTTGCGGGCAGTGGGCGTCCCCGCCTCGGAGGTCGGCGTCATCGAGATCTTCGCGGCCTGGTCGCTCGTGCGAATCATCGGGGCGATCCCCATCACGCCCGGCGGGTTCGGGATCGTCGAGCTCGGTCTCACGACCGCGCTCGTCGCCTTTGGCGGAGCGAACGCCGGCGTTGTCGCGGCGGTCCTGATCTACCGCTTCCTGACCGTTGTTCCGACGCTCGTGCTCGGGGGTTTCGCTGCGCTCACGTGGCGCTCCCGTGCCGTTCTTCCCGCAGACGGCTAAACGGGATGGGGGAGGAAACCGTGTGCTGGCGGGGAAGCAGAATCGTGTGGAGGAGCAGAGCCACAAGGACGAGATGCGCGCCGCGCTCCGCGGTGACTTCGAGCGGATGCGCCAACGCCAGGCAGGCGAGAGTGAGCCGGTCGGACCGGCAGCGGCGGCGGCGATGACTCACATTGAGCCTGCGCCTGCGGTGGCCGCGCCGTCGGGATCGTGGCTCGATCGGATCCTACGACGCACCTGACGCCCGTTCGCGAGCTTCAGAAGATGAGTCCGCCGCCGGTTCCGCCACGGTTCCGCGTGAGGAGGTCACTCCGCGCAGAGAGCCCGCAGTGATGAACGCCAACGCTGCGCCGAGAACGTATGGTCCGGCGTCACCGAGGGCATCGGCGATTGCTCCTCCGAGGACAGGCCCGAGCATCACACCTCCGGCCCAGGCAGTGTTCATGAAGCCGAACGCGAGCGTCTGGGGGATCTCGGCCGCCTCGCCACGATCCGAAATCAGGGCCGCGCTGGGCGAGAAGATCAGGGCTGCCGCGATCGACGCCACGATGACGAGCGCAGCGATCGCATACGCCGTATCGAGGGCGGCGAATGCCAGGCCGGTCATTCCCATCAGGAGAAGCCCTGCTCTCACAGGAATGAGCCTCCCCCGCCGATCGCTAAAGCTGCCGATCAGCGGGGCGAGGATGACTTCGCTCAGAGCGGCGACGATGAACGTGGCCGCGATCGCGATGGTGCTCCAGTTCGCGTCATCGAGCGACAGCGGCACGAGCAGATCGAGGACGCCGAGGAACAGGGAAGGGACGAGTACGAGCCAGAGGGCCGCGAAGAAGCCGCGGTTCTTCAGGATGCGACGGAGCGCCTCGGGAGGTTGCTCCTCCGGTTGGCCCGCTGGAAACGAGGCCGCGAACAGCGCGACGAGGACGGTCAGGCCGGCGATCGTCAGGAACGTCCCTCTCAGGGACGTCAGCTCGGCGACAGCGCCGATCGCAGGCCCGATGATGAAGCCGAGGACGGCGATGCTGAACACGGTGCCGACGGCCTTGCCGCGCTGATCGCGCGGCGTTGCGAGCGTGAGCCAGGCCAGAGCGCCGCACCAGGTGATGGCGCTTGCGACGCCCTGTGCGAAGCGCGCCGCACCGAGTGCAGTTGCCGACTCGCCGAGAGAGAACGCGAGCGTCGACACCGCGAGGACGAGGAGTCCGATCACGACGGTTCGCTTGGGGCCGATGCGTGACGCGAATACCCCTGACGGGATCCCGGCGATGACCGCGCCGGCGCCGTAGGCTGCCACGAGAACCCCGGCCCCGGTTTTCGAGAGGTCGTAGGTGTCGCTGAGGACGGGAACGAGAGGCACGATCGCCGAGAAGAGCATTGCGTCCGCGAACACGGTGACGCTGACGACGGCGAGAAGGCGGCGCATGGGGACGAGCATACGCTTTCGGTCGATCGGGTCGGACCAAAGCAAATGCACCGAGTCAGTGGCTCCTTCGTCCGACCTCCCGGTTGACCCTCGCCGAAGCGAGTGCCGACTGGGGAGCCATCAACCTCAGGCACTCCGTTCTCGGTGCACCCATGAAACTAGGGGGTTGAGTTCACTGCGTCAAGAGCTCTCGTGATAGAAAATGCGCAATTTTGCATTGAATGTGCAAATCCGTTTCCTTACGCCGGCACACGACGTGAGCGCGAGGCGCGTCGATGTCCAGGCACGAAAAAATGCACCGGGGCGGTGGCTCCTTCGTCCGGCTTCCTGACTGACCTTTCGCCGAAGCGAGCGGCCGATCTGGAGACCATCAACCTCAGGTGCTCCTACCTCGGTGCAATCACCAACCTAGAGGGCGGAAGTCCGCGCGTCAAGTGGTGTGATATGCAATGTTCGCAAATTGCATATTTTTCCTGAAACAGCGCACGAAATTGCGCGTTCTGCTGTGTGCTCTAAAAAGACTCGAGACGTGCATTCGCCGAGCCGGGCCGCTTTCGTCCACCTTGCCGGCTGACCTTTCGCTTCCGCGTCCAGCCTCCCGGCGAGGTTTCGTCCTCTGGCGTCCCGTACTCGGCGCAGAGAGGAATCTATGCTGCCGGTGCCACCGGGATCAAGGGCCGGGGCATACGACCTTCCCGCAAATTGCGAACGTCTGGAGCGGAGATGACCGGAAAGCACATCGTTGTCACGGGAGCAGGGACGGGAATCGGCCGCGCCATCGCGCGGCGTCTCGGGCGCGACGGAGCGTCGGTGACGCTTGTGGCGCGAGACGAGGGCAGGCTCGAGGCCGTCGCGGCCACGATGGAGGCGCCAACGCACGTTGCAGCGTGCGACATCCGTGACCGGGGCAGGGTCGAGAGGGCGTTTGCGGGCGCGGTGGCCGATCTCGGGCCTCTGCATGCCCTCGTTGCCTGCAGCGGTGTCGGCGGCTCGAACGGTGGCGACGCGAAGGCGGACAGGTTCGACGAGATCGTTGCGACGAACCTGAACGGCACCTACTACTGCTGCCGCGCGGCGCTCGAGAACCTTGCGGCTGGTCCGGAGGCGCGGCACCTCGTCGTCATCTCCTCGATTCTGGCGCGGATCGCCGTACCGGAGTACACGGGCTACAGCGCTTCCAAGGCGGGTCTGCTCGGTCTCGTCCGCTCGTTCGCTGCCGAGCTCGGCGAGGACAACATCCAGGTCAATGCGATCTGCCCCGGTTGGGTCGACACGGAGATGGCGTGGGACGGGCTCGACGACATTGCCGCCGGGACGGGAGGCACGCGCGAGGCCGCCTACCGCGATGCGATGGAGGCAGTCCCCCTCGGGCGGATGTCCCAACCCGACGACATCGCCGGCACCGTGGCCTGGCTGCTCTCGCCCGATGCGCGTGGCGTCACGGGGCAGGCGATCGACCAGAACGGTGGCGCCTGGGTGGGATAGGCCGGAACGCACGAGGGGCGCCTTGCGGCGCCCCTCGTATCCGTGGTCGGTAGACGCTGCCTACCTGCCGTACGTGGTATCGGCAGGGACGGCAAACGCCGACTCTTGCTGCGCCTCGAGCTGCTCGAGTTCCTCTGCAGTGCCCATCCGTACCGGGCCGACGAACCACTTCTTGGCCGACAGCACCCACCAGGCTCCGAAGAGAATGAACGCACCGCCGATTGTGAGCGGTGCGTAGTTCACGAGGTTCCAGTCGAACGCATCGTTGCCAGGTATTCCTCCCGGCCCCGTCGGGAGCATGAAGACGATCGAGATGAAGACGACCCAGAGAATCGCAATTGGGTTGATCCATTTCGAGTGCTTGCCAAGGCTCCACGCTCCTGTCTCGAACGAGTCGCCTGCGCGCCAGCGGAGGAACACGGGGAGGATGAACGCGATGTAGAGGCCGGTTGTCCCGACGGACGTGCCGACGTAGTAGCCGGCGAGGTTGTTCCACCACGTTGGCACCATGAGCAGGAAGCCGAGCGTGCCGATTGCGCACACCGACCAGACCGGCACCCTGTGGCTCGAGACCTTCGACCACAACTTGTGTCCCGGAACTGCGCGGTCACGCGAGAAGGCGAACAACATCCGCGATCCCGAGGTCAGGCACGCGGTGAGGCAGAAGAACTGCGCCACGACGACGATGAAGAGCAAGAACTCTGCCCAGGCCGAACTCATCGACTCCTGCCAGATGTAGGTCACGATGTAGCCGAACTGCTCCTGCACCGCCTGTGCATCCGGAATCGCGAACGTGAGCGCGAGCAGGAGGATAAACCCGGTGATCACCGACAGGACGACTGCCGTGATCATGCCGACGGCGGCCGAGCGAGAGGCACTGTGCGTCTCCTCGGCCATGTGTGCGGATGCGTCGTACCCCGTCAGCGTGTACTGCGACATCGTGAGACCGATCGAGAAGACCATCCAGAAGACGATGCTGCTCCAGCCTGCCCCCGAGAACCCGGAGTTGTTCACCGTCGTCGTGAAGACGTAGCCGACCGACTGGTGGCTATCGGGCACGATGATCAACGCTGCGACGATGATCACGACGCCGGCGACGTGCCACCAGGCGGAGATCCCGTTGATCGTCGACGTGATTCGAACGTCGAACACATTGAGCAATGTGCCGGCGAGCATCACGACAGCGAACACGTAGAAGATGTGATGGATGTCGTTCGGGTAGTCCCAGAGAAGATTCAAGAGCGATGTCGCGAAGATCGCGAGCCCGTATGCGACGGCGGCGACGATGCCGATCAACCCGATCAGGTTGAACCAGCCCGTAAACCAGCCCCACCCGGCGCTGCCGAGCTTCGACGACCAGTAGTAGAGACCGCCTGCCGTCGGGTACGTCGACGCGATTTCAGCCATGGAGAGCGCGACGAGTGTGGTGAACGTCCCGACGATCAACCATCCCCAGGTGACGGCCACGGGCCCGCCCCACTGGAACGCGATGTAGTAGGAGGTGAGACACCCCGCGAGGATCGAGATGATCGTGAAGCTGATCGCGAAGTTCTGGAACACGCCCATCGCGCGGAAGAGCTCCTGCGCATAGCCGAGCTTGTGCAGGAGCTGCTCGTCCTCCGTTGTGTGGATCGGTGCACCAGGTGCTGGTGCAGGTGTCTCGCTCATGCCGCCGCCTCCCTCGTTGATGACCAGATCGGCCGCCGTCTCCGTAACGAGCGTGCCAGTGGTGTATTCACCACTACCGGTGAGGGCGTTGTCAAGCCGTACCGCCGCGCGTCCGGGAGTGCTCTGGAATGGTGGCAGTATCCTCCTGCTCCCGGACGGAATAGGATGGCCGCCATGCTGACTCTCGAGGAACTGCGATCCGAGGTTCAATGCGGGGCGATCGACACCGTCGTCGTCGCGTTCACGGACATGCAGGGGCGACTGATGGGCAAGCGCCTTCATGCCGAATTCTTCATGGACGAGATGGATGCCGGGCATGGGGTCGAGGGATGTAACTACCTGCTTGCCCTGGAGATGGAGATGGATCCGGTGCCGGGGTACGCACTCGCGAGCTGGGAGCAGGGCTACGGCGATTTCGACGTCCGGCCCGACATGGCGACGCTGCGCACGATCCCGTGGCTCGAGGCGACGGCGCTCGTGCTTGGGGATGTCCACTTCCACGACGGGTCACCCGTTGCCCCCTCGCCGCGCCAGGTGCTGAAGGCACAGATGGACAGGGCGACGGCGCTCGGCCTGACACCGATGATGGGCAGCGAGCTCGAGTTCTATCTCCTCCGCGAGACCTTCGAGGAGGCGCACGCCAAGGAGTACTCGGGCCTGACGCCGTCGGTGCCGTACATCCTCGACTACCACATCCTCGCAACGACCTACGACGAGGCGTTCCTGCGCCAGATCAGGAACGGCATGCACGCCGCCGGCATGCGCGTCGAGACCTCGAAAGGCGAGGCCTGGCCGGGGCAGCAGGAGATCAACTTCCGCTTTGCCGATGCACTGACGATGGCCGACAACCACGTCATCTACAAGAACGGTGCCAAGGAGATCGCATTCCTCAACGGTTGCTCCATCACGTTCATGGCGAAGCCGTTCCAGGACTGGATCGGCAACTCGTGCCACATCCACAGCTCGCTCTGGCGCGACGGGGCGCCGTGCTTCGCGACCGACGAGACGATGTTCTCACGCTGGCTCGCCGGCCAGATCGCGTGCTTCAAGGAGCTCGCCGTCTTCCTCGCGCCGACGATCAACTCGTACAAGCGGTTCGCCGCCGGCTCTTGGGCGCCCACGACGCTCGCGTGGGGGAACGACAACCGCACGTGTGGCTTCCGGGTCGTCGGACACGGAGCCGCGCGTCGAGCGGAAACGCGCATCCCGGGCGGCGATGCGAACCCGTATCTCGCGTTCGCTGCTGTGATCGCCGCGGGGTTGCACGGGATTGAGCACGAGCTCGAGCTGCCACCAGGCCTCGAGGGGAACGCGTACGAGTCGGACGCTGATCGGTTCCCGTCGACGATGGGCGCCGCGATCGCGGCGCTCGAGGGTGGCACGATGGCGCGGGGTGCGTTCGGCGCGGAGGTCGTCGACCACTATCTCAACTACGCGCGTACCGAGCAGGGACTGTACGACGCGTTCGTCACGGACTGGGAGCGCAAGCGCTACTACGAGCGGGGGTAGCGGCCGTTCAGGTTCCCGGCTGAAGCCGGGCACCAGGCGCGCGTTGTGCGGTGTCGCCTGGCTTCAGCCAGGCGACGGAGTGGGGGAGGTTGGCGTTTAGGTTCCGGGCGTGCGAGCCGGGCGGCGGGGCGCGTGTGTTGTGGTGCCTCCTGGCTTGAGCCAGGCAGCGGCGGAACGTCCTGCGCGCGCCGCCATCCGCTAGCGTGACGACATGTCAGCGGTTCGCCCGATCATCGGCATCACCTCGTACGCGCAGCCCGCGCGTTGGGGCGTCTGGGAGTTGCCGGCGGCGCTCGTGCCGCTTTACTACGTCGAGTCGGTCGAGCAGGCCGGCGGCCGCGCCATCGTCGTGCCGCCGAGCGAGGAAGGGATCGACGAGACCCTCGACATTCTCGACGGGATCGTCTTTTCGGGCGGCATCGATATCGACCCGGCGCAGTACGGTGCCGAGCGTCACCCGGCGACCGATCCGGCGCAGGTGCGCCGCGACGCCGGCGAGCTCCGCCTGCTCGAGGCCGCACTCGATCGTGACATCCCGACGCTCGCGATCTGCCGCGGTTTCCAGCTGCTGAACGTCCTTCGCGGCGGCGACCTGATCCAGCATCTTCCCGAGCACGTCGGTCACGAAGGCCATCGCGAAACGCTCGGCGTCTTCTCCCAGCACCCCGTCGACGTGAAAGAGGGCACACGCCTCGAAGCGATTCTCGGGCCGCGTCACGGCGCTGTGAACTCGAGCCACCATCAGGGCGTCGGTCGAGTGGGAGCGGGCCTCGTCGAAAGTGCCTTCGCGCACGACGGGTCTCTCGAGGCAATCGAGGATCCCTCGAAGGCCTTCGCACTCGGCGTGCTCTGGCACCCCGAGATGGAGGCCGACGACAAGCGGCTGTTCGAGGCGCTCGTCGCCGAGGCTCGAACGTACCGCAGCGCACGCTGACACACTCCCTTCTCGACCCACTTCACGTCGGCGTAACACTAACCCTCGCGTAGAGGGTGAGGGCACGACGGCGTGAGGCTCGCCTTCCACGACACCTTGCCCGCTGGATGGCCTTCCCGCAACCGAGCCAGATGCCCGCGGGTGCGAGTCCTTCGACCGCTGCTTTGACCTCCCAATAGGGGGCCTCCGGTTGTCCGGTTCACTCGTTTGAGGGGTTGCTGATCCACCAGAAGGGTCATACCGTTCGACGACCTGGGCGGATGCTCGGGGCGGTGCGTTGGTGGTGGGGAACACCGGCAACGTCCATGGGGAGCCAAACGACAAAGGGGTGGACAGAATGTTGGGGATGGGGAATCGCAGGCGTCCTTGGGGGTCGAACAATCGACCCGAGCGCGCGTTGGTTCGGGAGACGGCAGCAACGAGCGCGTCTTTCACGGCCCGCCACTCGCGGCGGCGCTCGCTGTTGCTGAGCGTGGCAGCGGCGCTTGTGATCGGCGGGACGACGGTGTTTGTGGTCGCGGCCGGTGCCGGACCTCTGAACACGCTGGGCAGTGGGTACGACATCAACGGGGTCGTGCCGGACGCTTCGATCCCAGCGAGCGCGTTCTTCGACGACCCGCACGGGTCGGTGGCCGAGCTCGACGTCATCAACCAGGCGACCGCGAAGCTTGGCAACATCAGATACGACGCCCCAGCCACGCTCGATTACAACGACGAGAACCCCGGGAACGACCTGAGCGGCGTCTGGATGGACACGAACGTCGTGGCCGGCCAGGTATGGCTCTATCTCGGGTTCTCGCGCGACGCCGCATCGACGGGCCAAGTCGTTTTCGAGTTCAACAAGAATGCGGCTCCGACCGCGTGTGACTACAGCGACATCGTGTTGGAGAACCCTCCGGGTGCCGACGCAAAGACCCAGACCCTCATCGACACGTGCAACCCGTGGGCGAACCGTTCGCCCGGCGACTTCTCATTGGCGTTCGACGTGCAGGGCGGAGCAGCGAAGATCGTCAAGCGCGTCTACTTCGACACCGGCTCGGGTAACAACCAGCAAGGATGGACGGAAACCACCCTCGACGCCGCAGTATCGGAGGCGATGTTTGGCGCCGACAAGCTGACAGGCGAGGCCGTCATCAACCTGAGCGCCACGGTGTTCCCCACGAAGCCGACCTCGTGCTTCAGCGTCGCCAACATCCTGCCCTACACGATCACGGGCAACTCGGACTCGGCCGACATGAAGGACGTCATCCTCGAGGACTTCACCGACACGATCTCGATCTCGAACTGCGGTTCGATCAACGTGGTCAAGAACACGGGCGGCCTGAACGGGACGTTCGGGTTTACAACGACTTCGGTGCCGACGACGACCTACAACCCGTTCGACATCACGACCACCGGTGGCACGGGCAGCCATCAGCAGGGGAGCCTGCTTGCCGGCACGTACACCGTGACGGAGTCAGGTCCGCCCGCGAACTGGAGCTTCACGAGCCTGACGTGCAATGAGGGCAGTGGGTCTACGATCGACCTCACCGCCAGGAAGGCGACGATCTCGCTCGATGCCAATGAGAACGTCACGTGCACGTACACGAACGCCCGTGACACGGGCAGCCTCAAGATCAGCAAGGTGTTTGACCCGCTGACGTCGGGCTTCACGGGCACGTTCGCGATCAACTACGACTGCAGTGATGGCACCGCCCATGACGGGACGGCCAACGTTCTTGCCGGCGGCAACGCGGTGATCGGCGGGATCCCGACCGGGACGACCTGTGTCGTCAGTGAGCCGGCTCCGACCAACCCGACCGGGTGGTCTTTCGGCACGCCGACTCTGAGCGACAGCCAGGCGCCGTCGACTGACGGGACTGTCGTCATCACGACCAAGGCGGCGACCTACGAGGTCATCGTTACCAACTCGATCAGCCGTGACACGGGCAGCATTCAGATCGTCAAGGACTTCACGGGTCTCGATACGGGCAACAAGCCGGTCGACCTGAAACTCGGCGACGTGGTCAAGAAGGCGGCTCTCACCGCCGACGATGAAACGACAGTGATGACGGTTGGGAGCGGGCCGTACGTCGTCAGCGAGGTGTTCACCGGCCAGGGCGACGGCAAACTCTACGACTCGAGTTACTCGTGCTCGAACCACGACGACGGAACGATCCAGGGTACGGTCGGCGAGGGACTCTCGGTCGAGGTCAGCGTCGGCGAAGGTGACGCGATCGTGTGCACCTTCGTCAATGATCGAAAGGACAGCTCGATCACCGTCGACAAGCAGGTCAAGGTCACGGGGACAGATGACGCGTTCGCCGACACCGCGGCGATCGATGAGCCCGGTGTGGGCAAAGCCGTGAATGTGACCTACCGGCTCGTGATAACGAATCCTGCGCAGAACTCCGACACGATCCATCTGACAGCGGAGAGCTTCGCGGACATGGTGAACGTCAACGGCGATGCCGCTTTGGGCTCCGCGACGACACTGGACAACCTCGACTGCGCTATCGATCAGGAGGGTGATGGGCTGCCGACGGATCTTGCGCCGGACGACTCGGTCACCTGCACGTTCACGAAGGATATCGCGGGGGAGGGTGGTGACCAGGTCAACGACCTCGCGACGGTGACCGGTACGGACGAGAGCGGTCGCGAGATCAGTGCCTCAGACCCCGCGCAGGTCACGATCACAGACATAGAGTCCGACATCACCGTCACGAAGGTGGCGAACCCTACCGCCGTGAAGGACAGCGGCCCGGTGACCTTCACGGTCGTCGTCCGCAACAACTCGACGGTCGACACGGTGTTCATCAATGAGCTGAACGACTCGATCTACGGGGACCTGAACGGTCAGGGCGACTGCGCGATCCCGCAGGGTGGAATCGTGATTGCACCCAGCGCGTCGTACACGTGCTCCTTCACCAAGACGGTTTCCAAGACCGAGACCGATATCGTGACCGCGTCGGGGGTAGATGACGACGGCCATGAGGTGATCGATGACGACCCGGCAACCGTGACGGTGACTACCACGCCGCCGCCTCCATACATCCCGAGCACCGACATCTCGGTAACGAAGGCCGCGACACCGCAGGTGCAGTTGCCCCAGGGCGGCGGCACAGCGGCGATCACGTATAACCTCATTGTCGTCAACAACGGCCCCGATGCGGCTGCAAACGTCAAGGTGGCGGACACAGCACCGGCCAGCGTCAGCTTCGTATCGGCGACGACGAGTGCCGGCACGTGCACCACGACGGCACAGGCTCTCGACTGTACGATCGTCAGCCTCGCACCCGGCGCATCCGTGGCCATCACGATCAAGGCCACGGTCAACGCGACCGGGACGAAGGTCAACGTCGTTCTCGTGACGACGTCCACGCCTGAGACGAACGCCAAGAACAACCAGGCCTCGGCCCAGACGATCGTCAACGCGCCCCTGACCCCGCCGAAGCCCCCGGTCGTGAAGGCGGATATCTGCCGGACACTGGTGGCGAACCCGAAGATGCTGAAGGCCAATGGGAAGGCGCAGAGGATCAGCATCAAGGTGACGCAGGGAACGAAGGGCGTCGCAGGTATCTCGGTGAAGATCACAGGCCCGGGGATCTCGAAGACGGTGCTTTCCGGGAAGGGCGGCAAGGTCAAGGTGACGGTCAAGCCGTCGCAGCCCGGCATCATCCGACTCGCGATTCAGGGGAAGAAGGCGTGCAACACCCAGCGGATCGGCGTGGTCGGGATCTTCGAGCCACCCGTCACCGGGTAACGCGAACGACATCGATGCACGGACGACGACGCCCCCGGTAATCCGGGGGCGTCGTCGTTTGCTGACCGACCGTTGCTCGAGTTGGGCACGTCTGAAACCCTCGAACGAGGCATGGCTGTCCCCCGGAAGGGGGGCTACTGTGTGAAGGATGCCCCGACGCCCTCGATTCCGTGCCTCCGGCGACGCAGGCCCCTTCGCTTCCCCGTTTCGGTGCCGATCGCGAACGTGGGGTGTCCTCATCGCCGGCGCAGCAGTCGTCCTTGCGCTCGTGGCGCCCGGCTCTGTCGACGCGATTAGCACGGCGCCGCCTGCACCGGTTGTCGGCTCGGGCACGATCAACGTCCCGCTCCTGACGGTCCGGAGCGCGCCGAGGAACAGCGCCCGGATCGTCGCCAGACTGAGCGAGTTTCGGCCCCAGGACTACAGGCAGCGATACGTCCTCGCCGTCAACGCGATACAGGGCAGGAACGGAAAGGTTGCCTGGTACAAGATCACTGTTCCGGGCCGCCCGAACGGTCGAACGGGCTGGGTCAGGGCGCCGCACGTCACGATTCGAACGGTGCCGTGGCAGGTCGTTGTCTTCCGCGGGTCGAGAGTTGTGCAGGTCTGGAAGGGCAAGAAGCTCGTCAACACGGCCCGTGTTGCCGTCGGCGCGCCGGGCACGGAGACGCCAACGGGCCTGTACTTCGTGACGGTTCGATTCAAGCCCGTGCAGACACCGTTCCTCGGCAGCTTCGCGTTCGAGACGAGCGCGTACTCGAAGCTGTCGGAGTGGCCCGGTGGTGGTGTTGTAGGGCTCCACGGGACGACCGCTCCGCAACTGCTCGGGCAGGCCGTGTCACACGGGTGCGTTCGCCTCTCCAATCAGACCGCGGACTTCCTGCGCGATCGCATCCCGCTCGGGACGCCGATCCGCATTCTCGCGAGCTAGGAGACGCTGCTCGCCTCGAATGCGTAGGGCGAAGGCGTGTCGCCGGACAGCACGCGCTGCCCACCGATCGAGCCGCTGAGACGCTTGACGTTGAACCCACGATCGAGGAACCTGTGGCCGGGCGCGAAGGCCTGCCAGGACCCGCCGGTCGACGCAGCCACACTGACGCCGTTGAAGCGGAAGCCGAACCGGTTGCAGACTGCCCGGTTGCCGTTCCATGACTCAGCCGTCGCGATCGGCCGCCAGCGATTCGTCGAGTTGGCGAGAAGGATCGGCTCGGTCACGGCTGTGCCATCGAGCCAGACCCGCCAGTAGTTCGGGCGCTTGGTCATCTCCAGAACCGAGACGGTGTGGCTCTCGCCGACGGCAATGCCACGAAGAAGCGGCATGAACACAGGATCCCGGCCACCGCGGGTGACCTCGGCGTACACCATCGTCGGCGTGTCAGGCATCGAGGCGATGCCGACCTGAAGCCAGAGCGTCTGGCCGCCGGCGCCCTGACCTGGGCCGCCAACGCCGATCCATCCCGCCACGTGACCGGCGACGACGTTCGGCTGCACCGTCGGTGTGATCGTCGCGCGTACACCGTGGGCGATCTCGGTCGCCTGGTGGCCGGCGTAGGCGTATCCGCTGGAGCCGTTCGCGCCGGCCCCACACCTCTGGCCGTTTGCCTGCGCCGTTTCGCTACCAGGGCCTGCGGCCGCTGCGCCAAGCGCAAGCGCTACGACCATGGCAAGGAGAAACAACCGCCGCATGCCAGTGGAATCGGCAGCAGGCGCACCCTACGGTGATCCCTCGTGTCAGCGACTGCCACACCCCTTCGGGGGAGGCTGCGAGAGGTCATTCCCTCGATCGGGTCGCTCGGGCGGGGGACACGCGTTTGTCTCGGCATGCCTCGATCGGGCAGGTCGTCCCCGGCGGGCGTTCGTTAGAGGTCGATCTCGAGGCCGTCACGGGCGCGATCGACACCTGGCGGTGTGTCGAGCTCGGCCGGACGATGGGTGAGAAGCAGTCTCTTCGTCCCGGAGTCCGCGGCGGATGAGAGTGCCTCGTCGACGCTCAGGTGACCACGGAGTGGCCCGTCGTCGATACCGCGATCGAGCGTGGCCTCGCAGACGAAGAGGTCGGAGTCACGCGCAAGCTCGGCCAGCCGTTCGCTTGGGCCGCTGTCGCCCGAATAGGCGATCGTTATCCCACTGGCACTGAGTCTGAACCCATACGTCTCGAGGGTGTAGTGCGGGAGCAGCAGAGGCAGCACCTCGAATCCCGCAGCGAAGAAGGGCTCCTCGGGGGTGTACTCACGCACGATGAACACGCGGTCGAACATATCCCTGAACCCAAATCGCTCCCCGAACTCCTCGAGCACATCCCGACCGCCCTGATGGACCCACAGCTCGGGCCGATTGCCGATAGCGACCGTTCCGGCCCAGCGGTACATGGCGCCCCAGACCCAGGGGACGAGATCGCCCCAGTGATCGAGATGAAAATGGGTGATCGCGATGGCATCGACGTTCGGCCAACCTTCGCGCTGGCGGAGGCGGGGCAACACTCCGGGCCCGCAGTCGACGAGTAGACGCCCGGCAGCATGTTCGAGCAGATAGCCCGAATGGGCACTGCCCGGATTCGGCCAGGCGGGCGAGCAACCGATGACGGAGAATTTCACCGCCCTATACTGCCCATGTGGAGCGGAAGATACGCGTCGTGATCGCAAAGCCCGGCCTCGACGGCCACGACCGCGGTGCGAAGATCATCGCGCGAGCCCTGCGCGACGCCGGCATGGAAGTGATCTATACCGGTCTCCATCAGACCCCCGAGCAGATCGTCGAGACCGCGATCCAGGAAGACGCAGACGCAGTCGGGATCTCAATCCTCTCGGGAGCACACATGACACTCGTCCCGAGAATCATCGAAGGCCTTCGTGCGCAGGGCGCGGACGACGTGCTCGTGGTGGTCGGCGGAACGATTCCGGCCGACGACGCCGCCGAGCTGATCGAGGGGGGAGTATCGGCGATCTTCACGCCGGGTGCCCCGACGGGCGAGATCATCGAGTTCCTTCGCTCGGCTACTGCAGTCGTGTAGTCGCGGCGCCCGGACGGCGCAGTCGCGGAGACGGCGCACCTCATCCGGGGCGAATCCGATCGACCGAGAGAGCCCCGGGTTCACCCGAGGCGACTGCCAGCGTTGCCTCCGTCGGGATCGTAAAGGCGACGACCTTCGTTGCCTTCCGGGAGCTGAGTGTCCGTCGTGTCGGCGAGAGAACCAGATCGACGAGTGACTCGTCGACCACCGATTCTACGGGTACGGCCAACTCCATCAGGCGGGCGGGGATCGTCACCCATTTTCCGCCCGGCCAGACGCGGTAGCTCGTCACGGACAGCTCCACGACGCCGCCTCCGGCCGCGACGACCGTTCCCTTCAGTCCGACCGTCACCGGCCGCGCGACCGACTGCACCGGAAAGAGAAGCCGCCGTGCCGCGTTCAGATACGGGCGGGGATTGACGTCGACCCCGTCGTTTGGGTGAACCTCGAAGTGGAGGTGGTAGATCCCCTCTGCGTCGCCCGAGTCGCCGTTGTACCCGATGATCTGGCCCGCTTTGACGCGGGATCCCGTCTTCAGGCCCCTCGCGTATGCGACTCCGGGCACGCACGTGCCGCGATTGTCGCGCTTTGCCGTGAGGTCGTTGTTGAGGTGGATGTAGAGGTAGGTTGTGCCGCTCGCGCCGTAGAGGTAGAGCATGCACCCGGCGCGCGAGGAGGTGGTCCAGAGTCGGATCTTCCCGTCCTCGGCTGCGACGGCCGGGGAGCGCCACGTCGTGAGGATGTCGTTTCCGGCATGACGCCCCTGGCCACGTGGATCGCCCCAGTCGTCGAAGGTCGTCGCTGCACCGATGACCGGGAAGATGATCGATGTCTTGCCATTTCCGGGTGGATCGTTGGGCTCGTTCACTGCACTCGAGGCCGACACGACTGCCAGGCTGAGCGCCAGGAAGAGAGTGAGGAGGAGGGCTCCTCGGGCTGTCGTCCGGTGAATTCGCATCCTGGGGAGGGAAACGGGCGTCACCCGCGTCCGATTCGCGCTCGAAGTGCCCGAGCCTAGCAGAGCGCCTCGACAACTCACCCGGAGAGACGCCTCTCGCTGCGACTCGAATTGCGCATCAATGAGATGATCGACTCCGAATTGCCGCACTCGCGGCTGGGGGCCTGAGCCGAGCAGCGCGTCAACTCGGAGTCAATCATCTAGGCTCTCAACATGAAGATCGCCGTCTGTGTGAAGCAGGTTCCCGACGCAACGTCGGTGCGGAAACTCGACCCCGCCACGAATCTGCTCGACCGGTCGGGAGAGGGCGCGCTCAATGCGACTGACGTCAATGCAGTCGAGGAGGCTCTCCGGATCAAGGAGGCACACGGGGGTGAGGTCGTTGTCGTCTCGTTCGGGCCGACGAAGGCGCTCGATTCACTGCGCAAGGCGCTCGCGATGGGGGCCGACCGTGCGATGCTCGTTTCGGACGAGGCTGCTGCGGGCTCTGATCTCGTGGCCACGAGCTACGCACTCGCGAAGGGCCTCGCGCGTGAAGACGCCGATCTGATCCTGTTCGGGCAGCAGTCATCCGACTCCGACGGTGCCGTGCTCTGGGCGGCCGTCGCCGACCGATTGCAGCGCCCGATGATCTCGCAGGTCGCCGACCTCACCGTCGACGCGTCGTCCGTGACCGGGAAGCGCCAGACGGAGTTCGGCTACGACGTCATCTCGGCGCCGCTGCCGGCCGTCATCGCCGTTTCGGACGCGATCAACGAGCCGCGCTACCCGTCACTCAAGGGGATCATGGGCGCCAAGTCCAAGCCTGCCGAGACGCTCTCGCTTGCGGATATCGGAGCCGATCCCGCCTCCGTTGGTGCTTCCGGGTCGCGGACGAGCGTCCTCGCCCTTTCCCCACCGCCCGCGAAAGGCAATCAGATCAAGATCGAGGACGACGGTTCTGCCGCAGAGCAGCTCGTCGCGTGGCTTTCCGAGAGGAAACTGCTGTGAGCACCACGCTGGTCTTCCTCGAACACCATGATGGTGCGATCCAGAAGGGCTCGCTCGGCGTGCTGGCACGCGCACTCGCTGTGGGCGGTGACGTGGCGGGCGTTGTCATCGGGTACGGCGTTGCCGATGTCGCCGCGTCGGCCGGCGCGCACGGTGTTTCCACCGTGTATGCGGTCGACGCGCCCGAGTTCGAGGCGCCGCTCCCGCAGCCGCGCGTCGATGCGCTCGAGGCCGTTGTCGCAGCATCGGGTGCGTCAAACATGCTCTTTGCAGCCTCCGTCCTCTCAGCCGACATTGCGGCCGGCCTCTCTGCACGACTCGATGCCGGACTCAACTGGGATATCACCGACTTCGCGATCGAGGGAGGAGAGCTGACCGCCAGACGGCCCGCGCTTGGCGACACCGTCCTCGTCACCGTCGGCTGGACGAGCACACTACGGATCGCGCTCGTGCGTTCAGGTGCGTTCGAGCCTGTCGACACGGGCGGTACGGCGAGTGTGCAGAGCGTGTCAGTGACGCTCAGGGACTATTCGACGGCTGCGCGGATGGTCGAGCAGGCGCACGAGCAGGCAAGCGGGCCCTCGATCGAGGACGCAGACGTGATCGTTGCGGGAGGACGCGGCCTTGGAGCACCCGAGGGGTTCAAGCTGGCCGAGGAGCTCGCAGCAGCGCTCGGCGGCGCGGTCGCGGCGACCCGGGCCGTTGTCGATGCCGGCTGGTACCCGTACTCGACGCAGGTTGGGCAGACGGGAAAGTCGGTCACACCGAAGCTCTACATCGCACTCGGAATTTCCGGCGCCATCCAGCACAAGGTGGGCATGCAGAACTCCGGTGCGATTGTCGCGATCAACAAGGACCCGAACGCGCCCATCTTCGACTTCGCCGACTTCGGCGTCGTCGGTGACCTGAATCAGGTCGCCCCGAAGCTCGCAGAGCTTGTGCGGGCCCGTAAGGGTTAGCTTGGCCAGGGGCGCGGCGGCCGCAGAGATGCGCGCGGCGGACTTTCCGCCACCGTTCTCGACCGACGAGGTGATTGCCGCGCCGACGGATGCGCCAGACGAGCGCATCGAGGTCGGTGTCCTCATCGTGGGCGGGGGCCCGGCGGGTCTCGCGTGTGCGATCCGGCTCGGACAGCTTCTCGAAGACGATCCGGCGCTGGCCGAGAAGCTCGGAGAGGTCCCGGTCGCGCTCGTGGACAAGGGCAAGCAGCCCGGCTCGCACCTTCTCTCTGGCGCGGTTATGAACCCACGGGCGATCAGGAGGCTGTTCAGCGGCCGCCCGGAGCAGCTCGAGGGCGTGCCGACCTACGGGGAGGTTCCCGGCGAGGGCGTCTACCTCCTGACGCGCAAGCGCGCCGTCCGGATCCCGCCGCCGCCGACGCTCCGCAATCACGGCAACTGGATCATCTCGATCTCCCAGATGTCCCGATATCTCGCCGAGCAGGCCGAGGCGGGAGGCACCTTCGTGCTGCCGGAGACCTCGGCCGACCGGCTCCTCGTCGAGCACGGTCGCGTGGTCGGCATCCGCAGTGGCGACAAGGGGCGCGGGAAGGAGGCCGAGCCGCTTCGCAACTTCGAACCCGGTGCCGACATCGTCGCGAGAGTGACAGTGCTCGCCGAGGGAACCGCGGGCCATCTCACGGGAGCCGCGCTTGATCACTTCGGACTCAACGGGCCTGAGCCCCAGATCTGGGAGCTCGGAGTCAAGGAGGTTTGGCGCGTCGCGAAGCCGCTTGGCAGGATCGTGCATACGCTCGGCTGGCCGTTGCGTAAGCCGGCGAAGTACCGCGAGTTCGGCGGCTCGTGGATCTACCCGATGGGCGACGACATGGTGTCGCTCGGGTTCGTGATCGGGCTCGACTACCGCGACGTCGAGCTGTCGGCTCACGATCTTCTACAGGAGTTCAAGACACATCCGTTCGTGCGCGAGATCCTCGAGGGAGGGGAGCGCGTTGCCTGGGGCGCGAAGACGATCACGAGCGGTGGCTGGCATGCGATGCCTCGCCGGCTCGGCGCACCGGGATTGCTGCTTGCGGGCGAGAGTGCGGGACTCGTCGACCTGGCGCGCCTGAAGGGTGTCCACTACGCGATCGAATCCGGGCGCCTTGCCGCCGAGGCTGCGTACTCCTCGCTGCAGCGCGGGGAGAACCCCGGGCGGATCGGAGCGTTCGACGCCTACGACGAGGAGGTTCGCACCGGGTACCTCGGGAAGAGCCTGCGCGAGGTGCGGAACATGCGGCAGGCGTTCGAGAAGGGCTTCTTCGTCGGCGGTGGACTTGCCAGCGCGATGACGGTGACGAAGGGGAAGTTGCCGCCGAAGGAGTTCCACAACGAGCCGAACGCCGCAGCGCCGCTTCTTCGCACCGATCGCGCATCACGCTATCCCGCGCCCGACGGTGCGCTGACGTTCGACAAGCTGTCCTCGGTGTTCGCGTCCGGGAACCGAACCCGTGACGACCAGCCCAATCACGTTCGCATCGAGCGGACCGTGCCCCGCGATGTCGCCGAGATGTGGGCCTGGATGTGCCCGGCGCAGGTCTACGAGGTGGGGGAGGACAACGGCGACGGCACCGTCGAGGTGAAGCTGACCCCTTCGAACTGCGTCCAGTGCGGCGCGATTACGGCCCGCGGCGGCCGCCTGACTCCGCCGGAAGGTGGATCCGGCCCCGAGTACACGCTGACGTGACGCAAAGCCCGGGTTCAGCCGCCGTGTCCGTCGGTGATCGCCGCGCCGATGTTGCCGTCGTCGGCGCCGGCATCGTCGGCCTGGCCGTCGCCCGCTCACTTGCGCTCAGGACGCCCGGGCTGAAGGTCGTCGTGCTCGACAAGGAGTCCTCGGTTGCGGAGCACCAGAGTGGCCGAAACAGCGGGGTGATCCACTCGGGCATCTACTACGCCCCCGGCTCTCTCAAGGCTCGCCTCTGCACCCAGGGTGCGGCGGCGCTCAAGGAGTACTGCGCTGAGAGATCGATTTCGACCAACATCTGCGGCAAGGTCATCGTCGCCACCGACGTTTCCGAGCTTCCGCGTCTCGAGGAGCTGCATCGACGCGCAGTCGCAAACGGTGCCGTCGGGCTCGAGCTCATCGGTCCGGAGCGCCTAGGCGAGCTAGAGCCCCACGCGGCCGGCATCCGCGCGCTCCATGTGCAGGGAACGGGAATTGTCGACTTCGGCCTCGTGGCGCGCTCCTTTGCCGACGATGTCGTCGCTGCAGGCGGAGAGATCCTGCTCGGCTACGAGGTTGCCGGCATCACGGAGCGCCGTGGAGGAGGGGTGCGACTCTCGTGCCCGGCCGGCGAGGTCGACGCTCACAACGTGGTGTTCTGTGCTGGCGTCTACGCCGACAGGCTCGCCCGGCTCGGCGGTGGAGCCGAGGATCCGAAGATCGTGCCGTTTCGCGGCGACTACTACGTCCTGCATCCAGCCTCGAGGCATCTTGCGAACGCTCTCATCTACCCGGTACCGGACCCGGCCTTTCCGTTCCTCGGCATCCACACGACGCTGCGAATGGACGGCTCCATGTGGCTCGGCCCGAACGCGGTGCTCGCGTTCGATCGGGAGGGCTATCGGCGACGACAGATATCGATAGGCGATTGTGTCGAGACCCTTCGGACCCGTGGCTTCCGGCGCCTCGCGCGCAAGCACCTACGCACCGGACTGGGCGAGATCGCGAGGGACAGCAGCAAGCACCTCTTCGTGGCCTCAGCGCGGAAGCTCTTGCCGGATCTCGAGGCGCGGGATGTGATCGCCGGCCCAGCCGGGATTCGCGCGCAAGCCGTCAGTGCCGACGGAGAGCTCGTCGAGGACTTCGTGCTCGAGCGTCGGCCGGGCGTCGTGCACGTCCGGAATGCGCCGTCGCCGGGCGCGACGTCGTCGCTGATGATCGGTGAAACGATCGCCGCGATGGCGGAGGAGGCGTTCGGGTTCTAGAGGCTCGAGGGGCGGTAGAAATTCTCTACCGCGGACGCCGTTGCGCACTCCACGCCGCTGCCATCTCGACCCGCTGCGCGAGCGTCGGGTGGCTGTCGAGGAGGAGGTGCGCCCACGTGGGTGGGTTGGGATCGCCGAGCGACGTCTTTGCGAATCCGGCGAAGAGTCCTTGCACTGCAACCGGATCGCGGGTCGTCTGTAGCGCCTTCCAGTCGGCCTCGGACTCCATCCGCCGGCTGATCCAGGTCTGGGCGGGCGCCGTTGCGAGCTGCAGTGCGGCGACGACGAGGAGCGCAATGGGGACGGCGGCTGCTTCGCTCATGCCACCGCGGCGCCGGGTCAGGCGCATCAGGATCCAGGCGCCTGGCAACGCGAACAGCCCGAACCAGGCGAGTCCCTTGGGGATGTGATTGCTCGAGTGATGCCCGAGCTCATGAGCGAGAACGGCACGCACCTCGCCGTCGGAGAACGTGCCGTCGACCATCGTGCTCCAGAGGACGATCTTGCGTGAGGGGCCGAAGCCAACGGCGTACGCGTTCGCCTGGCTCGTCGTGCCACTCACGTCCTCCACGGAGATGGGGATGTCGGACACTCCCTGCTTCCGCTCGAATTCGGTCGCCGACCGCTGCAGGGCTGGATCCCTCAGCGGCGTTGTCTCAGGGAGGAGGTACGGCTGTGCGAACGCGAACCCTGCGCCGATGACGACGAACACGGCGGCTCCGGGAATCCACCATGCCTCGCCCAGCTTGCGGGCGAGAAACATGACGATCAGCAACGTGACGCAGATCGAGGTGAAGGCCGCAGCCAGTTCGAACCATCCGCCGAACGCCCACTCCAGGTAGCCGACGTCACTCAGGTCGTAGCGCCGCGCCCACCACATATTGAGCAGCCCGAAGGGCAACTCCACGAGCCAGACGATCCCGAGTCCGAGCATCCCGAGGAGCATCCCCGTGCCGATCGGCCCGGCGGCGGACTCGCGAGCGAAGCGAGGGCCGCGGCGAGCGTAGATCCAGAGCGTCGTGAACAGCGCGATCTGCGAGAGTGCCCAGACGACGAGGAAGAAGCGCTCGACGTGCTTGGCGCGACGAACGAGGGCTTCCCCGAACACCGCTGCACTGTCGACCCGAACCGATGGAAGGTCGGACGGGACAGCCGTACGAAGAAGCAGCGCCGCACACCAGAGCCAGACGACGCCGGCGATCGCGACGAGGCCCAGCCGTAGCGCCCGACTCGGCTTCAGAGTGCCTCTATTGCGGTCAGATCGGAACCCGGAGCCCCGAATGGAAGCTCGAGCTGCAGATTGCGCGGCCGGTCGCGAACTGCCGGCGCTGCATAGGGATAGCGCTCGGTAACGAGGAACAGATACGAGCTTGCCTGCGCCGAGTACCGCAGGCTGACGGCGCCGAGGTTGCGCAGGCCCTCGGGCATCGAAGCGGTGAGGAGAGCCGCCCACCAGCCGAGGACCCCGACGAGGAGAGCGACCGAGCCGAACGCTCCTGCGAGCAGGAACGCAGGGATCGCGAGGATCGCCCGGAACGCCGTGACCACGCGACGCTGCGACCGAGGTGGATCGAACGCGATGTCGACGGGGTAGCTGCCTGCGCGGCCCGTGAAGCCGGGGAACGGCCCGCCGATGAGGTAGAGGAAGGCGATCACGTGCGTCGAGTACCGAATCCACGCCGTGAAGAATCGATGCAGAGGCAGGGGTAGTCGACCGATCACGAGCACGATCAGCCAGACGACTGGCATTGCGGCCATAACAACCAGTGACCACAACAGCAACCAGATGAGATGCGGCACGGCGAGCGGGAAGCGGAAGAACACCGTCAGGCGCGATCGGCGGACATCGTCTCTGAGCTCGAGTCGCACAGGATGCGTCGGCAACTCGATCAGGGGAACCACTCGAGTCGGATCAGTCGTCGGATAGCGATCGGTGAGGAGGAGGAAGTACCCGGTGGCGTGGGCGGTGTAGCCGATGCAGTAGGTGAGTAGGTCGCGCAGGCCGAGCGGCATCCGACCGCGAACGAGGATTGCGAACCACGCCAGAACGGCCACGGTCGTCGAGACACCGCCGACGCTCCAGGCGTTCAGCCACCAGTCTTCGCCGCCCGACGTCGTCGACGTGATGTTCGCAGAGCCTCCGCCGGACATTCCTCCGCCGAGAACCGTGATGAGCAGGAACGCCGGCAGCGCGAGCACGAGCCGTGCCGCGACCCTTCCTCGAGATTGCCGGGGAGCGAGCTCGATCTCGAGGTCGATCGGGTAGCCGGCGGCTCCGCCGAACGCCGGGTACGGCGCCGCAGCGAGGTAGAGATACGCGCTGACCTGCGTCGCGTAGCGCAGGTATGACGCTACGAACTCCTGCAGGGTGCGAGGCGCCTTTCCTTCGAAGATGAGGGCAATCCACACGATCACGGTCACGGCAAACGCGGCGATTCCGAAGAGGGCGAGCACGATGAGATGCGGAATCGCGAGGAAGAGTCGAAAGAAGACCGTCACGCGTGATCGCTCGAGATCGTCCGTGACAATGATGCGGATCGGCAGCGGCTCGGCTTCCTCCATGTCCACATTCTCGCTGTTCCAGCGGTCGACTACGATCAGCCGGTGCCGACCGTCTCCATCACACCCGACGACGTCGCGCGCGCGGCGGAGACGATCAGGGGAAGGACGCATCGCACCCCGACGTTCAGTTCTCGCAGTCTTGGCCCGGGCCGGCATCTCAAGGCAGAGCTGTTTCAGCGCACCGGCTCGTTCAAGGCACGAGGTGCACTCAACCGGGTGAGGGCACTGTCTGCCAAGGAGCGTGAGCGCGGTGTGATCAGCGTGTCGGCCGGAAACCACGCTCAGGCACTCGCGTGGGCAGCCGCCACCGAGGGAGTCGACGCGCTCCTCGTGATGTGGGCGAGCGCAAGCCCTGCAAAGATCGCGGCCACACGGGGCTATGGGGCCGCGATCGACCTCGAGGCTGCGGATCCCGCGGACGCATTCGCGCGCCTCGAGGAACTCCAGGAGCAGACTGGTCGCGTGCTCGTCCACCCGTTCAACGATCCGGTCGTGATCGCCGGAGCCGGGACCGTCGGGCTCGAGATTCTCGAGGACGTCCCCGAGGTCGACACGATCGTCGTTGCCTGCGGCGGGGGCGGGCTCGTCACCGGCATCGCCGCGGCATGTGTTCCACACGGCGTGCGCGTGATCGCCGTCGAGCCGGAGCACTCGGACGCGCTCGCCCTCGGGCTCGCCGCCGGCGAGCCGGTGCCTCTGACACCTTGCACGATCGCCGATGCATTGACGGCTCCGTTCGCAGGAACCGTCGCCGTGGAAGTGTGCGGCAGGCTCGGCGTCGAGGTCGTGCTCGTCACGGACGACGAGATTCGGGCCGGCTTCAGGTTCCTCTACGAACGTGCCAAGCTCGCTGCGGAGCCAGGCGGCGCGGCAGCAGCTGCAGCTGTCCTCGCGGGGAAGATCGAAGGCGGTTGCGTCGTCAGTGTCGTCTCCGGAGGCAACGTCAGCACCGATATCGCCTCTGCTATTCTGGCGGGGCGATGAAGACCGACATTCACCCCGAGTACGTCCTCGCTCATGTCAGCTGCTCGTGCGGCAACGAGTTCATGACTCGCTCCACGAAGCCGGAGCTCCACGTCGAGGTCTGCTCGCACTGCCACCCGTTCTACACGGGCAAGCAGAAGCTGATGGACTCCGGCGGTCGGGTCGAGCGCTTCCAGCGCCGTCTCGAGAAGTCCGGCGGCCCTCGCCGCGGCTAAGGCTCGCGTGTTGGCAGGCTGTTCTCGCGCGCGCAGCGCGCCCGGGGGAATGTCATCGGGCGTGTCTCGGCTAGCCTTCCTCTTCCTGCCGCGACACGTCCTTCGCGCGCGCAGCGCGCCCGGGGGAATGTCATCGGGCGTGTCTCGGCTAGCCTTCCTCTTCCTGCCGCGACACGTCCTTCG
>JBKJVI010000023.1:0-21572 GCA_046590225.1 Gaiella sp. | reverse complement strand
CGACTCTCGAAGCTCTCGGAGGATGAGCAGCAGCGGGTCCGATCGCAGCAGGACGAGTTGCTCTTTCACCTCGCACCGGATCGCTTCGACCTGCCTGAGGAGAACTCTGCCATGGTGAGTGCGATCGTGAGGCTCCATGTGGATGCAATCGGAACCGCGGCGGCTCTCGGCCGGCTCGATGACAGTGAGATGCGCGTTCTCGGCGAACGCATCATCCGTTTCTACGGGTTCGATATTCGGCTCCTGCTCGAGCGCCACATCCGTGAGCTCGCAGCCCGGCGTCGGGCGCGCGACCCGAACGTGTAAGCCGGGTGTTGGGCGGCGGGCGGGACAGGTCCCGCCCCTACGGGTTCGAGGTGGTCGCGTGGGCAGGTGTTGGACGGCGGGCGTGACAGGTCCAGCCCCTACGGATTCGGGGTGGTCGCGTGGGCAGGTGTTGGACGGCTGGCGGGACAGGTCCCGTCCCTACGGGTTCGGGGCGGTGCTTCCGAACATGCAAGCAACCATCGCGCTCAGCTGCAAAGCGTGTGAGCTCGGGCCTGCAGTAGCTCGACGAGCGACGGGGGCGGGTCGAGCTCGTTGGCGGCGTGTGCGATCGCGTCGTCGGCCCGCGAGAGCAGCTTCTCGATCCGCTCTGCGGCCACGTCATCGCGAAGGCCCCATGAGCGAGCCTCGGCGATCAGGTCGTCGCGGCCGACAGCGCCGATGTCGGCGACGCCGTTGATGCGCATCGCGGGGTCGACGCTGTGCTCGGGATACCAGAGCGAGGAGAAGACGTCGTAGATCGGTGCGAGTCGGATTGCGCCTTCGCGGCTGTGCAGGAGCGAGAGGTTCTTGCCGTGGCCGTCGGCGTTCCCGACGAGCACCGTCAGCGTCACCGCGTCGAGGAGGCGCTCGAGCGCATCGATCTCACGTGACCAGCGGCCGAGCAGCGTCGCACACTGGCGCAGCGAGGGGCCACCGCCGCTCTCGTATTTCCGGGTGTAGGAGCCGTCGATCCCAAGCGCCTGGCAGAAGTCCTCCTGGTGCACACGGCTGATCGTGCCTTCGGGATCCGGAGCGGTGCGATCGTAGCGCTCGATGATTAGCACGGGGACGCCGTCGAATGCACCGATCTCGACCGTGGCAACCTCGAGCCCGAGGTGGCGGCCGAGACGCAGGCAGAAGGCCTCGTTCACGATCAGGTCGGGAAATCGCACGTCGCGGCTCGCCGGCTTGAGGATGTGGGTCGACGGGGCGCCGTTGACCGGGAGACCGAAGCCGCGGCCGAGCCGTGTGAGCAGAAGCTTCTCCTGCATCCCTGCGAGGGAGGCTCGCACCCTGTCGTCGACGCCGAGCGGCCGGATGGGGAGGTCGCGGAGGCGCCGACCGACCTCGAGCTCGCTGATCGGCTCCGGCACGCCGCCAGGCTGCGGCGCCTCGTCGTCGGGGAGGACGATCAGTGCGCCGGCGCAGTCGCGGCCGAGCACGCCGAGCAACGCACACGCTTCGTCTGCGACGTGGAAGTCGTAGGCGATCATCCTGCGTGCCTCACCTTCCGGGAGCAGGCCCTCGAAGAACGCCTCCGGCACCTTTCCGCGGTAGGCGCCGACGCGGGTGGGCATCGAAACCGAGAGCAGTGGCCGACCGACGCCGAGCTCGAGCGCCTCGTCCGAGTAGGCGAAGACGAGCGAGCCGCGGCTGCGTTGCAGCGTCCCGATCTTCGTGCCGTCCATCCAGACGGCGAGCCGACTCACCAGTCGGCGCGCCCAACGACAGCCCGCACGCCAAGAGCCTTGAAGAGAGCCATGAGGCGATGCACCTGCTGATTCAGGTGCCCGTTCTCGAACTCGCTCAGGTACGACTGGCGCATCCCGACGAGCTCGGCCAACTCGGTCTGGGTCAGACCAGCCCGCTCGCGGAAGTGACGGACGGCCTCCCCGAGACCTTCAGCGTTGTAGATCCTGTACTCTTGTTCTATCGGCATAACACGATATTAGCACGATTGAGATACAATATCCATATATAGAGATAATTGTGCCGATGACAGCCTGCATCCGGATTCCCCGACGATTACGGCTGCTTGCGGATACGGGCGCGCTCGCGGGGTTACTCCTCGTCGTACAGCGGGCTCTCCACCAGTCCGTGCTGGTAGGCGAGCGGCGTCGCCTCCGTCCGGTTCTTGACGCCGAGCTTGCGGTAGATGTTCGTGAGGTGGAACTTCACCGTCTGCTGGGTGATCCAGAGTTCTTTCGCGATCTCGTCGTTCGAGAGGCCGCGCGCGAGCGCCTTCAGGATCGAGGTCTCCCGTTCGGTCGACGCGCACGCGTCGTCCGATCGGCGGTGGCGAGCCGAGCAAGGGCGCGTCTGCACTTACCTGTTTTCCGAGCGGAGAGTCAGCCATAGCGCTCAGGTGCGAAGTGCTCAAGCGCGAGCCTGCAGTAGCTCGACGAGCAACTCGGGCGGGTCGAGCTCGTCGGCGGCGTGTGCGATCGCGTCGGCTGCACGGGTGAGCAGGTCCTCGGTTCGCGTCGCGGCGGCGTCACGGCGCATCCCCCAGGAGGCAGCCTCGGCGATCAGATCGTCCCGGCGGACAGCGTCGATGTCGGTCAGTCGAGCGCCCAAAGCAAAAGCGAAGCCGGAATGACCGCGAAACGTTCATCGAACGCCAAGGAGTCGATGGAAGCGAGGAGGCCGACTCGGTTTGGGAAGGCCTTGCGCATTGTCTGTGCATCCGCGAGTGACACGTTTCGCTGGAACTTGACCTCGACGAGCTCCGCATCGCGCCTCGGACCGCAGATGAAGTCGATCTCTCGTGGGGCGCTCGTTTCGTAGACGTGAAGTCCGTCGGCGTCGTTGAAGCCGTCTCCTTGGCGTTCTGATGGTTCGTACTTGCGGTAGAGCGCGTTGGCGATCACGTTCTCGACCGTGGCGGCTTTGTCGAGACTCAAGCCGGGGGTGCGTTGAAGCACTGCCGTTTGGAGAAGGGGATCGCCAAAGTAGAGCTTCTTGTTGCGGCTGAGGTCGTTCGTGTCCGACCCGGTCTTCCAGTAGTAAAGGGTCATCAGCTCGTAGCATTGGCCGAGGAACTCGATGTAGGCGCTTACCGAGCGAGGATCGGGTGGGACCTTGTGGCCGCCTAGTGCCATATCCATCTCGCGCGCCACTGTTGGCCAGCTCGTCTTCGAACCGAGCGAGCGGATGACCCGTTCTAGAAGTGCCCGTAACGCCGGCTCGCTCGCGCCTCGCTTTCTCACTTCGCGGCTGACCGAGTCCCAAACAACCCGCTGTACTTCCGGCGATGGTTCTTGTGCACCTTCAGCCGCTTCGACGATCGCGGCCGGAAGGCCACCGAACAGCAGGTAGCGATCGAGTGCCTGGTTGAGTGATGGCACGAACGCCTGATGGCGTTCGATGAGCGCGCGACCCTCGGGCGCAAGAATCTCCGCGATGGTCAACTGCGGCGAAGGCGGCATGCGGCCATCGACAGCTCGAGCAAAGGACGCGAATGAGTGAGGAAGGAGAAGAGCATCAAGGCCCCGGCGCCTCCGCCCTGGCAACCCTTCGAGCTCCTGTGATGCAAGATCGATCGCAGACGAACCCGTGCACACGACGGTGTCCCGTCGGGTTACACCGGCGTCCCATATCGCCTTCACCGCCCGAGCCCACTTCGGCACGGCCGTCACCTCGTCGAGCAGGACAAGTGACGCTTCGTCGCCGGCGGCGGCGAGGTCCTTCGCGCGGATCACGGTGTTCGCGAGTTCTTCGATCGGCTGATCCTCGAGAAGATCGAGATTCAAGTAGATGACCCGCCGCGAGTCGACGCCACCCTCATCGATCAGGAGTTGCACGAGCAGCTTCAGCCCGGTTGATTTCCCCACCTGGCGAGGCCCACGAATGATGTGGGTGGAGCGGTCACCGAGCTTGAGTTGTCCGACGAATGCCGGCGCAGGCAGGACAACAGAATGCTCTGACAGCTCCTCAAGATGGGCGTCGGCCTCTGCCCAATTCCGATCCGTCCACCACGGGTTGAGGAGTCCGATCATTGCGTCATTCAGAGCCATCGCCCTGGAAGTATAGCGCCGTATGTAGATAAGTACCCCTATAATCTACATGAACATGAATAAAAGAGGGGTACTTATCTACATAGTATCTACTACCTGCGGAGAAAGCTGCCCTTGCCGGTCTATTTCCGAGCGGAGAGTCAGCCGTAGCGCGTGTGGTTCGCGCCCTCGTCGACCTGCCGGCAGTCGTGAGCCCGCAGGTGGCGCTCCAGATCGCGGCGCTTCACGCCGCGATCGTCAGGTGAAGCTGCTCGCGCTCACGTCGGTCGGGCTCACCGGCGGGCTCGGGTGAAAGCATCAGCCGCAGCGCGTCGATCACATTCGCGCGTGTTTCCGCCCGGGTGTGGCCTTGACTGAAACACCCGTTCCTGCGGTCGACTCCCCGCGGCTGCCTCGCTATGCCCATTATAGTATCCATATGCGTGCTATAGTAATCAGTCATGAATGTTTCCAGGCCATATTCCGTGATTTCGTCGCCTCTCGACGTTGAGGCCCTGCTCGTGTTGCGGCGCACGACCCGTCCCCTCACCGGTCGTGACGTGGCGCGACGAGCGAGTCGTGGATCGACGGCCGGGATCAGGAAGGCGCTTCTGCGCTTGACGGCGCACGGCATCATCCAGGCGGAGGAGGCAGGACGAGCCATTCTGTACACCCTCAACCGGGAGCATCTGGCCGTTCCGGCGCTCGAGGCGCTTGCGAGCATGCAGACCGAGTTGAAGCGTCGGCTCTCCACCGAGATCGGGGGCTGGAGCCTCCAGCCCAATCACGTCTCGATCTTCGGGTCAGCGGCTCGCGGGGACGGGGACACGGCGAGCGACGTCGATCTTTTCGTCGTTCGGCCGACTGGTGTCGATGAAGAGGATCCGGTCTGGCGCGAACAGCTCGCCCGCCTCGCGAGCAACACGTTCTCATGGACGGGAAACCATCTTGCGGTCTCGGAGGTCGATACAGATGAGCTGCGCCGGCTAGGGCAGGAGAGCCCTTCGGTCGTCGACGATCTTCGTGAGGATTCGATTACGCTCGCTGGTGGAGACGTCAACCTCGAACTCAACGGCACACAGTGATACGACCTTCGGGTCGCACGCAGATCTGCGGGGCAGCGCAATCGCGAACGCGGCTTGCGCAGGCTCGCAAGTTCCTCGAGGCTGCTCAACTCGTGGCGACGGAGGATGTCGACGAGTCACTGAGCGTGGCCGCTGCACTTGCTGTCCTCGCCGGAATCGCAGCTTCGGACGCGGCTTGCTGCAGGGCACTGGGCCCGACGGCAGCGCTCTCGACGCGACCAGCGAGGCTGACCTCGCCGGGCGCACGTCGGCGCCTTGCCCTACGGCTCGGATAGGTGACGTTGGCGTGGGTCGATGCGCGTGCGTCGTCAGCGCGTCAGCGCGCGGCGGCTACTCCTCGTCGTACAGCGGGCTCTCCACCAGTCCCTGCTGGTAGGCGAGCCGCGTCGCCTCCGTCCGGTTCTTGACGCCGAGCTTGCGGTAGATGTTCGTGAGGTGGAACTTCACCGTCTGCTGGGTGATCCAGAGCTCCTTCGCGATCTCGTCGTTCGAGAGGCCGCGGGCAAGCGCGCTGAGGATCGACGTCTCGCGGTCGGTGAGGCCGGCCGCTCGGGCGCCTGATCGGCCGCTGTCGTCATCCGCAAGCTTCGCCGCGCTGAACACGTTGCCCTCGATCGCCTGGCGCAGCGTTGACGGGAGGTCGGTCGGATCGACGCTCTTCGAGATGTACGCGCTCGCTCCGCGACGGAGCGCGGCGTCGACGAGATCCTGTGACGTCGAGGCAGACAGCATCACGACCTTGATCTCGGGGAAGCGCTTGTGGATCTCGTCCAGGCAGGCGAGACCGTCCATGTGGGGCATGCGCACGTCCAGCAACACGAGATCCGGCCGTGCGCGCGAGACGATCGCCAGGACCTCGGTGCCGTTCTGGGTCTCACCCACGACGTCGAAGCCTCCGTCCGCCTCGAGGGCTTTCCGGATTCCGTCGAGCATCAGCCGGTGGTCATCTGCGATTACGACGCGCACGGCGCCAGTGTCGCAGAGAAGGGCGACGGCGGCCCGAGCGAGCAGCGAACGCTCGCCGGAGGAAGGGTAGGGTCGAGGGTCGATCGTCAGCTGAGCGCTGCTACGCGAACGCGCTCGCGTAGCCGTTCAGCGCAGGCTGACCGCCGAGATGCGCGTAGAGCACGCGCGATCCCGGCTCGATCCGACCATCGCGGACGAGATCGATCAGCGCCGCCATCGACTTTCCCTCGTATACGGGGTCGGTGAGCATCCCCTCGAGGCGGGCACAGAGGCGGATTGCCTCGATCGTCTTCGCGTCGGGGATCCCGTAGGTGCCGGCGTGCCACTCGTCGAGCAGCGCGATCTCGCTGTCGGCGAGTTGCCGTCCGAGGCCGATCGCCTCGGAGGTGCGACGTGCGATCCGTGCAATCTGATCCCAGGTCTTCTGGACGGTGGCGGAGCCGTCGATGCCGAGCACTGCGCGCCCGCGCTCCTGACCGGCGAAGCCGGCGATCATCCGGGCCTGCGTGGAGCCGGTGACCGAGCAGACGACGATCGTGTCGAAGAAGACTCCGAGCGCCTCCTCCTGGACGGCCACCTCACCGGCCCAGCCTGCGAACCCGTGACCACCGAGTGGATGGTCAGAGGCACCAGCCGGGATCGGGTAGGGCTTGCCTCCACGCTCGGTCACCTCGGCGAGTGCCTGCTCCCAACTCTCGCGGAAGCCGATGTCGAAGCCGGCGTCGGACAGCCGCACGTCGGCACCCATGACTCGCGAGAGCAGGATGTTGCCGACGCTCTCATACCCTGGGTCGTCCCACTCGACCCAGTGCTCCTGGACGAGCACGCACGCGAGTCCGAGATGTGCCGCTACGGCTGCGACCTGGCGCGTGTGGTTCGACTGGACACCACCGATCGAGACGAGCGTGTCGCAGCCCTGGGCGAGAGCGTCTGCGACGAGGTACTCCAGCTTGCGCACCTTATTGCCGCCGTAGGCAAGGCCCGAGTTGACGTCCTCACGCTTCGCCCAGATCTCGACCTCGCCGCCGAGATGGTCGGAGAGTCGCTCGAGGCGGTGGACCGGGGAGGGGCCGAAGGTGAGGGGGATGCGTGGGAAGTCAGCGAGGGACGGCATCACGCAGCTCCAGGAAAGAGCTCTTCGACGAAGAATCGCGTCGCGGCGTCGAGACGGTCGCCGTAGACATCGGCGGCAACTGTGAGAACCTCCGTTGCAGTCGTCAGACCGAGTTGGCCTGCAAGGAGACGAACGTCCTCGTCGTCTTCACCCGGCCTGTGAGCGAGAACCTTCATCGCGAGGATGATCCTCGGTGAGGCGGTTGCGACGCTCAGTCCCGGCAGGTCGAGGACAGGTATCGCTTCGACGTCAGGCCCGGTCAGGAATCCCTTGACAGCGTCATTCAGCCATCCCTCGTCGAGGCCGCGTTCAGCGGCGATCGCAGCGGCAGCGTCGTAGATCGCGCTCTTCGGCTCGAACACAGCGTCGATGTCCCGCGTGGAGCGCCGCTCGTCGAAGGCAAGGGCGATCGCCGCACCCCCAACGACGTACATCTCGCCCTTCAGCCCCCTACTGTCCAGCCGGCCTGCCAGCAGGCTCAGGAGCTCGAGGATCTCGGATCGCTGCACGGCTACACCCGCCGCATCGAGCGGGCGGGCCAGAGGATGCCGCGACGCTTCAACGCCACGGGTGTCTGGGCGAGTGCGATCGCGCGGAAACCCGGTTCGGTGCTGACGAACCAGAATCGATCGAGAAGCCGCTCGGGTTCCGATGTCCAGTTCGGACAGACGATCCGCTGCAGTCCGGCCGTGTATTCGGCGACCCCCGCGAGGAGAGCGTCCGCCCGAGCGTTGCCTGTCGGATCGGGGCGTTCCGCGATCATGGCGGCAAGCTCGTGGGCGCTTGCACGTCCGGCCTGGTCGAGGAACTCGCGGGCAGCTGGCAGGAGCTCCGCACCCCCGTTGACACGAGCGGCCGTCTCACGCAGCGTGAGCCTGCGCCCGGGCGTCGCGAGCGCTGGCCCATCGCCGGGGACGTGCGTGCCGGACCGGATCCGGTCGAGGAGTCCCATGTGGGAAGCCTACCGTCCGGTATCGCCGATTCCGTCCTGCAACGAGGCAAGCGAACTGTCTGTTGGACATCTTGTCAACTGATCCTCATACTGTGAAGATGGGACGCAAGATGTGGCGGCACGTGATCACGAGTGCAGGTCAGGTCTCATTGCCGGCCGAGGTGAGACACCGCTGGGACGCAGCCGCTGTGCTGATCGAGGACGAGGGAGATCGACTCGTGCTGCGTCCTGTCCCTGCCGACCCGATCGAGGGGCTTCGCGGCATCCTCAAGGGTCACGTCACGACCGACAGCTCGACGGCCGAGGCGTTGCGCCAATGGCGCGAGGAGGACAATGCCGCGATGGAGCGCAAGTGGCGCGAGCACTACGAGGAGTAGCTCTCGACGCAGGGCCGGTGATCGATCTCTTGCTCGACGAGCCGTCGGCCCGCGAAATCGCGAGCTCGCTTCGTGACGCCGAGTCGCTGAGGATCTCCGTCGTCAACGTGGCCGAGGTCCTCGACGTGACGAGGAGGGTGCACGGTGCGTCGGCAGAGGATGCCGCGTTGGCCGTTAACCGCTTCCTCGACGAAGTGGCACGACCTGTCGCCGCGACGCGCGAACAGGCGGAGCGCGCAGCGGACCTCCGCGCGCGGTACTACCACCGGCGAGACCGTGATGTCTCGCTCGCAGACTGCTTCGTGATCGCGGTGGCCGAGCCCGGCGACACGGTCGCTACGTCGGACAGCGCCGTCGCATTCGTCGCCCGTGCGGAAGGGCTCGACGTCCTCGCGCTGCCTAATGCTCGCGGCCGACGACCGTAACTCAGCCCGGATCCACCGTTTTGCGTGGGCGTTGCATCTCGTCGGGCTCGCCAGGCCGCTTCCCGTCCGGGTGGGCACCGTTTCTTCGGACTCTGGTGGTGCCCACCCGGACGGTGCGCTCCGTGGGGAGACGGGGCCCCACAGGCCACCGGCCTGCGCGGCCCCATCCCCCCACGTCCTGACGACCCCGACGAGCGCCTCGCGATCACGCAAAACAGTGGATCCAGGCTCAGCCCGGTGCCGGCTCGCCCGGGAAACGGGCGAGGAGCGGCTCGATGCTCGCGACCCATTCCTCCTCGCGGTGGGCGCGGAACATCTCCCAGGTGCAGAACGTCGTCGGGTTCTCGACGCGGTCCGGGAAGAGGGTGCCGTCGAGGTGGTCGAGCTCGTGCTGCATCGTGCCGGCGCTGAGACCACCGAAGCGCTCGACGTGCTCGTTGCCGGTTGCGTCGAGATACGTCACCTCGACCTCGGTGTGGCGGGGGAGGAGACCGCGGAGATCGGGGATGCTGAGGCAGCCCTCGTAGCTCTCGTACGTCTCGTCGGAGACGGGTCGGACGACCGGATTGACGAGCACGCGCAGGCCTAGGCGGGGCTTGTACGGGTAGCGCGGGTTGCCGCCGACCTCGACCGCGAAGACCCGCATCGGGATGTCGACCTGCGGTGCTGCGAGCCCGGCGCCGTTCGCGGCGCGCATGGTTTCGACGAGGTCGGTGCAGATCCGGTGGAGCTCTGTCGAGCCGAGCTCGGCGGCGGTCACGTCGCGGGCCCGTTGCCGCAAGGTGGGGTGACCGATCTGGATGATCGGGAGCGTCGGCATGAACGCGAGCGTAGCGCCGCACGACCCCGGGCGACCGGCTAAAGCCAGCCACCAGCGTGGTGGCCGCCTTCAGGCGGTCGCCGGGGTGCCTGCGGGTGTGTGTGGTGGCTGCCTTCAGGCGGTCGCCGGGGTGTCTGCGGCGTGTGTGTGGTGGCCGCCTTCAGGCGGTCGCCGGGGTCTCCGCGGCCGCCAGTGCCGCTCCATGCAGGATGTCGCGCTCGCTCGCCTCGATCTCTGCCAGGTTGTAGTGGGCCATCACTTCGAGCAGAACGACGAGGCCGCCGAGGATAACGGGCGCGCGCGCCGGCTCGAGGCCCCTGACGCGCTCGCGCTCGGCGAGCGGCATCGTGGAGAGATGTGTGAGAGCGCAGTCGGCCGCAGCTCTCGAGATCCGATGTCCGTGGATCCGGGCGGGATCGTACTCCGCGAGCCCGAGGTCGATTGCCGCGACCGTTGTGACCGTTCCCGCGACCCCGATCGCGCGCTCGACAGCGAGGGTGGGGAGGAGGCTCCTACTGTGGGCTCTCGCAGCGTCGAGCTCGTCGATCGTTGGTGGATCAGCCGAGAGGAATCGTTCCGTCACGCGGACGCATCCCGCCTGGAGGCTCGTCGCGAACGAGACGCCCCCTGGCCCGCCGACGAGCAGCTCCGTCGAGCCGCCGCCGATGTCGATCATCAACGTCTCGGCGTCGAGGGTGCGATCAGACGTGACGCCGCGGAATGTCATCGCGGCTTCCTGCTCGCCGTCGAGGAGCCGCGTCCACCAGCCGTAGCGCCTGCCGAGCCCTTCCAGAAAGTCACGGCCGTTCGAGGCGTCGCGCACCGCGCTCGTCGCGACCGCGAGCACGCGCTCGGCGCCAAGGTCGGCCGCCTCGCGGGCGTAGCCTTCGAGCACCGCGTGCACCCGGGCGATCGGAGCGGGGAGGAGCTCGTGGCTGACGTCGACACCCTCGCCGAGCCGCGTGATCGCGAGCCGCCGCACAACCTCCATGACGTGTCCGTCCTCGACGTCCGCGACGAGCAGACGGGTCGAGTTCGTGCCGAGGTCGACAGCTCCAACGCGCATAGGCCGAACGCTAGCTATGTGCTACAAGTAACACATGACCTTGTCCATCGGGATCAGAGAGCTGCGCCAGCACGCGAGCCGCTACCTGCGGCTCGTCGAGGAGCGCCGCGAGCCGATCGAGATCACCGACCGTGGCCGGCCGGTCGCGCTGCTGAGCCCTTTGCCGACCGGCTCGAGAATCGAGCAACTCGCCGCGAGCGGTAGGTTGCGCCGCGCGACGCGCCCGTGGTCAGAGCTCCCGCCGCCGCTCGAGCCAAGACCCGGGGAGAAGCTGCCGAGTGAGATCCTCGCGGAGATGCGTGCCGACGAACGCTGAGCGCACGCTCTACGTCGATTCGTCGGCGATCGTCAAGCTCGTGGTGACCGAGGACGAGAGCGAGGCCTTGCGAGCGGTTCTCGCGGCGGCCTCGTCTCGGGTGTCGTGCACGCTGGCACGCGTCGAGGTCGTTCGGGCCGTACGGAAACGGGGTGCGCGCGTCGTCGCGGACGCCCGGCGGGTGCTCGAGGGTTTTGAGCTGATCGAACTGGACGACGAGTTGCTCGACCTCGCCGCAGAGCTCGAATCCCCCCTCCGGGCGCTCGACGCGATCCACGTGGCGGCGGCGATAGAAGTCGGCGATCAGCTGGAGGCGCTCGTCACCTACGACGGGCAGATAATCCGCGCGGCCGAGGCCCTCGGGCTTCCGGTTGCTACGCCTACTTGAGCGGTCGCGCCGTCAGGCGCCGGGCTGAAGCTGTCGCCGCGGTGACCGTCGTCACCGTGTCCCCTCGGCGTTGACCGAAAGAGACATCTTGCGGGCGACGAGCACACCGGGCAGGGTGGTTGGATGGGCTCGCGACGCTTGCTCCTCAGCCGCGTTCGGCCGGAACACGCTGCCCGTGCTGTGCTGTATTACAGCATGAGGCATCGTACGCAGCTCTACCTCGATGAGAGTCAGTACCGCTGGTTGAAGCAGCAGGCAGGCCAGCGCGGCAGCATCGCTGCCGTCGTGCGTGACCTGATCGAGACTGCGCGGGCGCAGCGACCGAGCCCTGCCGGCGATCCGCTCATTCGCTATCTCCTCGATCAGCCGAGCGGGGGCGACGCGACAACGAGCGTCGCCACGCTCGATCGTGAGATCTACGGGTGACGCGAGCCTTTGTGGACACGAGCGCGTTCGTTGCGCTTCGCAACCGCGCCGAGCGTGAGCACGAGCCGGCTCGTGTTGCTCTCTCCCGACTCGTGAGCGAGCGAGCTCAGCTGTTCACGTCGAACCAGGTCTTCGCGGAGACCTACACGGCCCTGCTCGTGCGCGTCGGCCGTGCCGAGGCGATCGAGTGGGGTCGCCAGTTCGGCGCAGGCTCGGCGATCGAACTCATCCGCATCGACGAGTCGTTAGAGGAGGACGCCTGGGCACTGCTCGAGTCCCACGCCGACAAGCAGTGGAGCTACGTGGACGCAACCTCCTTCGCGCTGATGGAGCGCGTACACGTGCAGACCGCCTTCGCTTTCGACCACCATTTCGCGCAGCGCGGGCTTGCAGTGTTGCCGTAGGGAGGGCTCGGCTCCGCGAAACCGAGGAGAGCAGGTTGGATCCAGGCTTAGATGCCGGGCACAAACCAGAAGACGCGACGCACCTGGGCTCGCGCCTGGCGAACCGCGGCGAGCTGCACGTCGAGCTGTGCTCGCGAGGAGGCAAGCCGTCGGGTAGCAGCGTTGAGCCTTTCTGTGGCGGCCTCCGCCTTCGCCGTCTGCCGCTCGATCTCCAGTGTGACGGCGCTGATCCTGTCCATCTCGGAAGTGATCGCTGCGCCGCTGCGCTTCGCCGTGCGGTAGAACTGCCAGCCGCGGATCGCCGCGTACGCGATCCCGCCGACGACTGCAACGAGGAGAATGCCGAGTGCGATCCAGAACACCATTGCGTGAACGCTAACAGGGAGCACCGGCTGAACGGGACAGTGCTACGATGGACGCCGCGTCGCGGGGTGGAGCAGTCAGGTAGCTCGCCGGGCTCATAACCCGGAGGTCGCAGGTTCAAATCCTGCCCCCGCTATAGAAAAGACCTGCATATCGGCACTTTGTTGTTGGAATGTTGAACGAATTCCCCGACCGCGGCCCGGTGAAATTGAAAACGAGCCCTTCGTCGCCAGTCGCTAGGCCGCGCGCCGCAGGCTTCCAGCCGCCTCGATGTCTTCCGGGCCTCGCATATCGCCGGCGGTGTCGGTCGGTAGCAGCAGGCGCCTCGTCGGCGTAACGACCGTCGTGCAAGTCAAGCGTCGGACACACCGTCGAGAAGGGACTTCAGGACGCCGGGCGGCAGGGCGCGTGGCCCGGTAACGGTCGGCTGGAGCGCGAGCGGTCACCCGCCGTGCTGCTCTTGCGTGGCGAACGCCGCTGAGAATTCTCGGTCGCCCAGGCGTTCACGGACTTCTGCCTCGACCTCCTGGGCAAGGCTGGCGTCGAAGGTACTGGCGCCTGATCCGGTTTCCCTTAATAGCGCGGCGGCTTGGCCGAGGAGCGACGCGGCTTCGCGGTTGTGATCCGCGGCCGCTTCTGTCGCGGCGATGCCCTGTAAGGCGTGTGCGAGATGCTCTCTGAATCCGATCACGCGAAATAGCGCTTCGGCCGCTGTGAAGCGGGTTCGCGCGTCGGTGATCCGGCCGAGGCGGAATGCAGCGAGGCCGAGGTTGAGGAGAGCGAGCCCTTGCCCCTCTGGGGTTCCGCTGGTGCGGTGGTAGTCGAGGACGTCAGTCCACAGCGGGACCGCGGCTGCATGGTCGCCTGCGTCGAAGGCGACCGAGCCGAGGTTCATCTTGGCCACGAGCTCGTCTCCTTCGCGACCGAGGGCTCTGGCCATTTCGGCGCTCTGCAGGAGGTGGCTGCGCGCCCGTTCGTAGTCGCCTTCGTCACGGGCGATGAGTCCGAGTACTGTGTGGCAGGCAAGAACGATTGCTCCTTCGCCGCAGTGTTCGGCGGTCTCGAGTCCGAGTGTGGCGAGCTCGCGGCCGCGTGTCAGGTCTCCCTGGCTCCAGGCGATTCCGGCGCCGCCGCGGTAGGCGTCGGCCTGAAGCTGTGGGGCCACTTGCGGGGCGCGGGCGATTGCCTGCTCGAGTCGGGCGCGTCCCTCGACGAGGTAGCCGCGCAGCCACCAGAAGCGCCAGAGCGCGACGACCAGCCGTAGCTCCGTTTCGGCGTTCTCGACGAGGTGGGCTTGGTCGAGCGCGGCTCGGAGGTTGTCTTGCTCCGCGTCAAGGACATCGAGCCACCGACCCTGCTCGGGACCGCGAAGATCGGCTGCCTCCGCCCGCAGCAGGAAATACCGAGCGTGGCTGTCCGCAACGCGCCGTCTGTCCCCCGCGAGCATCTCGAGTGCGTACTCACGAACGGTCTCGAGCATGCGGAACCGCGGGTGATCCGCGACCGTTACCCGCTGCAACAAGCTGTTGGTGACGAGGCCTTCTAGTGTGTCCAGGTCGCCGCCGGTGACCTCGGTTGCGGCTTCGAATGATGCGTCGTTCGGGAAGACGGAGAGCCGGGCCAGCATGTCCCGCTCGCCGGAGCTCAGGAGCGCGGCACTCCAGTCGAGGGTGTCGCGGAGCGTCTGCTGGCGGGCCGGGAGGTCGTGTGGCCCTCCCGTCAGCAGCGTGAGCCGTTCGCCGAGCCGCTCGAGTAGCTGATGCGGGCTCAACGTGTGGGTGCGTGAGGCGGCGAGTTCGATCGCGAGCGGCAATCCGTCGAGGCGGCGGCAGATCTCGCGTATGTCCGGATCGTCGGCGCCGATCTGGGACCGTGGGTCCAAGGCACGGGCGCGGGCGACGAACAGTTCGGCAGCGTCTTCCTCGGCGAGAGGCTCGACCGGGAAGACGTGCTCTCCTGACAGATGGAGAACACGGCGGCTTGTGACGACAACCGTGAGCCGGGGTGAAGCCTCGATCAGCCGCAGCACGTCAGGACCGGCCTCGGTTACCTGTTCGAAGTTGTCGACGATCAGGAGGAGCTCGCGATCTACCGCCCAGGCAGCGAGCGTCTCCGCCAGCGGCTCGCCGGGCTGCTCAGCGACACGGAGCGCCTGAGCGATAGTCGGCAGAACGAGGGCGGGGTCTCGTAGAGCGGACAGCTCCACAACGGTGATGCCGTTCGCGAAGAACGGCTGACTCTCCGAGGCGAGGGCGAGCGCCAGCCGAGTCTTCCCGCTTCCGCCGGCTCCGACCAGCGTCACGAGCCTGATGTCCGTGCGGAGCACGAGGTCGCGGAGGTCGCGAAGCTCCCGCTCGCGGCCGACCAGCGACGTCAGTGCAGTCGGAATCATGTGCGCGACGCTTTCCTTCTGAACGGGCTGCGGAGCGAGGGCTGGGTCGTGGCGGAGGATCGCCAGCTCAACTGCTCTGAGGTCTGCGCCGGGCTCGAGTCCCAATTCGTCGATGAGGCCGTCGCGGCCCTGACGGAAGACCTCCAGCGCCTCGACCTGGCGGCCGGCGCGGTAGAGCGCGATCATCCGGAGACCACGGAGTCGCTCGCGGCGTGGGTGCTCGGCGCTGAGCCTTCCTGCCTCGGCAAGGACGTCCTCCTGTTCACCAAGCGCGAGGAGTGCTGCGAGCCGGGCTTCGCAACAGTCGAGTCGGACCTCGTCGAGCCGGGTGGCCTCGGCTGCTGCGAACTCGTCGTAGGCGGCGTCGACGAGCGCCGGACCACGCCAGAGCGCAAGCCCACGGCTCAGGATCGCCACGGCGAGCTGCGCATTGTCGGCGGCAAGGGCTGCTCGGCCATCCCGAAGCAACTGCTCGAAGCGCGCGCTGTCGAGGGCGAGTGGAGAGATCTGCAGGCGATAGCCCGAGGGCACCGTCTCGATCGCCTCTCGACCGAGCTTGTTGCGGAGATGCGACACGTAAAGCTGGACGAGCTTCACGGCCGAGGAAGGAGGCTCGCCGGCCCAGAGGGCATCGACGAGCCGTTCGACCGGAGCGACGGCGCTGTCGTTCAGAAGTAGGAGGAGGAGCAGCGCACGCTCTTTCGGCGCTCCGATCACGATCGGAATGCCGTCTCGGTCGACCTCGAGCGGCCCGAGCACCCGGAACTGGATCGAGCTCATCTGACGATCCTATTGCGGGCTCGACGGCTCTACCGATCCTCGACCGGCGCTTGCCATGTTGGTCGAACACCGACCGAGGGAGCCACAATGTTCCGAACCACCGCAATTGCAATCACCGCGTTTGTCGTCGTCGCACTCCTGGCGTCAACGTCATTGGCTGCGTCACCGAAAAAAGCGGGCGTCTACGAAGGCACCCTGTATGCAAGCGGGACCGCGGCGCTGACGAAAGTTGTTCGACTCAAGGTCGCCGCGACAGGCAAGAGCGCCCGCGTAACCTGGTCGTGCGGAACGGGCCGAGCCCCGAGCACACTCCAGTTCGCGATCAAAACGGACGGAACCTTCAAAGGGTTCAGCAACACAGGCACCCTGACGGTGTGGTCGTTCGTCGGCAGGTTCGTCTCCCCGAAGCAAGTCCGGGCAGTGCTTCACCTCAACACGACCTGCGACGGCAAGGGCGGCGCACTCAACCTCCAGCTCAAGGCATAGCCCACGATGAGCTACGCCTTCGTCCAAGACGTGCCCGCCACCTGGGACACCTACCGAGATATCGCTGAAGCGCTGGCACCGGACGGCCCCGACGGACTCGTAGTCCACGCGGCCGGCCCGACCGACGAAGGGTTCCGCATGATCGAGATCTGGGACTCGCGAGAGCTGTGCGATCGATTTCGAGACGCGCACCTCAGCAAGATCCTCACGTCGCTCACCTCCGGAACCCGACGTCAACCCACCTACCGGGAGCTACGGATCGCCCACCTCATCACAGGCGAGCCGCTCTTTGCCTTGCGATCGACCCGACCGGAAATGCAATCGAAGTTAACAACCCAACGAGAACGAGGAGGCACAATATGGGAACCACAGCCGCACGAGTGTTAGGGCCGACTGACGGAAAATCCGGCTTTCTCGGCACCATCGGCGTGAGATTCATGATCGAAGGCGGCGAGACGAGCGAACGATTTTCGCTTGTCGAGCATCCGATGTCGGCTCGAGCACTGGCTGCACCGTTGCACCGACACACGCGTGAAGACGAGTACAGCTACGTGATCGAGGGCCGGGTCGGCGCCCTCCTCGGCGATGAAGTCGTGATCGGTCAGCCCGGAGATCTGATCTTCAAGCCGCGGAACCAGTGGCACACATTCTGGAACGCCGGCGACGAGCCGGCACGGCTCCTCGAGCTCATCTCCCCGGCAGGGTTCGAGGGGTTCTTCGCCGAGCTCGTCGAGCTCGGCGGTGTCGGCAGCAGCACGCCAGAAGCGTTCGCCTCGCTCTGTGAGGGCTACGGCCTCGAGATAGACCCAGACTCCGTGCCCGGACTCCTGGAGCGTTTCGGGCTGCGGCTGCCTGATGCACCCACCAGCGCCGCGCCTGGAGGAATCGCATGACCCTTCGCTCCTCACTCTCATATGTGCAGCAATCCACGACCGGCACAGGGATGACATGGAGTCCGACAGGAGGACTTCAATGGCGTTCATCGTGACCCGCATCAACGTGGGCGACTACGACATGTGGAAGACAATGTTCGACAAAGACGAGCCCGGCGCTCGAAGGGCAGCCAAGGGCCACACGATCCTCCGGACAGTCGACAATCCCAGTGAAGTAACCATCCTCATCGAGTTCGCCTCCAGCGAGGAAGCCGCCACAGGTCGGGAAAGGCTCCTCGCCTCCGGCGTGCTCGACCGCTTTCCTGACAAGGATCTTCCGAAAGTCGCCGAGGTAGCGGAGGCTGTCAGCCACTGAGCAAGGCACTGCGCCACGAGCCCGATGTGTCAAACCGAGACAGAAGGTTATTCAAATCCCATAGAAGGAGTTGGTCGAACGTGGCTGATAGCTCGTCTCGCATTCTGGCAGCGGGAGAGGGTGAGACCCTCTGGTTCGCCGGCGCACATCAGACGATCAAGCACCCGGGGGAGTGGAGCGACGGCAAGTTCTCACTCGTCGAAGTCACCGTTCCTCGCGGCAGAGCGACTCCGCTGCACCGCGACCCCAGCGACGAGACCTTCTACATCCTCGACGGCGAACTCCGGTTCCACATCGACGGCACAGAGCGCACAGCAAGCGCCGGCCACACTCTGGCCGTCAGGCGCGGCGTCTCGCACGCATTCACCGTCACCTCCGACATCGCACGGTTCCTCGTCCTCAACACCCCCGGCACGCACGACCAGTACTTCCGCGACGGCGGCGAACCCGCGACCGACGCGAACTTCGACACCGCCCCCCCGCCGAACTACCACAAGATCGAGGCATCGAACCACAAGCACGGCATCGAGATGCTCGGCCCACCACCCTTCTCCTCGCCCCCGGAAACCGGGGTCTGACCTCCAGGCACCGTGAGCCTCGCGGTAAGCGTTCCCACTCGAGGTCGTCGAAACCACTCCAGGGGCGGCCGTGCAACGATCGTCCGTGCGGAAAGCCCTGCAAATAAGCATTTCTCAGGTCGGGGTATTTCGTTCAAATCCTGCCCCCGGTATCCCTTTGGGTGCGACGGCCTTTGGCCTGGTCGCCGGTCTTTTTCAGTGACGTTCTGGGTTCTCGTCAGGCGACCGGTGACGTTCAGGCTGCGAGCCCGGGGGGGTCGAAGCCGTAGTTCTCCGCACCAGGGGAGGCGCCTGACCCCGATGAGGCGGCGACGCGGATGGAGCACACTCATTGGTGTGAGTTCCGCGAGGACACGAGAGACGAGACCCCGAAAGGCAGCGATCGCCGTCGCTGCGGGCGGGATCATCGCGGCGTCGGCGCTCTCCGGTCGCGCGCACCTCCTTCGCTGGGGCGCGACCGACGACGAGATCGCCGCCCTGCAGCCAGGCGACGACCTGATCGGGGACGCGAATGCTACGGCGACTCGTGCGGTCACCATCCATAGGAGCCCCGACATCGTCTGGCCGTGGGTCGCTCAGCTCGGTCAGGGGCGGGGAGGCTTCTACAGCTACGACTCTTTGGAGAACCTTCTCGGCTTCGACATTCACAGCTCCGATCGCGTCGTCCCCGAGTGGCAGCACCTCGAAGTCGGAGACGAGGTTCGTCTCGCACCGACGGTTGGGCTGAAGGCCGTGATCGTCGAGCCCTGTCGCGCACTCGTCCTTCAGGGAAGGCTCCCGATTGCGCGAAGGCCCCCATTTGACTCCACCTGGGCATTCATTCTCGACGAGCAGGCCGACGGGACGACGCGACTCCTGTCGCGCGAGCGCTACCGGTACGAGCGCTGGTGGGCTGCGTTGGTAGTCGAGCCCACTCAGGCTGCGAGCTTCGTGATGAGCCGGAAGATGCTGCTCGGAATCCGAGACCGGGCCGAGCGAAGCGTGTTCGAGGGTTGCTCGAAGACATCGCCCGAGAGCTTTCGGGGCTCGAGGATGTCGGCAGTCGCTGACTCGTCGGCTCCCCCGGCAAGGTGTGGGCGGTGACCCTCAGGAGTCTCACCGCAGCGACCGCACTCTACGGAGCCGGTGCAGTGCTCCTAAGGCCATGGATGCGGGCTTGGGGCTCGACAGCAGGTGAGCGCGCCGTGGCGCTCCCTGGCGATGGGCTCGTGTCCGAGGCCAACCAGCAGACCCATGCCGTCACGATGTCTGGCACAGCTGCAGCCGTCTGGCCGTGGCTGGTGCAGATTGGCCAAGGACGAGCGGGGTTCTACAGCCACGATCGTCTCGAGCGCCTCGTTGGTGCCCGCATCACGAATGCGGAGGAGATTCATCCCGAGTGGCAGGACCTCGCCGTAGGCGATCTCGTCCGCACCTATCGGCCATGGCCGCGCTTCGAGCCGCTCGGGTGGTTTGTCGCCGAGATCGATCCGGAGCGTGCGCTCGTCCTCCACGAACCTGCACGCAACGGTGTAATCAACAGTAGTTGGTCACTGACGCTCGGCGAACAAGGCGGCCAAACCCGAGTGCTTTCTCGCTGGCGGTTCAGGCGCCGCCGGGGACGCGCCCTGTTCGCTGCGCTGGTCTTCGACCCCATGCACTTCGTCATGGAGACCGGCATGTTGCGCGGACTGAAGCGGCGTGCCGAGCGGGCAGCTTGCGGGCCGGCAGCCAGCAAGGCAACGGCCGCGCCAACACCCGATGGGATCAGGCAATGACCGGCCCCATCCTCATTGCGTACGCGACGAAGCACGGCTCGACAATGGAGGTTGCCGACGCAATCGCAACCGCGCTGCGAGACAGCGGACACGAGGTCGAGCTCGTCCCGGCGTCAGAAGTATATGAGCTCGCCGGCTGCAGTGGCATCGTCCTCGGCGGAGCGCTCTACATGGGCCGCTGGCACAAGGACGCGACCAGATTTCTGAAGCGGCACCGTCTCGCCCTGGCGGAGATCCCGCTCGCCGTGTTCGCGATAGGCCCGAAGACGATCGTTGAGTCCGACGTAGCCGCGTCGCGCAAGCAGCTCGATCACGCTCTCGAGGCGGCGCCGGAACTGACGCCGTTGGCCGTCGCGATCTTTGGTGGCGTTGTTGACCCCAGCAAATTGCGCTTCCCGTTCAAGCGCATGGCGGCGTCTGATGCGCGGGACTGGGACGCGATCGGCGCGTGGGGTAGCGAGATCGCCGCGTTGTTCGACCGTGATCTTGCCGGGGTATCCGCATGAGCGTCCACCAAAGATCAGGTCACGGGGCTCAAGCTGACCGACTGGACCTCGTGCTGCATCCCCGAACGAGAGTGGACGAGGTGATGCCGATCGGCTCGTCCGTCCGGTCTCGTAGACAGACGGGGTTGTGGTCGCCCGCCGGAGACGTGTCTCTGCTGGTCGGAGCCGCAGCGATGGGATTCTCGGCGATCTACCTTGTGTCCGATCTGATGGAGCTCGCCCAGGGCGGCTTCTCGACACCCCAACTTGCACTGACCTACATCGCCGAAGCCGCGATCCCGTTGTTCGTCCTGGGGCTCTACGCGGTGCAGCGGCCACGGATCGGATCGCTCGGCCTCATAGGAGCGCTCACCTACGCATATACCTTTGTGTTCTTCACCAGCACCGTTGTGTATGCGCTCGTCGACCACACCGAGGACTGGGACGCGCTCACCCTTCAGTTCGGCGCCTGGATCACCGTCCACTCCGCGCTGATGGTCGCTGCCGGGCTCGTCTTCGGAGCCGCAGTCATCAGAGCCAAGGTGCTTCCACCCTGGACCGGCGCTCTACTCATGTTCGCGATGCTGCTCATGGTTGGCGCCACCGTACTTCCCGGGCTCGCACAGACAGCCGCGGCAGCAACACGAGATATCGCCTTCGCCTGCATGGGCGCCTCACTCGTGCGTGTCGGTCGGCCACGCCGAGCCCGGGTGGACGAGCAACAGGAGGAGGCGCGATCGTGACGGAAACACGTCTCCCTCTGTGCAGACGTGACGGCGGCGCATGGTCGAGCGGTGCCCCGCGTGTCGGCGGTTGTGATGTGCACTGGCCTCGCGCCGCGATGGTGGTCTGCGTGATTCCCCGGCTGCACCTGCGGGTTGGATGGGGCAGCCTGTGCGAATGAGGCTTGGTCCAGTCATCTCCGGGTTCGCGTTCGCGGTCGCTGCTTCGTACCCGTTACTCCGTCGACGGATTCTTACGTGGGGTGCGACCGAGTCGGAAGCTTCGGCGGGTATGCCAGGGGACGAATTGCTCGCGGATGCTGACGGGGTGTCAACGCGGGCGATCACGATCGACGCGCCCGCCAGCTCGGTCTGGCCCTGGCTCGCTCAGATGGGTCCG
>JBKJVI010000060.1:0-3468 GCA_046590225.1 Gaiella sp. | reverse complement strand
GGTCGCGTCCTCGACGAGGGCGGCGCTCCGATTCCCGGGCTCTACTGTGCGGGCTGGATCAAGCGTGGCCCGAGCGGCGTGATCGGCACGAACAAGAAGGATGCAGCCGAGACGGTGCAGCTTCTGCTCGCCGATGCCGAGACAGGGCTGCTCCCGTCGCGGGTCGACGAGGACATCGCCGAGGCGCTGTCCGCGAGGGGCGTGGAGCCGATCAGCTACGCAGGCTGGGAGGCGATCGACGCTGTCGAGCGCGCTCGTGGCGAGGAGCAGAGCCGGCCGCGCGTCAAGCTCTGCCACTGGGACGAGCTACTCGCTGCAGCGGAGAGCCCGGGGTAGCAGAGAAGGGCGCCAGGCTTCAGCCTGGCGCCGGAGCGGCCGGCCGCGTGTCAGGGTTTGCCGTTGGGACGAGCTCTTCGCCGCAGCCGAGAGCCCGGGGTAGCGAGAGAAGGGCGCCAGGCTTCAGCCTGGCGCCGGGACGCCGGAAGGGCCGGAGTCGACCGGATCTCGTGAAAGGGCTAGTCCTCCAGTGCAGCAAGCGTCCGATCCACGTCTTCCTCGCCGTTGTAGACGTGCCACGACGTCCGCACCCGCCCGTTTCGCACGGCAGCTCTGATCCCGGCCCGCTCGAGGCGATCCTCGGCACCCGGCGCGTCGATGAAGACGATCGCCGAATCTCCGGCCGCGAGTCCAAGCCCGGCGCGAAAGCGATTCGCAAGCGCGAGATCGTGAGCGTGAATTGCGTCCACTCCGATCTCCTCGATCACGGCCATCGCAGCGGCAGCGCCGATCCAGCTGTGCCAGGCGGGTGAGGTGTCGAGCCGGCGAGCGTCCGCTGCGAGTCGCAGCGGCGGCCCGAAGTAGGAGGCGTGGACGTCCTCGCCTCCGTACCAGCTCGCCGTCACCGGGACGATGCGCTCGAGTCGATCGCGGGAGACTGCCATGAACGCCGTGCCCCGGGGGGAGAGGAGCCACTTGTAGCCGGCTGCCACGACGATGTCGAAGCACCGGCCGTCGAGAGGCAGCCAGCCGCAGGCCTGTGTCGCATCGACGAGCGTCATTGCACCGTGGGCCTGCGCCGCACCTGCGATCGCTCCGAGGTCGGCGACCTCGCCCGTTGCCATCTGGACTGCGCTGAAGGCGACCATGGCGATCGAGTCGTCGATCGCGCCGGCCAGTTCGGACGCCGGGACCATCCGGACCGTGACACCACGGTGCGCCTGAGCCAGAAACGGGAACAGGGTCGATGCGAACTCCACGTCCGGTGCGAGAACGGTGCAGCCGTCCGGGAGTGAGGCGGCGACGAGCCCGACGAGGCCCGAAACCGTCGCGCCCACGGCGACCGTCGACGGATCGACCGAGATCAGTCGGGCGAAGGACGCTCGCGCCTGCTCGGTGGAGTCACCCCAGGGCTCCCAGCTCGTACGGCCAGTGCGCCAGTCGTCGAGCGCCGACTGGAGCGCGTCCCACGCGGGTCGCGGTGGGAGCCCGTAGCTCGCGGTGTTGAGATAGGGCCCGGCAGGCTCCCAGTACGCTTGCGCCGAAGCAAGAGAGAGAGCCATTCGCACAAGTGTCCCAGGTCCGGGTTCGGCCCGGGTGAGAGGACGACGAGTCAGCTACCCGCGTCGGCCTCCATCACCGCAAGTCGCGTGTAGTAGTCGGGGAGCTCCTTCAGATGGGCCCAGGCGATCCTGCCGGTGGTCAGATCGTCGTTGTCGGTGACGTTCGTCTCGGGATCTCGCGTCCCGTGCTCGAGCTCCACCTCGAGGCCGAGGAGATACTGGCCGACGCCGAAGGGCGAGGTGTCCCAGTCGATCCCAACGGTCGCCCCGATGCGGCGGGCATCCTCGATCGTGAACTCCTTCGTCTGTGTCATGACGTCCTCCAGTGTGTTGATGGGCGCTTCCCATCGTCGCGCTCACCCGCCTCGTGCGCAGCCGGTCAGACCCTGGTTCCCGCTGCGGGGTTTCTACCGATCGACCCGGTCCTGGAGCTTCAGCCGACGAAGAGGCCCGTGACGTACATCGCGAGGATCCCGGCGAGGTAGCCCCCGATCACCCAGCCGGAGCGAAGTCCGCCCGGCGCGCGGCGGGCGACGAACCGTCCCACCTCGACGACGACCTGCAGGGCAGCGCCGGCGGCAGCCGCGAAGAAGAGCACGCCGAGGACGTCGTTCCCGGCATAGCCCCCGATCCAAGCCCCAAGAATCGCCGGGGCACCGGCGATCACGGCGAGCGCGAGCAGCTGGAGGAAGCTGACGCGGCGCGCCTCGGTCGCCGGGGCCGCGATCCCGAGGCCCTCGGTGACGTTGTGGATCATGAAGCCGACGATCAGGAAGGTCCCGAGCTGGAGCTCGCCGAAGGCGAACGACGTCCCGATCGCGAGGCCCTCGCCGAGGTTGTGCACGCCGATCCCGATCGCGACGAGCAGCGCGAGCCCGAGGCCTGCCGTTCCCGCTCTTCCACGAGCGAGCCGGCTGGAGAGAAACGTCATGCCGAGCGCGCTGAGTGCGACGCCGAGGAGGACGAGGCCCGAGCCGCCGAGCGCGCCGGGGAGCTGCCCCTGCAGGGTAAAGGCCTCCGAGAGCGACTCGACGGCAAGAAATGACAACAACCCACCGGTCAATGCCATGAAGGCGGCGAGCCACTTCGGGTCGGCCCGGCGGAGCGACGGCAGCCAGAGCAGACCGAGCGCAATCGGCACGACACCGACGAGGAAGCCGATCACGGCGTAGCCAAAGAAGCCGCGGGCCGACGCCGACGGTGTCTCCACGGCGGCAGGAACTTCCGAAACCGTCTCGATCCCCGTCGAACTCGTCACCCCGACGGCGATCGGCTCGTTCATGACCCAGTTGTAGGCGACGACGATCGTGGTCGCGCGGAGCCGCTTCAGCGTTGCCGGCCCGTCGAGCGTAAAGGGCACGATCGCGTCGTCGACCGTGACCGAGGCGATCGTCAGCTCCTCGGGCTGCGGGTTGCGCGTTCGGATCCGGATCTCGTTCGGCTGGAACTCGACGCGCTGGATGTCGAAGAGATCCGGCGGCGGCGGGTTCTTGCCGATCAGGTCGACGATGGACGAGCCACCCGAGACGAAGGCGCCGACGACGAGGGCGAGGAGCAGGATCGGGGCAAGTGGCAGGAGTCGCCAGCCGAACGAGGATCTTGACGGCGCGCCGGCCTCCATCACTACTCGACGACTTCGAAGAAGCCCATCCAGCCGAGCTCGGTGAACTCTGACTGATGCGCGTGGAACATGTACGTACCGGGCTCGGCGAACTCGATCTCGAGAATGCCACGCTGGCCCTGGCACTGCATCACGGTGTCCGTGTACTCGAACTGGTCGGTGGAGCCGGTCGGGTAGTAGCGGAAGAACGCCGCGTGGAGGTGGAACGAGTTGATCAGGTCGAATTCGGTCAGGTTCGTGAGATACAGCCGCACGAGCTCCGAGCGCTTGACCCGGATCGGGTAGCGC
>JBKJVI010000012.1:0-58139 GCA_046590225.1 Gaiella sp. | reverse complement strand
CATCGACTCCTGTAACAGAACCTGACACGCCCCTAGCGTCGTCGGTCTGGCGACGGTGTTCGGAGCGGGCGGCGGCACGTCGTCCTACGCAGAGATCGAGGAGACGGACGTGATCCTCCTCTGGGGGTCGAACGCGCGCGAGACGCACCCGATCTTCTTCCACCACCTGCTCAAGGGCGTGCACAACGGGGCGCGCCTCTTCGTTATGGATCCGCGTCGTACGACTTCGGCCGCCTGGGCCGACCGCTGGCTCGGTCTCGAAGTCGGCTCCGACATCGCGCTCTCGAACACGATCGCGCGGGAGATCATCGATGCCGGTCTCACGAACCGCGCCTTCATCGACCACGCCACCGAGGGGTACAAGGCGTACGCAGAGTCGGTAGAGCCGTTCACGCTCGAGGAGGGCGAGCGCCTTACCGGCGTTCCCGCCGAGGTGATCCGCGAGACGGCCCATGCCTTCGCTCGCGCCGACCGCGCCATGATCTGCTGGACGCTCGGCATCACCGAGCACCACACCGCCGTCGACAACGTTCTCGCGCTGATCAACCTGGCGCTCCTCTGCGGGCACGTCGGCCGCTTCGGCTCGGGGCTCAACCCGCTGCGCGGTCAGAACAACGTGCAGGGCGGCGGCGACATGGGCGCGATCCCCAACAAGCTCTCCGGCTTCCAGGACATCGAGCGCGACGACGAGGCGCGGGCACGGTTCGAACGGGCCTGGGGTGTGACGATCCGACCGACCTACGGCTGGCACCTCACCCAGATGTTCCACGGGATGGAGCGCGGCGAGCTGCGAACGCTCTACGTGATCGGAGAGAATCCCGCGCAGTCCGAGGCGGACATCAACCGCACGCGCAAGCTCCTCTCGGAGCTCGACTTCCTCGTTGTGCAGGATATCGTCCTCACGAAGACGGCCGAGATGGCCGACGTCGTCTTCCCCTCGGCCGCTTCGTGGTGTGAGACCGACGGCACCGTGACGAACAGCGAGCGGCGGGTTCAGCGCGTGCGCAAGGCGCTCGACCCACCCGGCGAGGCGCGCGACGACATGTGGATCATCACCGAGATCGCCCGCCGGCTCGGCCATGCGTGGCCGGATCCGGTCGCAGAGGACGTTTGGAACGAGCTGCGCTCGCTCTCGCCGATGCACGGCGGAATGAGCTACGAGCGGCTCGAGGAGCACGGTGGCCTGCAGTGGCCGTGCCCCGACGAGACGCATCCCGGCTCGCCGATGCTGCACGAGCGGCTCTGGGCCGACCCCCTCGTCGGTCCTCCTGCGCCGTTCACCGTCGTCGAGGCGCGCGGCCCGTTCGAGCAGCTCGACGCGGAGTACCCGATCCGGCTCACGACGGGCCGTCGGCTCGAGTCGTACAACACCGGTGCGCAGACGAACCTCTACTCGTCACCACTGCACCGAGGTGAGTCGCTCGACCTCTCCCCCGAGGACGCAAAGCGGCTCGAGCTCGCCGACGGCGAGATCGCCCGTGTCTCGTCGCGACGCGGATCCGTCGAGGCTCCCGTCCGGATCGACACCGCACTTCGCCCGGGGCTCGCCTTCATGACGTTCCACTTCCCCGATCAGGTCGACACGAATCAGCTCACGATCGACGCCACCGACCCGAAGTCGGGCACGGCCGAGTTCAAGGCGGCTGCAATTCGGGTCGAGAAGATCGAGCCGGCCGAGGTCGAGGAACGGGTCGGGATCGCGGAGCCGGCAACCGTCGGCGGGCAACCCTAGTGGATCTCCACCTCGTCCCCGGCGCCGAGCCGACGTCCGCCGAGCGTGCGGCGCTCGACTCCGTGCTTGGGCCCTCGGTCGACGGCTGGGACGGCGGCGAGCGCCTCGACGGTTCCGCAGGGAACACGGCGAGCGGCGGCCACGCTGCCCGCGGGCGCCGCCACCTGCTGCTACCCGCACTCTGGGCGCTGCAGGAGCACATCGGCTGGGTCAGTCCCGGCGGGATGAACGAGCTGTGTCGCAGGCTGACGTTGCCGCCCGCCGACGTCTACGGAGTCGCCACGTTCTACGCGATGCTTGCGGTCGAGCCCCGGCCGGCGCGCGTCGTCCACGTCTGCGAGGACATCGCCTGCAAGTGCATCGGCTCCGACGACCTGATCGCCCAGATCGAGGAGCGCTTCGGTGCCGAGGGCGAGCTCTCCGACGACGGCTCCGCGACCTGGTACCGCAGCCCCTGCCTCGGCCAGTGCGATCGCGCCCCGGCAGCACTCGTCAGCGACGCAGGCGACCAGCCGCACGAGCGCACGCTCGCGTTGACGACCGCGACGGCGGTGCTCGACGCCCTCGCCGGCGGCGACCCGGGCCCGGCCCCCGTGACCGTGCTGCCGCAGGCGGGCGATCCGTCGCTGCGGCTGCTCCGCCGCGCTGCCTCGGAGCGATCTGTGAGCCTCGACGAGTACCGCGCGCAGGGCGGCTACGCCGCGTTGCGCCGCGCGATCGAGCTCGGCCCGGAAGGTGTGATCCGCGAGGTCAAGGACTCGAAGCTGCAGGGCCGCGGCGGCGCCGCTTTCCCGACCGGTGTCAAGTGGGACGCTGTCGCCCGCCAGCCGGCGCGCCCGCACTACCTCGTCTGCAACGCCGACGAGTCGGAGCCGGGCACCTTCAAGGATCGCGTCATCATGGAGCGCGACCCGTTCGCGTTGATCGAGGCGATGACGATCGCGGCCTACGCGACGGGTTGCGAGCTTGGCTTCATCTACATCCGCGGCGAGTACCCCGAGCCGCAGCACGCGATCGAAGCGGCGCTCGACGAGGCTCGGATCCGCGGCTACCTTGGTGATGACATCCTCGGGGAGGGCTTCTCCTTCGAGATCGAGATCCGCAAGGGCGCCGGCGCCTACATCTGTGGCGAGGAGACGGCGATCTTCGAGTCGATCGAGGGAAACCGCGGCGAGCCACGCAACAAGCCACCGTTCCCGGTCGTCGAGGGCCTCTTCGGCAAGCCGACCGTGGTGAACAATGTCGAGACGCTCGTCAACGTGCTCGACCTCGTGTCGCGCTCCGGGCCCGTCTACGCGGAGACCGGCACGGACGTCTCGACCGGGACGAAGCTGTTTTGCGTGTGCGGTCACGTCGAGCGCCCCGGGGTCTACGAGGTGCCGTTCGGCACCACGCTCAGGGAGCTGTACGACCTCGCGGGCGGGGTCGCGGGCGGCAAGGAGCTGCAGACGATCCTGATGGGCGGCGCGGCCGGCGGCTTCCTCCGACCCGACGAGCTCGATCTGCCACTCACGTTCGAGGCGGTGCGAGAGGCGAAGACGACACTCGGCTCCGGGGTCGTGCTCGTGCTCGACGAGACCGTCGACATGCCGCGACTCCTCATGCGCCTCGCCGCCTTCTTCCGTAACGAGTCGTGCGGCCAGTGCGTTCCCTGCCGTGTCGGCACCGTCCGCCAGCAGGAGGCGCTCGCACGCCTCGTCTCGGGGAAGACGCGCGGCGGTGTCGCGACCGAGCTCGCCGTGATCGCGGAGGTGGGGCAGTGCATGCGCGACGCCTCGATCTGCGGCCTCGGGCAGACGGCATCGAGCGCGATCGAATCTGCGATCGGACGGCTGGGGGTGTTCTCGTGAGCGAGTTGCTTGCACCGAAGCGGATGATCGAGCTCGAGATCGATGGGCAGTCGGTGCGCGTCTTCGAGGGCGAGACGATCCTCGGCGCCTGCCGGCGGCTTCGGATCGACACGCCGACCCTGTGTTATGGCGACACGCTCGAACCTGCGAACGCGTGTCGCGTGTGCGTCGTCGAGGTCGAGGGTGCGCGCGTGCTCGCTCCCGCCTGCTCGCGCAAGGCCGAGGCCGGGATGAAGGTGCAGACCGACTCCGAACGTGTGCGTCACTCGCGCAAGATGGTGCTGGAGCTGCTCGCGTCGTCGGTCGACCTCTCGACCACCGACGTGATCCCGGGCTACCTGGAGCGCTACGACGCGGAGCCCGAGCGGTTCGGCCCGCCCGCGCCGCCGGACGCCGATCGTGACCGCAAGCGAACCGGCCATCACGTTGAGCCGGACGGCCAGACCGCTGCAACGGTCTACGCGCCGATCAAGATCGACAACGAGCTGTACGTGCGCGATTACTCGAAGTGCATCCTCTGTTACAAGTGCGTCGACGCCTGCGGCGAGCAGTTCCAGAACACGTTCGCGATCCACGTCGCGGGCCGCGGCTTCGATGCGCGCATCTCGACCGAGTACGTCGCCGAGCTGCCCGAGTCGGCGTGCGTCTACTGCGGCAATTGCATCGCGGTCTGTCCCACGGGGGCCTTGATGTTCCGCTCCGAGCACGAGCTGCGCGAGGACGGCAACTGGCGGGAGGACGACCAGACCATGACGCAGACGATCTGCCCGTACTGCGGTGTCGGTTGCACCCTCGAGCTCCACGTGCAGGACAACACGATCGTCAAGGTCACGAGCCCGGACGATCACGACGTGACGCGCGGCAATCTCTGCATCAAGGGGCGCTTCGGCTTCCAGCACGTCCAGGCCGGCAAGCGAGACTGAGAGCTCTGAGATGACGGTGGGAGCGGTCGTCCTCGCGGGCGGACGATCGAGCCGGATGGGGCAGTCCAAGGCGCTGCTCGACTGGCACGGGCTGACGGCGATCGAGCACGCAGTCGAAGTGGTGCGCGACGGCGTCGGGGGTGGGCCGGTCTGCGTCGTGCGAGCGCCGGGGCAGGAGCTGCCGCCGCTCGATGCGATCGTCGTCGACGACCCGGTCGCCTACGACGGGCCGCTCGCTGCGCTCTATACGGGGCTCGTTGCGCTGGAAGGGAAGGCCGACGTTGCGTTCGCGTGCGGCGTCGACACGCCGCTGCTTCACCCGGCGTTCGTCCGCGCCGTCGTCCGGACGCTCCACAGGGGCGACGACGCCGTTGTGCCGACGATCGGCGGTCGCTCGCAGCCGCTCCTCGCGGCCTATCGCGTGCGGATCGCTCCGAGGGTGCGGGCGCTCCTCGACGACGGTGCCGGCGGCCTCAGGGACATCCCGCGGACCTGCGCGGTGCGCCAGGTGGGCGAGTGGGAACTGATCTCCGACCCCGAGCTCGATGCCGCCGACCCGCGGCTGAACGCCTCAGCGAACGCGAACACGCCCGGGGAGTGGGCGGCGCTCGTGGCCCGGGGTTAGCATGGAGCAGTCTAAAAGGGGCTTGTCGTCTGTCGTTCGCGCGTCGGGCTGAAGCCCGACGCGCGTGCCATCCGTTGCCCCGGAAGGTCGCCCTCCGCGCGTCCCACCTCCTGCTGGCGCCGGGGCGCGCCGCGCGCGGTGGCCGGCTTCAGCCGGTTGCCAGGGTTGCGCCCTGTCCGAGCTCGACCTCGCCGCTCTCGACGAGGACGACATCGCCGCGGTCGAGCACGAGCGTCAGTCTCCCGTCCGGAGCGATCGCACCCGCCGTCCCGGCTCGGTCACCGACCCGTACCCTGAGACCCCGAAGGACGTTGCGCGGCTCCAGCTCGCCGAGCAGACCCGTGAGACCACTGACGAGCCAGGCGTCGTAGTGGCGTTCGAGCTCGGTGAGAACCGCAGCGAGCAAGGCTCCCCGGTCGTACGTGCGCCGCGTTGCGATGCGCAGCGACGTTGCGGGCAGCCGCGTTTCGGGTGGGAGCCCTCCCTCACTCTGGTTGACGTTGATCCCGATCCCGCAGACGACCGCGGAGCCGGACGCCTCGAGCAGGATCCCCGCGACCTTGCGGCCCTCGACGAGCACATCGTTTGGCCACTTGACCATCGCCGGAACCGAGCACTCGCCCTCGAGAGCGGCGGCGACCGCCAACCCGGCTACGAGCGAGAGCTGCGGCAGCGCTGCTCCCGCGGGCGTCCGCAGGAGAACCGAGAACAGAAGCGCCGTCGACTTCGCATCGTCCCAGCGCCGCCCCGAGCGTCCGCGGCCGGCGGTCTGGTGCTCTGCGACCGCGACCGCACCGTGCGGACGGTCGCTACCGGCGAGAACGTCCTGCGTCGACGCGATCTCTGCCGCGTAGAGATACGGCTCGCCGAACGACCCGCGGAGGAGCGGCTGGACGGCCGCAGGCGCAAGGTCACTCACGGTCGTCGACCCGGCGGAGCTTCTTCGTCTCACCACGCCGCTTCTTCGTCTCCACCCGCTTGGCCTGCGCGGCACGCGACGGCTTGGTCGGGACGCGCCTGCGCTCGACATGAAGCGCCTCGGCCAACCGCGCGACGACCCGCTCGACCGCGAGCTCGCGATTGCGGAGCTGGCTTCGCTCGTCCTGTGCGACGGCCCGAATGATCGGGCCGGACTTCCTGATCACGCGTTGCTTCTGCACGTCGCTGAGGGCGGTCGACGCCGCGACATCGAAGACGGCCTCGACCCGCGATTCTGTCTTGTTCGCGTGCTGCCCTCCTGGGCCACTCGACCGGGAGACGCGAAGCTCGATCTCCGAGAGTGGGAGGAGGACGGAGCGCGTCACTCGACGACTGGTGCGGTCGTCGTCGCTCACGACCGCACCGGTGGCGAGATCGTGAGCAGTGCGTCGTCGTGGTCGTGGTCGACCTGAAGCGTCGTGTGCGTGATCGAGAACCGCTCCTTCAGCATGTGCTCGCTCGCTCGGCGGATCCCGTGACAATCGTCGCCCTCGCGCACGAGAACGTGCGCCGAGAGGCACGGAAAGCCGCTCGTGATCTGCCAGACGTGGAGATCGTGCACCTCGACGACCCCGGGCTGAGTGACGAGCGCCCGCCCGATCTCCTCTGCGTCGAGCCCGCGTGGCGTCGACTCGAGGAGCACGAGCACCGACTCCTTCAGCACCCCGAAGGAGCTGACGATCAGGTAGATCCCGATCAGGACGCCCATGATCGGATCGGCGTACCGCCATCCCGTCGTGACGATCACGATGCCGGTGACGATGACCGCGATCGAGCCAAGGGCGTCGCCGACGAGGTGAACGTAGGCCGCGCGAAGGTTGATGTCCTCGCCGCCACGACGGAAGACCGCCGCCGCCCCGATTGCGTTGACGAGCAGGCCGATGCTCGCGATCACGATGAGCCAGCCCCCGGGCACCGACGCAGGATCCGCGAACCGACGCGCAGCCCCGACGAACACGATCAGCGCGATCACGATCAACGAGACCGCGTTGAAGAGCGCAGCCAGGATCTCCGCCCGCTTGAACCCAAAGCTCCGGTTCGGGGTCGTGGGCCGGCGCGCGAGCATGACGGCCCCCGCAGCAACGGCCAGCGCGACCACGTCCGAGAGGTTGTGACCCGCGTCGGCAAGCAGCGAGAGACTGCCCGTAAGGATCGCGGCGATCACCTCCACGAGCGTGTAAGCGGCGTTGAGAACGAGCGCGATCGTCAACGAGCGCAGGGAGCTGCTCGAAGCCGCGTGGGAGTGACCGTGGTGATGATCGTGCGCCATGCGCAGACGGTAGCGCGATCGGGCGCGGACGCTCTGTCGCGGACGCCCTTCTTCTGGGAGAATGACCGCCGTGGCATGCATCCTGCTCGATGTCGACGGCGTCCTCCATGTCTCCGGCGAGCCCATCCCGGGCGCGGTGGAAGCGGTCGCTCGCTTGCGCGAGCAGGGCCACTCGCTCCGCTTCGTCACGAACAACTCGACGCGTCCGCGCGCGGTGCTCGCCGAGGAGCTGCGCCTGCTCGGCTTCGACCTTGAGGACGACGAGCTCCAGACGACGCCACGGGCCGCTGCGCGCGAGCTTGCCGGCAAGCGTGTTCTGGCGCTCACGATGGGAGCGATCCTGCCCGACCTGGAAGGAATCGAGCTCGTCGGCGACCGCGCCGACGCGGTGCTGCTCGGCGGGTGTGACGAGACGACGGAACCGAATCAGGTGTTCTCATGGATGAACCTCGGCCGCGCCTTCGCGGAGCTGCAGATGGGTGCCGATCTGTACTGCCTGCACAAGAACAAGTGGTGGCAGACGAGTCGCGGCCCGTTGCTCGACGCCGGGGCATTCGTCGCGGGACTCGAGTACGCGACGGGCGTCGACGCGACGATTCTCGGAAAGCCGAGCCCTGCCTACTTCGCCGCCGCGCTCGACGCGCTCGGAGCACAGCCCGAGCTGACCTGGATGGTCACCGACGACCTCGAGGCCGATGTACGTGGAGCACAAAGCTTTGGAATGCGGACGGCACTCGTGCGCACCGGCAAGTTCCGGCCCGAGACGCTCGAGTCCTCCGGTCTCGTGCCCGAGATCGTGCTCAGCTCGCTCGCGCACTTCCCCGAGTGGCTCGAGCGGTCGCTCTAGGCTCCGGGGCGCTCGATGACCGTCAAGATCGGCACCGACCTGATCGAGATCGAGCGAATCGTGCGGGCGCTCGAACGACCAGGCTTCCGCGACCGGTGCTTCACGAAGGCAGAGCAGGACTACTGCGAGACGAGACGCAACCCCGCCGAGAGCTACGCGGCCCGGTTCTGCGGCAAGGAGGCCGTCGGCAAGGCGCTCGGCTGCGGGGTTCGGTTCACCTGGAAGGACATCGAGATCGTCGGCCCGCCGAAGCCGGGCGTGACCCTGACGGGCCGCACTGCCGGGTACGCCGAGCGGGTCGGGATGCGCGAGATCGACGTCTCGCTGACTCACTCGCACACGATGGCAGGCGCCTCGTGCGTCGTGCAGCTCGGAGCGTGAGGTGGCCGAGTCCGGATTCGAGTGGCTCTACACGGCGGCGGAGATGCGCGCCGCAGAGGAGACATACCCGGGCTTCCCCGGCTCCGCTCCGGAGCTGATGGAGCGGGCGGGTGCGGCGGTCGCGCACGAGGCGCGTCGCGTGTTTCCTCACGCTCGGCGCTTTGCGGTTGTCTGCGGAAGCGGCGCGAACGGGGGAGACGGACGCATTGCTGCTCGGCTTCTACGCGAGGCGGGCCTCGACGCCGTCGAGACGGACGCGGTCGAAGGGTGCGACGTCGTCATCGACGCGCTCTTCGGAACGGGCTTCCACGGGGCGCCACGGCCCGATGCCGCGGCGTTGATCGAGCGCATCAACGCCTGCGGACACCCGGTCATCTCCGTGGATCTGCCCTCGGGGGTCGATGCCTCGACAGGCGAGGTCGCAGGTGTTGCCGTGCGCGCGGCGCTGACCGTCACGTTCCACGGGAGCAAGGTCGGGCTTCACGTTGCGCCCGGGAGGTTTCACGCGGGGGAGATCGTGATCGCCGACATCGGCCTCGGGCCGGCAGCGACCCGTGTGCGTCGCGCGACGCCGGCCCTGCTTCGGAGCGTCCCGCTGCGCGCCGCGCGCGACTCGAAGTTCACGTCGGGGTCGGTGCTTGTCGTCGGTGGGTCTCCCGGGACGACGGGCGCTCCCGTTCTCACCGCCCAGGCGGCGCTTCGCTCCGATGCCGGCTACGTCACGCTCGCCGTCCCGCGAGAGTGCCTCCCGGCGGTCGAGGCGCTCGCGCTCGAGCCGGTGAAGCGCGGCTTCGACTGGGGCGACGCTGCGGAGTCGGTCCTGGCCGAAGCCGAGCGCGCGAACGCGGTCGCAATCGGTCCGGGGCTCGGGCGCAGTGCCGAGGCGCACGCGCTCGTCGCCCGGCTCCTCGAGGTACTCGAGCTTCCGGTTGTCGTCGACGCCGACGCGCTGTTCGAGCTTCGACCTGTGACACGGTCTCACCCGACCGTCCTGACCCCTCACGCCGGTGAGCTCGCGCGCCTGATCGGCAAGGACTCCGCCTGGGTCGACGCGCACCGCCTCGAGGCAGTGAAAGCGGCGTCCGAGCTGTTTCGTGCGGTCGTCGTGCTGAAGGGAGCCGACACGATCGTGCAGGCTCCCAACAGCGCTCTGGTCGTCTGCGAGTCAGGCCCGCCGTCGCTCGCGACCGCCGGCACCGGCGACGTGCTCACGGGCATCATCGCCGCGTTCCTCGCCAAGGGGCTCGATCCCGTGACCGCATCGGCTGCGGCCGCGACGGCGCACGGGCTCGCAGCTGCAGCCGTTCCGGATCAGGCGGGCCTCATTGCGAGTGACGTCGTTGCGAAGCTCCCGTCGGTGCTCAGCTGACCGGCCCCTCGACGACCGGTTGGTAGCCTCGAGAGCGTGAGGATCGAGATCCTGGGCTCCGGTGGCGCGGCGACGATCCCTCGTCCCGGCTGTCAATGCCGTGTGTGTGCCGAGGCGCGCGAGATCGGTGGACGCTCCATGCGCACCGGGCCGTCGACGTTCGTCCAAGGACCGAACATCGTCTTCGACACGCCAGAGGAGTCGAAGTTCCAGCTCGAACGGTCAGGGATCGGTGAGATCGCGGCGTGCTTTTACTCCCATTGGCATCCCGACCACACGATGGGGAAGCGCGTCTGGGAGACGCGGAACGGAGACTTTCGCACGTGGCCGCGCGAGGCCAAGCAGCCGCTCGTCACCGATGTCTATCTCCCGCAACAGGTCGCTGTCGACTTCCGCAGATGGCTCGGCAGCATGGAGCATCTCGAGTTCATGCGCGAGCGAGGCTGGATTCGGATTCACGAGCTCTCCGACGGAGAGACGGTGGACATCGACGGCGTCATCGTGCGGCCGTTTCGGCTCGCCGAGGACTACGTCTACGCTTTCGAGCTGACCGACGGCGCCCGGCGGTTGCTCGTGGCGATGGATGAGCTCAACGGCTGGGTTCCCACCGATGAGATCAAGCGCTGCGACGTGGCGGTGATCCCTATGGGCATCTGCGAGTTCGATCTCTTCACCGGTGAACGATTGATCCACGAGGAGCATCCCGTGCTCAGCTTCGAGGCGACATTCGCCGAGACGATCGCAATCGTCGATGCGCTCGAGGCTGGACGGGTCGTCCTCAGTCACGTCGAGGAGATGGACTGCATCTCGTATGGAGAGCTTGTCCAGGTCGAGGAGCGGCTGCGGAGCGAGGGTCGCAACGTGACCTTCGCCTGGGACGGCCTGACGGTCGACGTGTGACCGGGAGAATGGAATCCATGCATCGCTCGCTGATCACGATCGACCTCGCGGCGATCCGCCACAACGTTCGTACGTTGCGAGGACTCCTCGCCGGCGCTGAGCTCTGGGCCGTGGTCAAGGCAGATGGCTACGGCCATGGCGCAACCGACGTGGGGCGGGTTGCCCTCGAGGAGGGGGCCGCGGCGCTGTGCGTCGCGACGGTGGCGGAGGCGTTGGAGCTGCGATCCGCGCTTCCCGAGGCCAGGATCCTCATCCTCGGTGCCACCGGCTCGGCAGACCTCGCCGTCGTGCGCGAGGCCCGTCTCGAGCTGGGCGTGTCGACCGCCGAGATTCCGGAAGGCGTGCCCGTGCATCTCAAGCTCGACACGGGCATGGGGAGGTGGGGACTCTCCGAGATCGTGGCGCCCGGCTCCGGCGTTGTCGGCGTGATGAGCCACTTCGCCTCCGCCGACACGGATTCCGCTTTCACCGCGGTGCAACTTGCGCGTTTTCTCGAGGCGACGGCGCCGTTGGCACATCTGCAGCGGCACATCGCAAACAGCGCCGGCACGCTTCTCTATCCCGATGCTCACCTCGACGCTGTCCGCTGTGGGATCGCGCTCTACGGTATCTCGCCCTTCGGCACCGATGCCGCCGAGAACGGGCTGCGGCCGGCGCTGCACTGGGAGTCGGCGGTTGCCCTCGTGAAGACGCTCGGACCGGCCGAGTCGACCGGGTATGGGCGGCGTTTCGTCGCCTCCCGGCCGACCCGCATCGGGATCGTCCCCGTCGGGTACGCGGATGGGTTTCGGCGGAACATGTCCGGCACCGAGGTTGTCGTTGCGGGAGCGCGGGCCGTCGTCATCGGAACCGTCTCCATGGACGCGATCGCGATCGCCCTCCCGGCTGCGGCGGAGGCCGGCGATCGGGTCACGCTCGTCGGCGAGGGAGTGATCATGGAGGAGCACGCGCACGTCTCTGGCACCATTCCTTACGAAATCGCCTGTGGGATCGTCTCACGGGCCACCCGATCGGAGCGTGTGATCGTCGATGAGTGACGTCGTTGGATATCGCGTGGCCATGCAGGAAGAGCGATCCGCAGCCCTGCGGGATCGCGTGCAGCAGCTCCTTGCCCCGCTCGACGGGAACGAGCGCGTGCTCGACAGCGGCTGTGGGGCGGGAGCCTTCGCATGTGCGATTGCGCCACTCGTTCGCAGCGTCGTCGGGGTCGATCTCTCCGAGGATCTCGTCGCGGCAGGCCGCGAGATCGCCCCGGCGAACTGCGAGCTGGTCGTCGGCGATGCCACGGCGCTGCCGTTCGAGTACGGCTCATTCGACATCGTGGGCTGCATGCGGGTTCTCCATCACGCGCGTCGACCCGAACTCGTCGTCTCGGAGCTCGCGCGGGTCACGCGCCCGGGCGGCCGGATTCTTCTCGTCGATCAGCTCGGATACGTCGACCCTGTGGTCTCGGCCGAGACCGATCGTTTCGAGCGGGCGCGAGACCCCTCGCACACTCGCCTCTTGCCTGATCAGGACATCCGGGGCTACATGGACGCCAACGACCTCGAGGTGCTGACGAACGAGATCGCACCGGAGCAGCGAAACCTCGAGCGCTACCTCGATCTCGTTGGCCTCGAGGGCGACGAGCGGCGGCGTGTGGGTGGCATGGCGCCGGGTGCGGTCTACGACGTCGAGGTCGGGTGGTACGTGGCGCGCAAGCGCGGTGGCCTGGTTCACTAGCGGCGACAGCTTCAGCCTGTCGCCCGGTCAGACCGATTCGCCCCGATGCGCTGACATCCCGACGAATCGTGCGACGAGGCCCGGTGCGACCGCCTGGGCAATGCCGACGAAGCGGTAGGGAAACCAGGGAACGACACACTCGCTCTTCCCTTTCTCGATCGCCTTCACGACCGTGTTCGCCACGTCGTCCGCCTCGATCACGAACGACCGGAGGAGGCGGCTCTTGAGCACCTTCTTCTGTGGGAAGCCTTCGGTCTCGACGAAGCCGGGGAGAACCGAGTGCACCTGGATGCCCGAGTCGCGCAATGCGGCACCGAGTGACCGCGAGTACGCGAGCTGCGCATGCTTCGAGGCGGCATAGGCGCCCGCGGGTGCAAACGAGACGGTGCCCGCGACCGAGACGAGGTTCACGATGTGCGCCCCTCCGGCCTTCGCCCCAGCCTCGAGTCCGGGCCGAAGCATCCTCGAGCACCAGACACCGCCGAGGTAGTTGACCCGCATCACCTCCTCGACGAGATCGAGGTCGACGTCGAGGAAGGTTCCGCGCGCGGGCATGCCGGCGTTGTTGACGAGGAGGTGGAGCGTGGGGTGGCGTTCGAGGACGCGCGCTGCGAGCGCCTCGACTGCTGCCCTGTCTCCCACGTCACAGACCTCGATTTCCGCGCCGATCTCGTCGGCGAGAGCGCGCAGCCTCTCCTCCCGGCGCGCAACGAGGACGCACGCCCATCCCTCGCGGGTGAGCCTGCGGGCGATTGCCTCGCCGATCCCGGACGATGCTCCCGTGATGACGGCGACGCGCTTCATCACGTCAACGTAACGGAGATACGGAGGCTATGGCACGACGCAACCCGGGTCGCCGCCTTCAGGCGGTCGCCTGGGTTCCGCCCCAGCTGACCTTCTTGGCCGCCCGATACGCGTCCCCGTCTTTCCGTGAGACCGTCCGTTGCTCGAGGCCTGAGGGCGTGCACAGATCGAGCACGACGTGTCCGGGGCGGAGGTCGGGGCGCCGGAGCACCCGTGCCGCCGCCCGGGGGTGTGGTTCGCGGCAGAGCACGACGTAGGAGAACTTCTCGTCCTCGAAGCCCCGCTCGGCGTCCTTCGCGATTCGGTGCGTTCGGCTGCGCGGCAGGCGCACCGAGAAGTGACACCAGTCGTCGTCCGGCAGCGGGCAGGGGGCATCGTGGGGGCACGGCGCGAGGGTCGAGCCACCTACCGCGATCACGGCGTCGCGCGCAGCAAGCGTTCGTCGGTAGCCCGCCGTCGTGCCGGGTTCGATGATCACGAGCGTGTCGCTGGTTCGCGTCCATGCCTCGCGAACGAGCTCGTCGAGCGCGGGCGATGTCAGCTCGCCGATCACATACGAGGCGACGACGAGATCTGCCCTGGTGCCGGGTGCTCGGGCGTCGCTCACGACCCAGCTCGCCTCCTGCAACGCCTCGGGCCCTGTCCTCGCGAGCGTCCGACCCGCGCGTGCCATCTCCGCCTCCGCCTCGACGAGCGTGACGGCTGCGACCTGGCGCCACGCCTCGGCGGCAGCCCAGCTTGCGATCCCGGGACCCGCACCGAGATCGAGCACCGACGTCGGGTTCCAATCGGGACGGAGCTCGCGAATCCGTGCGAACACGTCTGCCGCGGCAGCGTAGGTCGCAGGCGCGCGGGTGGCCAGATAGGCGGCCACATCACCCGGCGTCCGCGCGGCCCGCGACGCCGACGATCCTCCCGTGCGGTACGCATCGGAGAGAGAGAGAGCCGAGCGCTCGAGCTCCTTCGGGGTGATCCCGTGGACGAGCTCCTCGATACCGGTCTGCAGCGCGGGTGGAAGCGTCACGCCGCGATCACGTCGCCGGGCCGTCGCCCTTGAGCGCCTTCCAGGGACTGAACGTCGACACGCCGAGGTCGGAAAGTGCTGCAGCTTCGCGACTGACGAGCGTGAGGCCGTTCACCTTTGCGGTTGCGAGCATGAGCCCGTCGGCCACCGGCAGCGGCCGGAGGCTCGAGAGGCGTCCCCACGCATCCGCGACCGAGGCGGAGACCGGGAGCAGCCGGTCTCCGTACGCGATCACGAGTCCCTCGAGCCACTCGTCAAGCGACGCCGCCCGTTCTGGCTCCCGGGGTCGCAGGAGCTCGACGCCGCGACGGATCTCCCCCGTCACGAGCACGCTCAGATGAAGGTCGACGGACGCAACGCGTCCGAGCCATTCTCTGACGTGCGGGTCGGGGCGCGGACGCCGGAGTTCGGAGACCACGTTGGTGTCGAGAAGGAACGCCACTCAGCCGTCGAGCTCGACCGGGCGGGGAAGGTCAGGTGGCCGCTCGAGATCGAGTCCATCGAGTGTCGGCCCGGAAAGGAGGTAGTCCTTGAAGCCGTCGTCGCCCGTCAGCCGGCGGTAGTCCTGCACGGAGACGAGCACTGCCGTCTCCCGGCCGTGGCGACTGATCGTCTGCGGGCCCTCGCTGACGGCTCGATCGACGACTTCGGAGAGCTTCTGCTTCGCGGTCTGAAGTTGCCAGATCATGGCTCTCAGCATACTCTTATTCATCTAGACTGTCTAGATATTTATGGGACGCCAAGATCTCTACGAAATGCCAAGGGGGATCCTGAAATCTAAGCGACTTTCCCCTCGGTGCGGTTCCGCGCCGGACAGAACGTCACTCCGGGGGAAGCAGCTAGGATCGTCGCATGGCCGGGAGATTCGAGGGCAAGCAGGCGCTTATCCTGGGCGTCGCCAACAAGCGATCGATCGCGTGGGCGATCGCCAAGCGCCTCCACGAGGAGGGCGCCGACCTCGCATTCACGTTCCAGGGGGAGCGGATCGAGAAGGGCGTCCGCGAGCTCGCCGAGTCGGTCGATGCGAAGCTCGTGACCGAGTGCGACGTCCGCTCCGAGGAGGATGTGGCCCGGGTCTTTGCCGAGACAGGTGAGGCATTCGGTGGTGGCCTCGATCTCCTCGTGCACTCCGTCGCCTACGCTGCCGCAGAGGATCTCGAGGGCCGGTTCATCGACACGCCGCGCGATCGCTTCTGGATGGCGGTCGACATCTCCGCCTACTCGCTCGTCTCGTGCGCGAAGGCTGCTGAGCCGCTGATGCAGGCGCGCGGAGGGGGCTCCATGGTGACGATGACCTATCTCGGCGGTGTCCGGGCAGTGCCGCACTACAACGTGATGGGTGTTGCGAAGGCCACGCTCGACGCATGCGTGCGCCACCTCGCTTGGGATCTCGGTGAGAGCGGGATCCGGATCAACGCCGTCTCGGCGGGGCCTGTGCGAACGCTCTCCGCACGCTCGATCTCAGGCTTCACGACGATGGAGGAGATGTTCGAGCAGCGTGCGCCGCTCCATCGCCACATCGCCGCCGACGACGTCGGTGGTGCCGCCGCGTACCTCCTCTCCGATGACGCCGTGAACGTGACCGGGACGATGCTGTACGTCGACTCGGGCTACCACGCGATGGGGATGTAGCTCGGCGGGACGGAGGGCCGTTCCGCCGCGAGGCTGAAGCCTGGCAGCCCGGCCGCGCCCGTCGCTCGGCGCCTGGCTTTAGCCAGGAGCCTGATCGGCCACCGCGCGCCTGGCACCTCAGCGCGCGAGGTCGAGGACCTGATTGGCCCGCACGTCCGTCAGTCGCCGCTCACGTCCTCCCGGTGTGCGAATGATCAGCTCGCTCACGGTCTTCTCGCGACCCAGGCCGAAGTGCGCGCGCGGATCTTCCGAGGAGAGGTAGCTGCTTCCGGCCTTCAGCTCCTGCACGAGCCGACGTCCGTTCGGCAGGACTGCCGTCACGACCGTCCCGGGCGCAAACCGTGCGGGCTTCACGACCAGCCAGTTGCCCTTGGCGCCGGTGTTCCGGAGCAACATGAGCTTGCCGCCGATCGAGCCGACGGCGATGTCCATGCTGCCGTCGTTGTCGTAGTCGGCGGCGGCGAGGCCACGACCGATGACGCGCGGGGCGGCAGCAAGCCCCACGACCCGGGTCGCATCCGCGAACTGTCCCGGCCGGTCATGTCCGGTCAGGTTCTCGAAGACCTGCACGGGCTCGGCGCTCTTCATCAGGCCCTCGACCGGGATCGACCCGTTCGCAAGCGCGAGGTCGAGATTGCCGTCGAGGTCGAGATCGACCCACGATGCCCCCCAACCGGCCAGAGTCGTGTCGAACGCCCCTGCGATATCGGAGCGCGCGTCGCTGAACGCCCGGCCCACGCCGTTCGCGCCGTCGCTCCGGAAGACGGCGTGGAGCTGCTTGTGGGAGTTGGTCACGAGAAGGTCCGTGCGGCTGTCTCCGCTGTAGTCGGCGGCAGCGATTCCCATCCCGGCGTTCGGGTCGCCAACACCGAAGCGCCCTGAGCGCTCCTCGAGTCGGAAGCCGAGGCCGTTGCGATTCCCCGGGACGTTCATGTAGAGGCGGTTCGGATTCGCGTCGTTTGCGACGTAGAGATCGAGGCGACCGTCGTTGTCGATGTCGGTGAAGACCGCTCCGAGCCCGTGCTCGACGCGCGTGTCGATGCCTGCCCTCTCGCCGACCTCGCGGAACCGGGCGTAGCCGCGCCGGTCGTTTCCGAGGTTGAGATAGAGCAGGTCGCGAACACCAAGATGATCGTTCGGGAACCCCGACGACGATCCGGGGATCAAGGCGTTCACGTTCGTGTAGCCGGCAACGAAGAGGTCGGGTCGTCCGTCGCCGTTCACGTCTCCGATCGCCGCCCCGGAATGCCAGCCCCAGGCGGTGATTCCGGCCGCGCGGGCACCCTCCGCGAAGTGGCCCTTGCCGTCGTTCCAGAGGAGTGCGTCGTTGCCGGCCGCGGTCACGTAGATGTCGTTGAAGCCGTCGCCGTTGAAGTCGCCGGCGACGCAGCCGTTCCCTCGGATCCGGATCCCGGCCTTCGACGTGCGGCTCACGTCGGTGAAGCGGCCGTCCCGGTTCCTGAAGAGTGCGCTTCGCGGCTGTCCGCCGTGCTCGAGCCAGTAGCCGTAATCGAGGTCGGAGTACGAGTTGACCGCGAAGAGATCGAGCCAGCCGTCATTGTCGATGTCGACCCAGCAGACTCCGCCGCCCATCATCCCGATCGCATCCGTCGTCTGTGGGGTACGGAAGGCGCTCTGCTGGAAGTCGATCCCGACCTGCGGAGCCACGTTCTCGAGCTGGATTCCCCCGAGACCGGATGAGGCGAGCTGCGTCGATGCACCTGCGGCTGCCGCTTCGGGTGTCCCTCCCCGCATGCCAACGATCACGTAGCGGCCCCGATCGAGTTGAAGTTCGAGCGTTCGCGTAAAGGGCGTCCTCGAGCCGGTGAAGGCGACGGTTGGCGGGCTTCCCTCAACCGTGAGTAACCGCTCGGTGCCCGTCACGGTGGCTATCACGAGGGGAGGCGACTGGCTCACGGCCGGCTCGAGGTTGAGCTCCAGGCTTTCGACACGGCGCTCCGGGACGATGAGCGCGCGATTGCTCGCGAGGCCGATCTGCTGCCAGAGCCCCTGGAGCCGCTCGCCGCCTGCTGCGGTAGCGGCGACGCTCTTGTCACGATTGCGAAGTGCCGTCGCCTCGAGCTTGAAGTTGGCGACGAGATCCGCGGTGATCTGGCGCGCAGTTTCTGCATTCAGCTCGGTTGCGACACCTTTCGAGGGGAGAATCGTCGCGGGAGGGAGCACTCCGGTTGCCGCGGGGCTTGCGAACGCGGCGCTCGGTCGAGCCGGAAGCCCTGCGAGGACGAGCAGTCCCGCGAACGCGACTACCCCGCCGACCGCGAGCGCGCCGAGAACAGGCCGCCTCGGTGAGGTGAACATCGGCGCGAAACGCGGTGAGAGTAGTGCGAGCAGCGGACGCGATGCGCAGACGATCGTCAACGCAGCGAGGAGCGCTACCTTCGTCCAGAACTCCGTCGTCGTCGGCGCGATCAGGAGGACGGCGAGGAGCCCGATCGCGACGGCGTAGATGCGGCGCTCGCGGCCTTCAGACGGTGTGGTCTTCGGGTCGGTGATCATGAAAAAGAGGAAGATGAGCACCTCGGGTGAGAAGACGAGCACGCGCCAGAACTCGAAGCCCGTGATCGGCCCGAGGTGCCAGCGCGCAGTCATCTCGTGACCGGCGGCAGCGATCACGCCGATGCCGATCGCGAACGTGATCCAGAACGTGGCGGCGATGGCAAGCAGGTTGAGCCGGATCAGAACGCTGAAAACACCAAAGAGGATGACCCCGAGCGCGAGCATCATCCACGGGGACATCGGCCCCCACCAGAGGGCGAGCGGATCGGCACGTGTCGACCCAAGCAGCACGAAGCAGAGGACGAGAGCGAAGTTCGACGGGTTGAGGAAGTGGTGGCCACGGAAGCGGATCAGGTGCTTGGAGAGAATCGCGACTGTCGCTGTGCCGGCGAAGATCCACCACCCCTTCATGCTCCACCAGTCCCCGTGCTCGGTTCCGGGCACCCGGAGTACGAAGGCGATCCCGTTCCCCGTCAGGAGTGCACTCGCGGGCCACATGATCACGCGCCGCCGGTGAAACGTGATCCCGAGCTCGAGCACCGCGCAGGTGAGCAGCGCAACGAGGATCTGGGCGATCGAGAGCTCGAATCCGAAGGCGGTCTGGCCGATGACTTGCAGCGAGGTGATAACGGCCGCGATGCGGAGCCGCGGGTCGCGGATCTTTGGCAGGAGCACCGGGTAAGCGGTGCCGCGAAACGTAAGCGTTCGCCCTCTTGCGGGGTCAGCCAGGATCGATGCGCCCATCCGGCTATCGTACCGTCGAGGCTGCGGTGTTCAGGCCTGTTTTTCGGCCCCTGTTTCCCCCGTCGCCGGCCTTGTGTGCGTCGCCTGCTGTCCCGTTGCTTTATTCTTTGAAGCATGCTTGACGTTCGCGCCCGCACTCGACACCGGTAAGCCGAGGAGGCTGTGTGCGCGCGAACTCACGGATCTCGAGGCCGGCGATGAGTCATCCCCACGGAGGGAGGGCGCGATGAGCGCGGTGCGAGGGGCGGACACCGGGCTCTACTCGGCCGACTACGAGCACGATGCGTGCGGCGTCGCATTCGTCGCGCGGCTCGACGCGATACCGCAGCACGAGACGGTCGAGCGTGCGCTGCAGGCGCTCGAGAACCTCGAGCACCGGGGCGCAACGGGTGCCGATGCGGACACGGGCGACGGTGCCGGCATCCTGCTCCAGCTGCCCGACGCGTTCTTCCGTACCGTCCTCGACGAGCCTCTCCCCGAGTCCGGGCGGTACGGCGTCGCGATGTGCTTCCTGCCCGTCGACGAGGCACGGCGCAGCGAGCTCGAGCAGCATCTCGCCCGTCTTGTCGAGGAGGAGGGCCAGCGGCTCGTCAGCTGGCGCGACGTGCCGGTCGACCCGACCTTTGTCGGCGTCACAGCGGGTGCCGCGGCGCCGGTGATCCGGCAGCTGTTCGTCGCGGCCGGTGGCGCCGTCGCGGACGATCAGGACGCCTTCGAGCGGAAGCTCTACGTGATTCGCCGCCGCTTCGAGCTCGAGCTCGGGTCGGACGCGATCGTCCCGAGCTTCTCTTCCCGCACGATCGTCTACAAGGGAATGCTCACGGCGACGCAGCTGCGTGGCTACTTCCCCGATCTCGGGGACGCGCGCACGGAGTCGGCCCTCGCGCTCGTCCACTCCCGCTTCTCGACGAACACGTTCCCGAGCTGGGAGCTCGCACATCCCTACCGGATGATCGCCCACAACGGCGAGATCAACACGGTACGCGGCAACATCAACTGGATGCGAGCACGTGAGTCGCAGCTTGCGTCGGAGTTGTTCGGCGAGGATCTCGCGAAGGTTCTCCCGGTGGTGCAGGCCGGCGGCTCCGATTCGGCGACGCTCGACAACGTGCTCGAGCTGCTCGTCCTCGGCGGCCGCTCGCTGCCGCATGCGATCATGATGATGATCCCCGAGGCGACCGCTGGGCGCACGGATCTGCCGCCGGAGCTCCTCGGCTTCTACGCGTATCACCAGTGCCTGATGGAGGCCTGGGACGGTCCCGCCGCCGTCTCGTTCACCGACGGACGGGTGATCGGCGCCACGCTCGATCGCAACGGCCTGCGCCCCGGCCGCTGGCTCGAGACGCGCGACGGCTGGGTCGTGCTTGCGTCCGAAGCCGGCGTGCTCGACATCCCCGCTGCCGACATTCTCCGCAAGGGTCGACTCCAGCCGGGGAAGCTCTTCCTCGTCGACCTCGAGCAGGGCCGGATCGTGCCAAACGACGAGGTGAAACTCGCGATCGCGACACGCAAGCCGTACGCGGAGTGGTTCGACCGCGAGGTCGTTGAGCTCGCCGATCTGCCCGCCCGCGAGCCTCGGGCCGCGCCGACCGAGACGCTGCGCCAGCGCCAGATCGCCTTCGGGTACACGCAGGAGGACATGAAGGTGACCCTCGCGCCGCTCGCGCGCAATGCCGAGGAGGCGGTCAGCTCGATGGGCAACGACACGCCGCTCGCCGTGCTCTCGAGCGGCAATCGGATCCTCTACTCGTACTTCAAGCAGCTCTTCGCTCAGGTCACGAACCCGCCGATCGACTCGATTCGCGAGGCGATCGTAATGAGCCTCCAGGCGAGCATCGGGTCGGAGAAGAACCTCCTCGCAGAGACGCCGGAGCATGCTCGCCAACTGGCGCTCCCCTCGCCGATCCTCCTCGACGCGGAGCTCGAGCAGCTGCGCCAGGTGCACTCCACGATCTTCAAGGCACACACGCTCGATACGACGTGGCCGATCTCCGAGGGCACGGCAGGACTCGATGCTGCCCTCGAGCGCCTCTGCCGTGAGGCCGACGCGGTGCTCTCGGTCGGGGTCAACATCCTCATCCTGTCCGACCGCGCCGTCGGTCCCAACCGTGCCCCGGTGCCGGCGCTGCTCGCGGTCGCGGCGGTCCACCACCACCTCGTCCGTGAGGGCACGCGCCTCCAGGCAGGCCTCGTCGCCGAGACGGGCGAGGCGCGAAGCGTGCACAGCATCGCGACGCTGATCGGGTACGGCGCGGCGGCCGTCAACCCGTACCTGATGCTCGAGACGCTCGGCGAGCTCGTCGACCAGGGCCTTCTCCCCGATGGAATGACGGCCGAGGTGGCGCGGCAGCGAGCTGTGAAGGGGATCGGCAAAGGGATCCTGAAGACGCTCTCCAAGATGGGCATCTCGACGGTCCCGTCGTACTGCGGCGCGCAGATCTTCGAGGCGGTCGGACTTGGGCCGGAGCTCGTCGATCGGCACTTCACCGGCACCGCGTCGCGCATCGGCGGGATCGGCACCGAGCAGCTCGCGCGCGAGATGCTCGCCCGCCACGCGCGCGCCTACCCGGGTGACAACGACACGCTCCTCCCGGTGATCGGCCTCTACGCCTGGCGCCGCGACGGCGAGCACCATCAGTGGAATCCGGAGACGATCGCGCTGCTCCAGGATGCCGTGCGCAACGAGAGCTTTGAGACCTACGAGGCGTACGCGCGCGCGGTGAACGACGACGCTGTGCGGCGGCTGACGCTCCGTGGCTTGCTGCGCTTTCGCGAGGCGGAGGACGGCGGAATCCCACTCGAGGACGTCGAGCCCGCAAGCGAGATCGTGAAGCGGTTCGTCACAGGCGCGATGTCCCTCGGCTCGATCTCGCGCGAGGCCCACGAGAACCTCGCGATCGCCATGAATCGCATCGGCGCGAAGTCGAATACGGGCGAGGGGGGAGAGGACCCGGTGCGTTTCACACCCGATGCGAACGGCGACCTTCGTCGCTCGGCGATCAAGCAGGTGGCGTCCGGCCGCTTCGGTGTGACGATCGACTACCTCACGAACGCCGACGAGATCCAGATCAAGATGGCCCAGGGTGCGAAGCCCGGCGAGGGCGGCCAGTTACCTGGCCACAAGGTCGACCATTACATCGCGAGCGTGCGACTCACGACGCCGGGCGTCGGTCTCATCTCGCCGCCACCGCATCACGACATCTACTCGATCGAGGATCTGAAGCAGCTGATCTACGATCTTCGCTGCGCGAACCCGACTGCGCGGATCTCGGTCAAGCTCGTCGCCGAGGTCGGCGTCGGTACCGTGGCCGCTGGTGTCGCGAAGGCGAACGCCGACCACGTCCTCATCTCGGGCCATGACGGCGGGACCGGCGCTTCGCCGCTGTCGTCGATCCTCTTCGCGGGGATACCGTGGGAGATCGGCCTTGCCGAAACGCAGCAGACGCTCGTGCGCAACGACCTCCGCTCGCGCATCTGGGTGCAGACGGACGGGCAGATCAAAACGGGCCGCGACGTCGTCGTTGCGGCGCTGCTCGGCGCCGACGAGATCGGCTTCGCGACAGCGCCGCTCGTCGCGAGCGGCTGCGTGATGATGCGCGCCTGCCACCTCAACACGTGCCCGGTGGGAATTGCCACCCAGGATCCCGTGTTGCGAGCGCGGTTCGCCGGCCAGCCCGAGCACGTCGTCAACTTCTTCTTCTACGTCGCCGAGGAAGCTCGCCAGATCATGGCGCGCCTCGGGATCGCGCGCTACAAGGATCTCGTCGGCCGGGTCGAGCTCCTCGAGGCCGACGACGCGATCGCACAATGGCAGGAGCGCGGTATCGATCTCTCGCGGATTCTCTCGCGCACCGCTGTGACCGAGAGTACGCCGGTGCGGAGAACGCAAGCGCAGGACTCTCCGCTCGAAGGCGCCCTCGACTGGGAGTTGATCGAGGCGGCTGCACCGGCCATCGAGGGCGGCGAACCCGTCGACCTGTCGTCGCCGATCCGCAATCTCAACAGGACCGTCGGCGGCCTCCTCTCGCACCACGTGACGAAGGCGCACGGCAGCGTCGGCCTGCCGGACGGCTCGATCCGCATCGCGCTCACGGGATCGGCCGGACAGTCCTTCGGCGCCTGGCTCGCCCCCGGAATCGAGCTCGCGCTCGTCGGCGATGCCAATGACTACGTCGGCAAGGGGCTCTCGGGTGGAACGATCTCGGTTCGCCCGCCCGACGACGCGGGCTTCCTCGCGGAGGAGAACGTCGTGATCGGGAACACGGTGCTCTACGGTGCGACGTCCGGCAAGGCGTTCTTCCGCGGCCTTGCGGGTGAGCGCTTCGCGGTGCGGAACTCCGGTGCGACGGCGGTCGTGGAGGGCGTTGGCGACCACGGCTGCGAGTACATGACGGGGGGTCTCGTCGTCGTGCTCGGGCCAACCGGCCGCAACTTCGCCGCCGGGATGAGCGGCGGAGTCGCCTACGTCCTCGATCGCGACGGCACCTTCGCCTCGCGCTGCAACATGGAGCTCGTCGGCTTCGATCCGATCGAGGAGCCGGATGTGGCAACGATCGTTGTGCTGATCTCCGAGCACGCACGGCGGACGGGATCTACCGTCGCAGCACGCGTGCTCGAGAGTGCCGATTCGATCTCCGATCTCTTCGTGAAAGTGATGCCGCACGACTACAAGCGTGCCCTCGCCGATCTCGCAATCGACCGTGACGATCACCCGGTCTCGGCGGGCGGCGGCGGATTCTTCACGACCGAGACGGAGGCCGCGCGCTAATGGGCGAGCTCGGTGCCTTCCTCAAGCTCGACCGTGCGGAACCGCTCGAGCGCGACCCGGGCGAACGCGTGCACGACGTCCGCGAGTTCGTGAGGCCGCTGCCGCTCGTCGAGCTGCGCAAGCAGGGGGCCCGGTGCATGGAGTGCGGCGTACCGTTCTGTCACTCGGGCTGCCCGCTCGGGAACCTGATTCCCGACTGGAACGACCTCGTCTACCGCGACCGCTTCGAGGAGGCGATCGTCGAGCTGCACCGTACGAACAACTTCCCTGAGTTCACGGGGCGACTCTGCCCGGCACCCTGTGAGGCCGCCTGCGTCCTCGAGATTCGTGAGGGTGACGCCGTCTCGATCAAGCAGATCGAGGTCTCGATCGTCGATCGCGCGTGGGAGGAGGGCTGGGTCGTTCCGCGCCCACCCGCGCATCGCAGCGGACGCACCGTCGCGGTGATCGGCTCGGGCCCGGCCGGTCTCGCGTGCGCGCAGCAGCTCGCACGTGCCGGTCACGCAGTCACCGTCTTCGAGCGCGACGAGGCGGCCGGCGGGCTCGTCCGGTTTGGTGTGCCCGAGTTCAAGATCGAGAAGCGCCTGATCGAGCGACGCCTGGCGCAGCTCGAGGCCGAGGGCGTTCGTCTCCGTTACGGCGTCGAGGTCGGCGTGGACGTCTCGGCTGCCGAGCTCCGCGCGACGCACGACGCTGTCGTCGTTGCCACCGGCTCACGTGTCCCGCGGGATCTCCCGGTCGAGGGCCGCGAGCTCGGCGGCGTCCACTACGCGATGGAGTACCTCTACGAGCGCGCGCGCGCGATCGCCGCGGAGGTCGGAACGGAGGGTGAGCTCGCGCCACCTGCGCCGGAGCAGCCGATAACTGCCGCCGGGAAGCACGTCGTCGTGATCGGTGGCGGCGACACGGGAGCCGACTGCGTTGCGAATGCCCACCGCGAGAAGGCGGCATCCGTGACCCAGATCGAGGTACTCGGTGAGCCGCCCGAGAAGCGACCCGACGACCTCACTCCATGGCCTCGGTGGCCGATGAAGCTGCGCACCTCGTATGCTCTGAAGGAGGGCGGCGAGCGCGACTTCGCGATTTCGACGACGCGCCTCTCCGGCTCGGGCGGCAAGGTCGAGCGGATCCACTGGGCGCACAACGACGGCGCGCCGCCGTTTGCAGCGATCCCGGACACCGAGGAATCGCGGCCGACCGAGCTCGTACTGCTCGCGATGGGCTTTCTCCACCCGGAGCAGGCGCTGCTCGAGCAGCTCGGCGTCGAGCGCGACGGCCGCGGCAACGTCCACGCACCGCGGTACACCACGTCGGTGGGCGGCGTCTTCTCGGCCGGTGATGCACGGCGTGGGCAGTCGCTGATCGTCTGGGCGATCAACGAGGGCCGCCAGTGCGCGGAACAGGTCGACCGCTGGCTCCTGGGACAGCGATAAAAGAGCATATCGCAGTCCCAGGAGCCGTTTTTTGTTGCCACGCTCCGCGTGGATCCTGAAGCCGGGAAGCTGCGCTGAGAGAGCGTATCGCAGCGCACGAAGGAGCAGTTCCTTGCTGCCACGCTCCGCGTGGATCCTGAAGTGGCTCCGGAGCAGACGCGGCCAACACATCTTTTCATCAGAGGGTGATGCTAAGATGCAAGAATGAGAACCACAGTCACGATCGACGACTCCCTGTACCGCAGAGTCAAGGCGAGAGCAGCGCAGACAGGGAGGACGGTGAGCGATGTCGTCGGTGATGCGCTTCGCGAGGCTCTCCGCCCGCGCGTGAACGAGACCCAGCCGCAGCAATTACAGGTGTTCGGCGGCAGCGGCGTCCTCCCCGGCGTCGATCTCTCGAGCAACGCCGCGCTACACGAGCTCATGGACGAGGGCTCCGGCGTCGATGCAATGCGTTGATGTCAACATCCTCGTCTACGCCCACCGTCTGGAGTCACCCTCTCACGAGAGCTTTCGTGCCTGGCTCGAGGAGGCTCGAGCTGGACACGAGCCGCTCGGGCTCTGCGACCCCGTGCTAACCGGGTTCGTCCGCGTCGTCACCCACCCTCGCGTCTTCAAGGAGCCGACACCGACGGCGGTTGCGCTCGGCTTCGTCGACGCGCTCATGAGCTCGTCGGCTGCGACTCGGATCGCACCGGGCGGGCGTCACTGGCAGGTATTCGCGGATCTGTGTCGGCGGGTGGGCGCAGTCGGAAACACCGTGCCCGACGCCTACCTCGCGGCTCTCTCCATCGAGCAGGGCGCCGAGTGGATAACCGCCGATCGTGGCTTCGCGCGGTTTCCTGGGCTTCAGTGGCGTCATCCGCTCGACCCGTGAGCGATTTTCATGGTTGCTGTCGTCGCTTTGCGCAGGGTTTACCCTGTGGCTGTGCCACGTGCCGTCATCCTCTCGGCCGTTCGAACGCCGATCGGCCGCTACGGCGGCGGTCTCGCGGCCGTGCGCCCGGACGACCTCGCTGCGCTCGCAGTCGCTGCCGCGGTCGAGCGTGCGGGCGTCGTCGCGTCGGAGATCGAGGACTGCTGGCTCGGGTGCGCGAACCAGGCGGGAGAGGACAACCGCAACGTGGCGCGCTTCGCTGCGCTCCTCGCCGGCTTGCCCGATTCGGTCGGCGGCATCACGGTCAACCGGCTCTGCGCCTCCGGGCTTGCGGCTGTGATCGGCGCCTGCCACGCGGTGATCGCGGGAGACGGTGACCTCTTCGTTGCGGGTGGTGTCGAGTCGATGACGCGCGCACCGCTCGTGACGGCGAAGCCGGATCCGGCCGACCCGGACGCCGAGCGCACCACCTACGACACGACCCTCGGCTGGCGTTTCGTCAACCCGCGCTACGCGGCGCGCTACTCGAGCGAGGTGATGGGCTCGACCGCGGAGAACGTCGCCGAGCGGTGGGCCGTCACGCGCGAAGACCAGGATGCCTTCGCGTTTCGCTCGCACATGCGCTGGGCGGCTGCGATCGAGGCCGGCCGTTTCGACGACGAGCTTGTCCCCGCCGGCGACCTCGTCCGGGACGAGCACCCCCGGCCCGATACGACGCTCGAGAAGCTCGGCTCACTGAACCCGGCGTTCCGCGAGGGCGGGAGCGTCACCGCGGGCAACTCGAGTGGGATCAACGACGGCGCTGCCGCGCTCGTGATCGCGAGCGAGGAGAAGGCGCGCTCGCTCGGGATCGAGCCGCTCGGGTTCTTCGCTGGATCGGCTGTCGCAGGGGTCGACCCGGCGGTGATGGGGATCGGTCCGGTGCCGGCGGTACGCAAGCTCCTCGCGCGCACGGGCGTCGCGGTCGACCAGATCGATCTCGTCGAGCTGAACGAGGCCTTCGCGTCGCAGTCGCTCGCTGTCTGCCGCGAGCTCGGTCTCGACGAGGAGCGCGTCAACGTCAACGGTGGCGCGATTGCGCTCGGCCACCCTCTCGGCATGAGCGGCGCCCGGCTCGTCGTCTCGCTCCTCCACGAGCTCCGGCGCCGCGACGGCCACCTGGGCCTCGCGACCCTGTGTGTCGGCGTGGGGCAGGGGCAGGCGGCGCTGTTCTCCCGCTGAACAGGCTCAGGCGCCGAGGAACAACCGTGCGGCCGGGTTGCCCGTCTCCTCGGTGTACGGATACCCGAGTGCCTTCAACGACTCTCGGAACGGGCGCCGCTCGCGGGGCGGAACCTGGATCCCTGCGAGCACGCGACCGTAGTCGGCACCGTGGTTGCGGTAGTGGAAGAGGCTGATGTTCCACCCCTGGCTCATCGCCTCGAGGAACCGCATCAGCGCGCCGGGCCGCTCCGGGAACTCGAAGCGGTAGAGCACCTCGTTCGGTGCGTTCGCGGGGCCGCCGACGAGGTGGCGGACGTGAGTCTTCGCGAGCTCGTTGTCGGTCAGGTCGAGGGTCTTGATCCCTGCGCGCTCGACGGCGCGCAGGAGCCTGTCCTTCTCCGTGTTGTTTCGCACGCTCATCCCGACGAAGACGTGGGCCTCGGCCGGGTCGCCGTAGCGGTAGTTGAACTCGGTGATGTTGCTGCGGCCGAGCAGGCTGCAGAACGTCCTGAAGCTGCCGGGACGCTCCGGGATCGTGGCTGCGAAGACCGCCTCCCGCGCCTCGCCGAGGTCGGCCCGCTCGGCGACGAAGCGCAGCCGGTCGAAGTTCATGTTGGCGCCGCAGAGCACGGTGACGAGGTTGCGACCCGTGACCTTCTCCCGCTCGACCCAGCGCTTCGCACCGGCGACGCCGAGCGCTGCAGACGGTTCGACGATCGCGCGCGTGTCCTCGAAGACGTCCTTCATCGCAGCGCACAGCTCGTCGGTATCGACGAGGATCATCTCGTCGACGTACTTGCGCGCGAGCCGGAACGGCTCGACGCCGACCTGCTTCACCGCGACTCCGTCGGCGAACAGGCCGACGTGCGGGAGCGTGATCCGGCGGCCCGCTCTGAGCGAGCGATCCATCGCGTTCGCATCCTCCGGCTCGACGCCGATGATGCGGATCTCGGGTCGTAGGCGCTTTACATAGGCCGCGATCCCGCCGATCAGCCCGCCGCCGCCGACGGCGATGAAGATCGTGTCGATCGGCTCGCGAAGCTGCCGCAGGATCTCCATTGCGATGGTGCCCTGCCCCGCGATCACGTCGGGGTCGTCGTAGGGGTGGATGAAGGTCAGCTTCCGGCGGCGGACGATGCGCATCGCCTCGGCGTAGGCGTCATCGTAGGAGTCGCCCTCGAGCACGACCGTGGCGCCGAGTGCGGCGACGGAGTCGACCTTGATCTGCGGCGTCGTCACCGGCATCACGATCGTCGCGCTTGTGCCGAGCCGCTGTGCAGCAAGCGCGACCCCCTGGGCGTGGTTTCCGGCCGACGCGGCGACGATGCCCCTGCGCAGGGTTGCGGGCGGCAGTCGCGACATCTTGTTATAGGCGCCCCGGAGCTTGAACGAGAAGACGGACTGGAGATCCTCGCGCTTGAGCAGCAGCCGGTTCCCGAGCCGCTTCGAGAGGAGCGGCGCCTCCTGCAGCGGCGTCTCGACGGCAACGTCGTAGACGTTCGCGTTGAGGATTGCCTCCAGGTAGTCGATCTCGGGTGCGGAGCGCGGCATTGGCCGCTCATCGTACGTCAGGCGGCGCGCACAGCCCGCCAGGGTGGCGTCGAGTCGAAGTCGAGAAAGAGCGTGGTCGCGAGCTCGATCACCTCCGCGTCCACCGCGTCACTGACGAGCCAATGCGTCGCGCCGGTGCGGTCGATCCAGGTTGCGCCTCGATGTCCTTCGGCGAGGCGCTCCCGCTGGGCCGTCCGGATCGCCGAGAGGACGCCGAGACCGTTGACGGTTGCCTCGGGATCGCTGAACGGTCTCCTGGGAACCCGCTCGGTGGGAGCCAACGAGACGGCGTCGAACGCCGGCGCGCCTCTCATCGCGGAGCCTCCCAGCTCGAGATCGCGCCGTCGCGTGCCAGCAGGCCCCAGCCGGCGCGACGGAGCGCTGCCTCCGCGCGGCCGGCGCAGTCGGCCGCGAACCAGCCGCTCTGCCTGTAGAGCCCCCGGTGTACGGCGACAAAACGTACTCCGAGGTCGGACGGCAGCGAGCCGTAGCCACAGGAGAGGCCACGCAGCCTGCGGGTAAGGAGCTCCGAAGCCATCGTCGCGGTCGTCGAGTACCCTTGCGGTCGTTCGCGCGGCGATTGCCGGGCGTAGGCGAGATAGACGCTCCCGAAGTGAATCCCCGGATTGAACACGGGCAGCTCGAGCAGTCGTCCGTCCCCCCGGATCGCCGCGTATGCCGCGTTGGTGCGATCCGGCAGCACGGCACCGAACACCGGCACGCGCAGGTCGAGCGCAAGCGCGACGAGCAGCACAGTCACGCCGCCTACCGCCAACGACCGACTCCGAGCGTGGCTGACCTTGTGGCGCTTCAACACGAGGTCAACGGCGAATCCGACGAGCGCGGCGATCGCGAGACAGGCGATCGGCATCAGGCGTTCGGGAACGCGCGCAAATCGAAGCGGGGGAAGTACCCGCCACAGAGGCTCGTAGAGCGGCACGTTCGCTCCGAGAGCGAGAACGGTCGGCACCACGGCGACGAGCACCAGAAACGCCGCAAGGCCCGTCTTCCTCCGGACAGCCCATAGCCCGACGAGAGCGAGAAGGGGCGTCAGCCACCCGAGGAAGACGAACTCCTCGATGCCCGCGCCGACGCCCCGTGTGAAGAGATCGGAGATCTCGGCCGAGAAGTGGTCGACCTCGGTGAACCGACGACCTCCGCCGACCACGGAGTCGGCGACGACCGCTTGCTGAACGAGGACGGCAGCCACGGCGGCGGCTCCCGCCGCGACGCCTGCCTTCCACCATTCGGAGCGCGGCACGCGCGCCCACGTGTATCCGAGCGCGAGGATCACGGCGCCCATGGCGAGGTGGATCTGACCCGAGAGCGGAATCGCAGCGAGCGCGAGCCCTGCCCACACGAACCTTCGCCGTTCGAGAGCAAGCAGCACGGCCGGGAGGAGGAACGCGATCAGCCCGAGCAGATGCCCCGTGGACTGACCGACGCGGTAGGGCGCGAGCGCGAACACGAGCCCACCGACGAGCGCCGCCGACCGGACGAGGCCGAGAGATCGCAGCCACCAGCAGGCGACTCCACCCGCCCCGACGAAGGAGAGAAGGACGATGAGGTTGTAGGCCCAGATGTTGCCGAGCAGGTGGCGTAGAGGCCAGAACAGCGCTCCAAAGAGCCACCCCTGCAGGTTCGGCCCTGCCGTCGCCTCCGGCCTGAACGAGTACGGATCGACCCAGGGGGCGCCGCCCTTCTCGAGCTGGTGGCCCGGGAGCCAGAAGGCCCAGCCGAGCTGGAGGTGATCCCCGGCAGCCGCCTCTCCGTAGCCCGCTGCCGGCCGCGCCAGATAGCGATCGTCGACGTGCTGTACCGCAGGCCACGTCGCCCAGATCGCGCAGACCGCGTAGAGCGCTAGCGCGAGAGCGACGAAGCCGCCGCGATCACGGCGTCGATGTCCGGTAGCTCGCTTCCGAGAGGCCATGACGCCCTGACCGTATCGCCCTCGATGAGGAACGCGCAGCGGGCAGGGACATCTGCCATCCCGTCGAGCTCGCGCGCGACGCCGAATCCATCGGTGGCCTCGCCGTCCCAGTCGGAGAGGAGCGGCACGCCTTCCACGCCGAGCGTGTTCGTCCAGGCCGCGTGCGACCACGGTGAGTCGCGGGAGATCCCGAGCGGTCGGACGCCTGCAGCGTCGAGGTCGGCGAGCCGGTCGCGGAGGAGGAACAGCTCGTTCGTGCACGTCGTCGACCAGTCGAACGGGTAGAAGCAGAGCAGCACTACACCCTCCCCGGCAAGCGCGTCGCGGAGCGCGACGGGCGCCTCATCCGGGGCGGCCCAGACGGTGGCATCGGGTATCCGGTCACCTGGCTCGAGCACCCCCCGATGTTAGCCGCGCTGCCTGGAGCAGCACCACCCCTCGACGCGAGGGAACGAGCGCGACCGGAACTGTGCCGAGATGTTCGAGACGGCGACGATCTTCCGCCCGTCCGCGCGGATGAACACCCACTGATCGGCCTCGGGCGCGCCGGTGAGGAGCCAGCGGCCATCCGGAGACCAGGTCAGGCCGCGAAGCTCTCCAGCGGAGCTGAACAGCACCCGTCCTCCGAACACGATCTGGGCCACCTCGCCGGGACGTCGGAGCTCGGCGACTGAGCGCGTGCCGGGCCGGAACGCGACCGCCACAACCGAGCCGCTCGGATCGGGGCGGCTCTCGACCACCCGTCCGTCCGTGGCCCGCAAGATCGAGACTCCGCGCTGGGCCCTAACGAGGAGGTCCTTCGCGTCGCTTGACCACTCGAGCGAGCGGGGCGATCCGAGCGTGGCGGATCTCCAGAGGTCGGCGCCCTTGGCGGTCAGGATGGACGTGATCCGGCCGCGTGTGTCCGCGTAGGCGAGAACGAAGCCGAACGCGCTCGCCCAGGCGGGCGCGACCTGCGCCGACGCCGGCAAGCCACCGATGTCGACGTCGTCCGTGCCGTCTCCCGCGACCACGTGAAGTCGACTCCGGGTCAGGTACGCGATCCTTGTGTCGGTTGCGTTTCCGGACCAGCGGGGGAAGCGCACGTCGGGACGCGCGAGCGTCCAGCGGACGGTGCCGTTCGGCTCGAGGGTTGCGAGCTCGTTCCGACGTGCCGCGACGACGAAGCGACCGAACGGTGACCAGAACGCCTCGTCGTAGAGTCCGAGGAGGCGCCGCGAGCCACCGGGCTCGGCGATCCACACACCACTGTCTGCTGCCACGAGTAGCCGGCCCGTCGTCGGGAGCGAGAAGAGAGCCGGCTGAGCATGGTCGATCCCGACAGCTCGTCGTACCTGGTTGACGACGGCACGGCCGGGCGGGCTGAGCACGGCGGCAACAACGGCGACGGTGACCGCCACCGCCACAAGGGGTCGGTGAACGTGCCGGCGTCGGGGCACGGGGCGGAGCTCGTCGAAAGCAGCGGAGACGACGTGCGCGGCGCGCTCTTCGGCCTCCGCGGCACCCGGAATGACAATCCGGTCGAGGTCGCCCATCACGAAGCGCTCTCCCCGATCGTGTCGAGCCCGCGGCGCAGACGGGAGTTGACGGTACCGCGCGGCACGTCGAGCAGCTCCGCGATCTCACCCGGCGTGTACTCGAGGAGATGCCGCAGGACGATCACAGCTCGCTGCTCGGGCGGCAGCGCCGCGATCGCCTTGAGGAGCCCGCTCTCCGGAACCCCTCCGCAACCGACCTCGGGGGCAGCCAGCGTGGGGTCGAGCCCCGTCTCCGCGCGAAGCGTGCGCGCGCGGGCATGATCGATCGCACGGTTGACGACGATCCGATGGAGCCACGGCGCGAATGGGCGCCGGCGGTCGAAGCGGTCAAGATGGCGGACGGCGGCGAGGAAGGCCTCTTGCGCGATGTCCTCGGCGGCTCCTGCGTCGTGGATGACGAGGTACGCGGCACGATGCGCACGACTCCAGTGCAGGCGAAAGAGCTCCTCAAGGGCAGCCGACGACCCGCCCTGCGCGCCGCGCACGAGCGCCCGCTCGTCTCGCCATCGGATCGACATCCCGTACCGACTGTACGACGGATCGAGGTCGAGAGGTCCATGCCGGTCATACGCGATAGGGCCTGTCCGAGGTCTTGGGACCTCCGAAAGCGTCTTCGCCGTATCAGCTACATGAACCGTCGTTCCTTCCTCGCCATGGCTGCTGCTCCAGCCGTCGAAGCGGTCCTACCCCGGCCTCTCATTGCGGCGCCCCTGGGCGGAGGCACCGTCGCGCTCGTCACCGCCGACCTCGAAGCGCACATCGTTGCGGTTGAAACCGCGACTGGGCGGATCGTGAAGCTGATCCAGACGGTTCCAGGCCCGCGCAGCATCGAGAGCAACGGGTTCGGTCAGGCGCTCGTCGCCCACACGACCCGCGGTCGGCTCAGCGTGATCGACGCCGCGACCCTCCGGGTCGACGCTGAGATCGGCGGGTTCGGCGAGCCCCGCTACACGGTTATGCACCCATTCGAGCGGATCGCCTTCGTCAGCGACTCGAAGCGGGAAGAGATAGCCGTGGTCGATCTCGTGACACGCAAAGTCATCCGGCGGATACGCGTCCCCGGCCCGGCTCGGCACCTCACTCTCGACGCAGAGGGCTCCAGACTCTGGACGTCTCTTGGCTCGAAGGCCCGGACGATCGCCGTGGTCGACGTCTCCGAGCCGACGATGCCCCGCCTCGAGCGGACGATCTCGCCGCCGTTCCTCGCGCACGACGTCGTCTTCGCCCCTGATGGGCGCGCCTGGGTGACGTCTGGCTCACGCGCCGCGATCGCGGTCTACGAGGCGGATGCTCGGCGACCGGCGTTGATTCTGTCTGCCGCAGCGCCGCCCCAGCACATCGCGTTCTCGGGATCGCGCGCGTATGTCGCGAGTGGTGAGGACGGGGTGGTGCGCGTGCACCGGCTCGACGGGAGGGTCGTTCGCGTCGCCTCGCGCGTCCCGGACGGCTCGTACAACATCGTCTTCGGAGGTGCAACGTCTCCGATCGGCCCTGTTGCGGCGACGCCGTCGCTCGACCGCGGCACGCTGTCCCTGCTCGCGCCGCGAGGTTCGGTGCGCACCGTCATGAAGGTGGCCCGCTCGGCCCACGACGCCTGCCTCGTCGAGGCCGGCTGATGCTCGGAAAGGAGTCCGTAGTGCGATCGATTGCCTGTTGTGTACTGTTTTTCGCCGCCGTGTGCGCCGTTGCCGCTGGCAGCGGCGCGGCAGACGGAGGACCGTCCCCCGGCGCGATCCTCGGTTGGGATGGGATCAAAGCTTCGGCCGGTGGGATCCGCTACGTCGCCCTGCCGGGCGGCGTCGCCCGGACTACCGTTGCGGCCGTACGGGTCAGCGGCGGGCGGATCGTTCGGTTCAACACGGTGCCCGGCCTCGTCGGCGTGCCGCAGGTCGCCTACGACGGCTCCGTGGACGGCCTCTCCGCTGATGGGCGCGTGCTCGTGCTCGGCTCTGTCCCTCGGTTGAATGGCGCGACAACGACGTTCCAGGTGATCCAGACCCGGAACCTGAGTGTCACGAACACGATCCGGCTTCGTGGCGCGTGGTCGTTCGACGCCCTCTCACCGGACGGCGGCACGATCTACGCGATCGAGTATCGAGTGTCCACAAGCCCGCCTAGCTACCGTGTGCGCGCCATTGATGCCAGGACGGGTCGTGTCCGCCCGGGAGCGATCGTGGACAAGCGGGATGCTGGTGAGGTGATGCGTGGCTCGCCGGTCACGCGCGCCGCAACGAACGGCGTGGCGTACACGTTGTATGCCCGTCCGAACGGCACGGCGTTCATCCACGCGCTCGACACCCGGCACGCGACGGCTGCGTGCATCGACCTGCCATGGGAGGCAACCGGGAACGGCATTTGGAATGTCCGGCTCTCGGTCTCGGGGGGGATGCTGCGGCTCCACGAGCGCGGAGCCGGGACTCTCGCGAGCGTCGAGCTGGAGGGCCTTCGGGTTCGGTCGTACCGCCCGCCCCGCGACGTCTGACTCAGGTGTCGTCCGGCAGCGTCTCGGTCGCGATCGCGATCTCCTCGACGACCTCGCGGATGTCGCGGTTCGCGTTGAAGATGCGGAGCTGCCGATCTGCGCTGTTGCCGCGCGCAAGGAGGGCCGCGATCCCCTCGAGCTCTCGCTCCGATCCGAGCTCTCGCGCGTGCGGTTCGATCTCGCGCACCGTGCGCCTCACGAGCTGCGCGATCGGGATCCGATTGCGACGACCCGTCGAGAGATCCATCACGGGTGCCTCGAGCCCATAGCGTGCGGCGAGCCACTTGTTCTCGGTCGTCAGGATGCGGTGGTAGCTCGGGATCACCTCCCCGGCGTCGAAGCGCTCGGATAGCTGCTTGACGAGGGCCTGGCAGTACGCGGTGATTGCCACTGCGTCTTCGACCCGCGTCACTGCGTCGCAGATGCGGATCTCGATCGTCCCGAGGCGGGGGTGGGGCCGGATGTCCCACCAGATGTGCGTGTAGTCCGCGATGCAGCCGGTGCGCTCGAGCTGACCGACGACCTCCGCGTAATCGGCATAGTCGCGGAACCGCGGCGGCGGCCCAGAGCGTGGAAACGAGGCGAACACCATCTGCCGGCTCGACATCAGCCCGGTCGGTTCGCCCCTCCAGAACGGCGAGCTGGCAGACAGCGCGAGCAGCGGAGCGAGCTGGGGCAGAAGCCCGTTCATGATTTTGATCGCCTTGTCGGGATTGTCGATCGCCACGTGGATGTGCATCCCGAAGATCAGCTCGCGCCGCGCGATGTACTGCAGCTGGTCGACGAGTTGGCGGTAGCGATCCTTCGCCGTGATCCTCTGCCGCTCGAACAGGCTGAACGGGTGCGTCCCGGCAGAGCCGACACGCATGTGCTTCTCACGGGCGACGCCACAGACGTAGGCGCGCAGCTTCACGAGCTCGCCCATCACGTCGGCGGGCGTGTGACAGACCGGCGTCGCGATCTCGAGCACCGACTGCATCAGCTCGGGATTGATCTGTGGCTCGAGCTCGTGGCCCTCGATCGCGGCAAGCACCGTCTCGATGTGCTGGACGAGGTCGAACGAGACGCCGTCGAGGAGCTGGTACTCCTCCTCGACGCCGAGGGTGTACGGGTCGCTCTTCCCGAAGCGGTGCTCGAGCACGCTTGCCGCGATCCGCGTTCCGCTCGAGCCCTTGCCCGTGATGTCCTCCGGAATCAGCTGCTTGCTCATCCGACGACTGCTTCCGCCTCGATCTCCACCTTCCACGTAGGGTCGAGGAGCCCCGTCACGACGCAGGTTGTTGCAGGTCGGATGTCGGCGAAGACCTCGCCATGGGCGCGTGCAACGTCCTCGAAATCTGCCGCGTCGGTGATGAACAGGCGCGTCCTCACGACGTCCTCGACGCTCCCCCCAGCCTGAGCGAGCGCGCCGGCGATGATCGAGAGGCAGAGTCGCGCCTGCCCATAGGCGTCCTCGGGCGTCGGCGAGCCGTCCGGGGCGATCGGCGCTGTGCCCGCAACATGAACGGTCGAACCGACGACGACAGCGCGTGAATAGCCGGCGATCGGCTCGAAGGGCGAATGTCCCGAGATCAGGCGGCGCTCCATCGCCTCGGTAGTATCGCTGATCGAACGTGGACGCTCTGAGTCAGATCGACACCTGGGATGTCCCGTTCGTCGCCGTCGGCGTGACGGACGCGACGGCGACGCTCGCAACGCGTGGCGACACACGGCACGCGGTGCGTCTCGCATCGGTCTCGAAGCCCCTCAGCGCTCTCGCAGCGCTCGTGGCAGCGGAGGAGGGAATCGTCGACCTCGACGAGCCGGCTGGCCCGCCCGGGGCGACGATCCGCCACGTGCTCGCTCACGCCTCGGGACTTCCTTTCGAGGGCACCGAGCCGATCGCACCTCCGGGAAGGAGGCGAATCTACTCCAACGAGGGGTTTGCCGTTCTCGGGGCGTGTCTGGCCGTCGCCGCCGAGATGGAGTTCGCGGACTATGTGCGCGAGGCGGTCTGCGAGCCGCTCGGGGTCTCCCTCGATCCGCGCGGACACCCCGGGGCGGGCATGCACGGCTCCGTCGATGACCTTCTCGCCTTCGCCCGCGAACTGCTTACGCCCACTCTCATTGCCGCCGAGACGCATGACGAGATGGTGGCGGTGCAGTTTCCCGGCCTCGACGGCGTCCTGCCCGATTTTGGTCGCTTCAGACCCCTCGACTGGGGGTTAGGTGTCGAGTTGAAGGGCGACAAGTCCGGCCACTGGTCCGGTGCGCTGACGTCGCCGAGGACGTTCGGGCACTTCGGCGGCAGTGGAACCTTCCTCTGGGCCGACCCCGAGCGAGGGCTCGCGTGCGTCGCGTTGACCACGCGACCGTTCGGGGAGTGGGCGAAGGCCGCCTGGCCGCCACTCTCGGACGCAGTGATCCGAGAGCTCGGCTCCTGATACAACCCATGGCCGTGGCCGATCCCATCATCACGCTCGAGGGTGTCTCGAAGTCCTTCGGCGCCACCCAGGCGGTCAGCAACGTTTCGTTTCAGGTGATGCCCGGTCGATGCGTCGGCTGGCTCGGCCCGAACGGATCCGGGAAGACGACCCTCATTCGCTGCATGCTCGGCCTCGCCCGCACGACGACCGGCATGATCACCGTTCGCGGCCACGCGATCCCCGGGGACGTGCGTCAGGCGCTCACGCGCGTCGGCGCGATCGTTGAAGAGCCACGCTTCTACCCGTACCTGAGTGGGAAGGCGAACCTCGAGGTCGCTGCGAAGTTCGTCGGCGGAGATGCCGCAGCGCGCATCGACTGGGCACTCGAGCGCGTCGACCTCGTCGATCGCAGCGGCAGCAAGGTCAAGGAGTATTCCCTCGGCATGCGACAGCGACTCGGGGTCGCGCGGAGCCTGCTCAACGATCCCGAGCTACTGATCCTCGACGAGCCGTCGAACGGGCTCGATCCCGCAGGGATCGTCGAGTTCCGCCAGATGATCCGTTCCTTCGTGGAGGACGATGGGCGCACGGTGTTCATCTCCTCGCACCTCCTCGATGAGGTGCAGAAGATGGCCGATGATATTGCGATCGTGCAGTCCGGCAAGCTCGTTCTTCACGGGTCGGTCGACCAACTCGTCGCGGAGGGACGGCAGTCGATGCGACTGCGTGTCGACGATCCCGTGCGGGCGGAGGAAACGCTCTACCGCCTCGGGCTCGTAACGGGGATCGAGCATGACGAGCACGGCAACCTCGAGCTCACCGGTGAACGGATCGACGACGCGAAGGCGATTCTGATCACGCGGTCCCTCGTCGAGGCCGGCGTCGGCGTGATCGAGATCGCGCGCGAGAGCGAATCGCTCGAGCAGCGCTTTCTCGAGATCACGTCGGGCCTGCCGCTCGAGGGCGAAGGCGAGGAATCCTCATGATCTCGGCCACGCTGCGCACGATCACCGGCCGGAAAGGCAGCTTCCTCGGGGGCACGATTTTCGTCCTCGTCACGGTCGTTATCGTGATCGCCGCCAACATCGTTCTCCACGAGCTGCGTCCAGGGCGAAACCCGTCCATGGGTGGCCAGGGGATGCTCGACGGTGTCGGTGGTGCCCTCTTTATCTTCGGGGTCGTCGTCGCGATCCTGATCGGGTCGCTGGCAGGCTCGTACGACGTCGCACAGGGGACGATGCGCTACCTCGTGATCACGGGCGCGAGGCGTGGGCAGATCTATACCGCGCGGATCGTGGCTGTTGTCCTGGCCGTGCTTCTCATGCTCGTTGTTCCCGTCTCGCTCGGGGCGATCCTGGCCTCGGCGCTGCCACACACCACGGCAGAAAGCATCTCCTCGGGTGAGCTCGTCGACTACGTCTGGACGGCTGTTCTCTTCGCCGCCGTCTTCGGTTTGATCAGCATGGGCATTGGCTCGCTGCTGCGTTCGAACGGGCCGGCGATCGCGATCTCGCTCGTCTTTTCGATTGGCTTCACGCCGCTCCTTCTTCTCCTCTACAGCCTGAGCGAAACACTGGGGGACGCGACGTTGGCGAGCTCTCTCGACCGGATCAGCGGCGGCGACGACGGGCTACCGATCGCGGTGGCCGGCGTGTCGGTTGTGATGTGGGTCGCGGTGTTTCTCGGGTTCGGAGCGGTGCGGGTGCACCGCGACGAGTACTGACGTCGACCAAGCCCTATTCGTCGTCGGCGTAGAGCGGCCGCAGGAGCTCGTTGAACGTCTCCTCGTCGCAGCTCGCGACGACACAGGTCGTCATCGCGGTGACCGTGGCGGTGCGCTCGACACCGAGGAGGGGCGCCACCTCGCCGAAGGTCTCGCCCGGCCGCATGATGCCGCGCGCGCCCCGGCCCTCCTGCGTGACGCCGGCCATGCCGGAGAGCAGCACGTAGAAGCGGTCGGTGCTCTCGCCTTCGGTGACAATCCTCTTGCCGCCGGCGAACTCCTCCCGCACCATGCGCTCGGCGAGCTTGGCGATCGTCTCGCCGGGGAGCGATCCGAACAGCCCGATTCGTTGGAGTTCGGTGACCGACGCGGGGACGTGACGTGGGCTCATGGTCAGTACGGTAGCGAGGTTCGTTTCTGACCCCGAGGCACAGCGAGCCGACTCGTGGCCGGCTCGCTGTGAGGGGTGACCTGTCGGTTCTACGCTGCGGTGAGGCCGAGCGTGCGCTCGATCGCGCCCTTGGGCTGGGCACCGATCACCGAGACAGACGGCTCTCCGTCGCGGAACAGGATCATCGTTGGGATCGAGGCGATCCCGAAGCGCTCGGCGAGCTCTCGCTCCTCGTCGATGTTCACCTTGACGAGCTTCAGCGCGCCGGCCTGCTCCTCGACGATGCGGTCGAGGACGGGGGCGACGGCGTGGCACGGGCCACACCACTCGGCCCAGAAATCAACGAGCACAGGGATATCGCTCTTGAGTACTTCCTGCTCGAACGTGTCGTTCTTGACTGCAGTTGCCATCTGTTCCTTTCGGGTTCTTCGTGGAGCTGATCTGTGTTGGAGCTACCGCGAATCGTTATTGAAGTTGGGGTTCACCTCTGTACAACGAAAGGCTGTCGCGGCGTGTTCCCTAGAATCGGGTGATGTTCGCACCCCTTCCGGACAAGCCCGACCACGATGCACTCGAGCGGGAGATCCTCACGCTCTGGGAGAGCAGGGAAACGTTCGCCCGCTTGAGGGAACTGAACGCAGAGGGGCCACGCTTCAGCTTCTTCGACGGGCCCGTCACGGCGAACAAGTCGCTTGCCGTGCACACGTCGTGGGGGCGGACGCTGAAGGATGTCTTCCAGCGCTACAAGGCGCTCCGCGGCTACCACCAGCGTTACCAGAACGGATTCGACTGTCAGGGACTCTGGATCGAGGTCGGCGTCGAGCGGGAGCTCGGGCTCAACTCGAAGCGCGAGATCGAGGAGTTCGGGCTCGCGGAGTTCTCACGCCGCTGCCGCGAAGTCGTCGTCAAGTCGGCTGACGAGATCACGGAAGGCTCGATCAGGCTCGGCCAGTGGATGGACTGGGGCCGCGACTACTTCACGTTCTCGGACACGAACATCGAGTACATCTGGAAGTTCCTCCGGATCGTCCATGAGAAGGGGTGGCTCTTCAAGGGTCATCGCGCGACCGAGTGGTGCCCGCGCTGCGGCACGTCGATCTCGGCGCACGAGCTGCACGGCAGCTATGTCGATCGCGTCGATCCGTCGCTCTTCGTGCGCTTCAGGCTCCTCGACCGTCCAGGCGAGGCCGTCGTGATCTGGACGACGACGCCCTGGACGCTCCCGGCCAATGTCGCAGCGGCTGTCAATCCCGACTCGACGTACGGGCGCCTCGAAAACGGCGACTGGGTCGCCGTTGCGCGCTATCCCGACGAGACGTTCGTCGAGCAGCTCCCCGGCGCTGAGCTCGTCGGCTGGCGCTACGAGGGGCCGTTCGACGCGCTGGGGCCCGGCGGCGAGGTCGAGCACCGGGTGATCCCGTGGGACGACGTCTCGATGGAGGACGGAACCGGTGTTGTCCACATCGCCCCTGGCTGCGGTGCCGAGGACTTCGAGCTCTCAAGGACGCTCGACCTCGACGTGATCGCTCCGGTCGACGAAGCGGGCCACTTCTACCCCGCGTTCGGCTGGCTCCACGGTCTCTCGACGGGCGATGCCGCAGAACAGATCATCGGCGACCTCGACGACCGCGGGCTGCTCGTCGAGGCCAGGCAACACGAGCATCGGTACCCCGAGTGCTGGCGGTGCCACACGCCGCTGATTTTCCGGCTCTCGGATGACTGGTTCATCGGCGTCGAGGAAGTGCGGCAGCCGCTGCTCGACGCGAACGCCACCGTCGAGTGGACGCCCGAGTACATGGGAAAGCGCATGGACGACTGGCTCCGCAACATGGGCGACTGGAACATCTCCCGTCGCCGCTACTACGGCCTGCCGTTGCCGTTCTACCCGTGCTCGTGCGGGTACCTGAACGTGATCGGCTCCCGCGCCGAGCTCGGGGAGCGGGCCGTCGAAGGGCTCGACCAGCTCGAGGAGTTGCGCCGGCCCTGGATCGACGCGGTGCCGATCCGGTGTGAAGCCTGCGGCGAGGCCGTGACGCGGATCGAGGAGGTCGGTGACGTCTGGCTCGACGCCGGGATCGTCCCGTTCTCGACGCTCGGCTGGGAGAACGCAGAGTTCGTCCCGGAGGGATACGGAACCGGCGCCGCGAAAGGCCTGACGACCGCTGATCTGCCCACGCACGAGACCTGGGAGGAGTGGTTCCCGGCCGACTGGGTCTCCGAGATGCGAGAGCAGATCCGGCTCTGGTTCTACTCGCAGCTCTTCATGTCGGTTGCCCTCACCGGCCGCGCGCCGTTCCGGAAAGTGCTCGGCTACGAGAAGATGCTCGACGAGCACGGCAAGGAGATGCACGGCTCCTGGGGCAACATGATCAGCGCCACCGACGCGTTCTCGCGTATGGGCGCCGACGTGATGCGCCTGCAGTACTGCTCCCAGCCGCCCGACCGGAATCTCCTCTTCGGCTTCGGCCCGGCGCAGGAGATCAAGCGGCGACTTCTGACGCTGTGGAACTCCACGAAGTTCCTCGCCGACTACGGCGCGATCGAGTCGTTCCAGCCGGTCTATGCCGATCTCGAGCAGGGTGGGCCCGACGCCGATCTCCAGCCGCTCGACCGCTGGCTCGTCGAGCGGACGGCGCAGCTCGTCGCCGAGGCGGAGGCCGGGTACGAGCGCTGGCTGACGGTTGATGTGACTCGCGCCTTCGAGGCCTACGTCGACGACCTCTCGAACTGGTACATCCGCCGCTCCCGACGGCGCTTCTGGGAGGGTGAGCAGGCTGCGCTCCGCGCGCTCTGGTTCGGGCTCGTTCAGGCGCTTCGTGTGATTTCGCCGGTGATGCCGTTCCTTGCCGAGCACCTCTGGCAGGCGCTCGTCACCGACGTGGTTCAGGGTGCGCCGGATTCGGTGTTCCTCGCCGGTTGGCCCGAGGCACGCACGCCGGATCTCGCGTTGCTCGCGGAGGTCGACGAGCTGCGGCGCGTCGTCGCGCTTGGGCACCAGGCGCGATCAGCGTCAGGGCTCAAGCTCCGCCAGCCCCTGCGACGGATCGTCGTCGAGGGTGCTCCTCTCGCAGCCGCGCACGCCGACGAGATCGCCGAGGAGCTCCGTGTGAAGGAGGTGGAGTTCGGTCACGTCGACGCGGAGCTGCGGGTGAAGCCGCATCTACCGGCGCTCGGGCCGAAGCTCGGCAAGGAGCTCGGAGTCGTTCGGGCTGCACTCCAGGCGGGTGACTTCGAGGAGCTCGGCGGCGGGCGATTCCGTGTTGCCGGGCACGAGCTGGCTCCGGACGAGGTACTCGTCGAGCGCGCAGGCAAGGATGGATGGGCGGTCGTCGGCGACGCGGGCGTGACCGTCGCAATCGACACGGCCGTCGACGACGAGCTCGCACTCGAGGGTCGCGTCTACGAGATCATCCACCGTGTCAACTCGATGCGGAAGGAAGCGGCTCTCGAGCTGACCGACCGGATTGCCCTCACGATTCCGAACGAGGACAGTCCCTTGCTCGTGCACGCGGAATGGATCGCGCGGGAGACGCTCGCCGTGTCGCTCGTCGCCGGCGCCGTTACCGGGCCTTCGATCGAAAGGGCATGATCGCGCCCGTCCGCGTGGGGCTCGTCGGGTGCGGACGGCTTGCCGAGCGGGGCTATCTGCCGGCGTTTGCGCTCTCTCAGTCGGTCGCACTCGTGGCCGTAGCCGATCGAGACGAAGGGCAGGCCCGAACGCTCGCTCCCGGGTTGCGGTGCCACGGGTCGGCTCGCAATCTCCTTACCCACGAGGACGTCGAGTTGCTCGTTCTCGCCCATGCGGCGGACGCCCACGTTCCCGACGCCCTCGCTGCCGCAACCGCCGGTGTCTTCTCGCTCGTCGAGAAGCCGCCCGCGAAGACGGCGACGGAGGTCGGGGAACTCGTCGGGATCGAGCCATCCGCCTGGCTCGGATTCAACCGGCGGTTCGAGCCTGCGATCGGGGAGCTTCGATCCCGGTTGGCCCGCACGTCCCCGGCGAGCCTCGAACTCGAGCTGTCGATTCAGTCGACCGTGTGGGGTGCGCGCGACGGTTCGGAGGCAGTGCTGCTCGATCTCGGGCCGCACCTCGTCGATCTTGCCGTGTGGCTCACCGGGCGCAGCCCATCGCGGGTGCGGGTCGCGAGCCTCACCGATTCGGACGCTGCGTTCGATATCGACCTCGACGGCCTTATCGCCAGCGTTTCGATCTCCCACGAGCGCGGGTGGCGCGAGCGGGTGACAGCGCGCGACGCGCGTGGCCGGACAGTGGCGCGAGTCGCCCGAGGCGGCCTCGTGAGACGCGTTGCAGCGCGCACCCGGCGCGGCGCCCCGGGGCCACTCGCGCACACACTCGCATTGCAGTTGGCGGCCGCCGGTAGGGCTGTCCGTGGTGGGGCGATCGACCCGCGGCTCGCGACGGCGCGTGACGGAGTGGCGGTGATGGAGGTGCTCGACGCAGTTGCAGCGGCACGAGGTCTGGAGTGGGAGACGCTGTGAGATCCCTCGGCCGATGGGGTTGCGCATGCTGGCATTGATCGGATTCAACTCGGTATCGGCGGCCGTGCTCGGCGAGCTGGAGGCAGCGGGCCGGCTCCCCCGCCTCGCGCACCTTCGCCGGAAGTCAACCGAGGTGACGCTCGCGACGCCCGCGCGATCGTTCCCCGCCGGAGTCTTCCCAACCTTGTGGAGTGGCATCCCCCTTAGAGACCATGGGATTCACTACCCGTTCATGTGGGACGCCGCGGGGCAGCGGGTGCGCTACCTCGATTCGTTCCCCTCGCCGACCATGCTGTGGGATCGCATCTCCGAGGCCGGTGGCCGCGTGCTCGTCGTCGACCCGTACGAGGGTGGGCCGTCGAGCGCGGCTGGGCTGACGGTCTCTGGCTGGCAGTTCGCGAATCGGGTCGTGCTCCGTCCCTCTTCGTGCCCGAGCGGCGCCTACCGTGAGTGGCAGCGCCGGCTGACGCCCGCCCCTCGAGCCGAGGAGGTATTCGGTCAGCCGAGCGAGCACACACTCAGACAGCTCGCCCGCACCCTCGTCGCAGGACCTCGGCGGGTCGCAGACCTCGTCACCGCCGCTCTGCCGGAGGTTTCCCCTGATCTGCTCGTCGCGGATCTCCCGTCGGTTCATCTTGCCGGCCACCAGCTGTGGGATCCTGCCTCCGTCGTCCCCGGGATCGCACCCAAATCTGCATCCGAGCTGAGAAACGCACTCGACGAGATCGTCATCGAGGCCGATAAGGCCCTGGGCAGGATCATCGACGCACTTCCTGCCGGCGCCGACGTCATCGTCTTCTCACCGCTCGGGATGGACGCGGACACGAGCCGGGGAGATGTGCTCGAACCCATGCTTGCGGCAGTTCTCGATAACGCGACGCTGACCGGTGCGAGCATTGGTGGCTCGTGGCGCCTGCGCGCGGCGGTGCCGACCTCGCTTCGGGCGCGGGTCGCGAGCGCGCTGCCCGACAGCGTCGCAGTAGCGCTCGCGAGCAGGCTCGAACTGCGTGGCACCGACTGGTCGCAGACCCGGGCGTTCGCGGTTCCCTCGGACACGAGCGGCCTGATTCGCTTCAATGTCAACGGCCGCGAGCGAGACGGGATCGTCGCACCGGGCGACACGGCGGCTCTCGTCGCTGAGATCGAATCGGGGCTCTCGAGCTTCGCGTTCGAGGATGGATCTCCGGTGGTCGCTGCGATCGATGTCGTTGCCGACAGCTTCGGCGGTGGCGAAGGCTCCGGACTGCTGCCCGATCTCGTCGTTCACTGGAGCTCCGTCCCCACACGGCGCGGCGAGGTTCTGCACTCTCCAGCGTTCGGAACGATTCGCCGCGACGGCGCCGGGAGCGGCCGCTCCGGAAATCACACCGCGGACGCCTGGGCTCTCGTGGCAGCAACCTCCGGCCGAGCGCAGCGATCAACCGGGGATGTCGTCGATATCGCGGCAACGGCCCTTTCACGATTCGGATTGACGAGCGCAGGGGCCACGTTGATCGAGCCCACGTGAAAGCGTCGGTCGTGATTCCCACCCGTGACCGCCCGCTTGCCCTGAGGCGGTGCCTGGCTTCCGTTCGCCAGCAGAGAGACGTCGAGCTCGAAGTACTCGTCGTGGACGACGGGAGTCTCGACGGCGAACACGTGGCTGCCACGGCCCGTGCGTACGACGCGCGACTCGTTCGGCTCGAGGGCGTGGGGCCTGCAGCCGCGAGAAACGCAGGAGTCGTCGAGGCGAGCGCCGAGGTCGTTCTCCTTCTCGACGACGACTGTCGCGCCCGTCCGGGCTGGGCGCAGGCTCTCGTCGCGGCTGCCCGTTCGCGTCAGCTCGTGGTTGCTGCCGGGCAGGTTTTCAGCCCGTCAGGAGCCTGCGTGTGGCTGCGCGCGAGCGAGCGCATCGCGCTCGACGCCGAGGTGGCCTCACGCTTCCTCCGCACGATCAATCTGGGGTGTCGACGGGAGATTCTCCTCGAGCTCCCGTTCGACGAGACGTTTCGAACTGCCGCCGGCGAGGATCGTGACTGGTGCGTTCGAGCCGGGAGAGCCGGGGCCTCATTCCTTCGCGTCCCCGGCGTCGGGGTTGATCACGAGGCGGAGCTGAATGCGCGGGCCTTCCTCGAGCAGCAGGCGCGGTACGGCCGTGCCGTTCACGTGCTTCGCCGGCACGGTACGCACGCCCCAATGCCGAGCCGCGCGGTTCGCCGCGCTCTCGCTGCCGGGTTCGGTGAGAGCGCCACGGTCGGCTTCGCGATGGTTGCCGCTCAGGCGGCAACTGCAGTCGGCTACGGCCTCGAGTGGGCTTTTCCGTCGCACCGCTAGTATCTCGGGCGGTGGGTGGCACTTCGTCAGCAGGCATTGCGGTGCTCGGCGCTGGGCCTGCGGGGTTGACGGCAGCTTACGTCCTTCGCTCCCGCGGTCGCGGGGGCGTCGTGTTCGAGGCGGACACCCAGGTTGGGGGGATTGCGAAGACGGTGGTTCACGACGGTTTTCGCTTCGATCTCGGGGGCCATCGATTCTTCACGAAGGTTCCTTGGGTGCAGGAGTTGTGGGAGCAGACACTCGGCGATGAGTTTCTCGTGCGCCCTCGGCTCTCTCGCATCTACTACCGGGGCGCCTACTTCGCCTATCCGTTGCGTGCCGAGGATGTCGTCAGACGCCTCGGGGTGGTCGAGACCGGGAGATGTCTCCTCTCCTACCTTGCTGCGAGGATGAGGCGATCCGAGCCGCCCGAGACATTCGAGGACTGGGTCACGTCCCGCTTCGGCCACCGGCTCTACGACGCGTTTTTCCGCGAGTACACGGAGAAGGTCTGGGGCATTCCCGGCAGCGAGATCCAGGCGGAGTGGGCAGCCCAGCGCATCCGGAACCTCTCGTTCTGGACCGCTCTGACGTCGGCCCTCCGAATCAAGCGCCGCCATGTGACGAGCCTGATCGAGGAGTTCCACTACCCCCGGCTCGGACCCGGTCAGATGTGGGAGACGCTCGCTGAGCGATCCGAGGAGGCCGGTGTGCCAGTGCGGACGGGTACTCGCGTGACGCGAGTCGTGCACGGTGCGACGGGCGTCTCGGCGATCGAGGTCTGCGACCCCACGCGCGGTACGGAGATCGTTGACGTCGAAGGAGTCGTCTCGAGCATCCCTCTCTCGGAGCTCGTCCTCTGCCTCGATCCCCTCCCTCCTGACGCCGTTGTCGCAGCCGCGCGTCAGCTCCGCTACCGCGACCTCCTCGTCGTTGGCCTGATCTCGACCGATCCCGAGCCGTTCCCGGACAACTGGATCTACCTCCACGATCCAGGGACGCGCGCCGGACGGGTGCAGAACTTCGGTGCCTGGAGCCCGGGGATGACGCGTCCAGGCTTCACCTGCCTCGGTGCCGAGTATTTCTGTTTCCAGGGTGACGAGACATGGTCGCTTCCCGATCACGCTTTGATCGAGCTCGCAAAGCGCGAGCTCGGGCAGATCGGTTTGCTCGACCCGGATAGCATTGTCGACGGGATCGCGATCCGGGTTCCGCGCGCATACCCGATGTACGACCAGGGCTATGGCCGTGCGGTCTCGACCCTTCGGACGTTTCTGGCGACGATCCCGAACCTCCAGACGGTGGGACGAAACGGGCTCCACCGCTACAACAACCAGGATCACTCGATGTGGACAGCCGTCCTCGGGACGTTGAACCTCCTCGACGGAGCAGATCACGACGTCTGGGCGGTGAACGCCGACGCCGAATATCACGAGGAACATCAGCTGCGGAACCCGCTCGGTCAGACCGCCGCGATCGCTACCGTCGCCTAGCAGGCGGGCTGCCAATGCGCATCACGCCTCTGGCCTGGACGAGGCCCGCGGGAACAGCCGCGACCGCAGTGAGCTGGTGGATCGTGTGCAGACCCATTCCCGCAATCGCGCCCCGGACGCCCAGGTTTCTGTGTAACAGCGTCATGAGGTCGCGGTTGAGCGCAGCGCCCGTGAGAAGCGCCGCCGCTGCCACAACGGGCCGACGGCGCACGAGGCCGTAGACAGCAACGAGGGCCGCGAGCGCGCTGCCCCGTTCGCGTGCCCCGAGGTTGAGGGTGGCCGGGATCGCGCGCTGTTCGACGAGGAGGACGACCCACGGCACTCCTCGACGCCCGAAGTCAGTACGCACCATCGAGGAAAGCGTCCATCGCTTCAGGTGCGTGCCTCGCAGGTCCGGGTCGAGCACGATCCGTCCCCTTTGGACGAGCCGCCCGCCAAGCTCGACATCCTCGATCGACGAGAGCGGGTACCGCTCGGCATCAAAACCGCCGACGGCGTCGAACGCGGCGCGGCGTACCGCGCCGAGCCCGGCCCAGAACGAACGGACGTCTCCGGCGGAGCGCTGGTGAACCGTATGGTGGAGGAGATTTCGGAACCCGGCGACGATCTCATCCGGGGCGACGAGATCGTCATACGAACCGAAGATTGCGACCAGATCCTCGCTTTCGGCGAACGCCGCGCGGATCCGAGCGAACGCGTCGGGTCGAACGACGACGTCAGAGTCGATGAAGACGACGACGTCCGCCGTCGTTTCGGTGACGCCCTCGTTGCGTGCCTCCGCGGGGCCCGCGCCCCGCGGCTCGTCCACGACGATGATCTCGGTGGGCGGGTCGGCGGCCGCCGAGATCGCGGCGAGACATCGGTCGAGGGTCGGGGGATCGTCGGTCGCCGGAATGACGACGGCGAGCGAGACGGGCATCGTGCTCAGCGCTGGGTCTCGGCGAGCGTCAGCTCACGACGAAGCTCGACGGGGAGCTTGAACGTCACGTCCTCGACGATCAGCTGGAACGGCTCGATCCTGTCCACACCACGCTCCCGGAACCAGTCACACAGCCGCATGACGAGGCGCTCGGGCGCCGAGGCACCCGACGAGATTCCGACCGTGCGGACGCCGTCGAGCCAGCGCTCGTCGATCTCGGTCTCGTCGTCGATCAGGTGCCCTGCCACGCCCGATGCCCGGGCGACGTCGACGAGTCGGTTCGAGTTGGAGGAGTTCTTGGAGCCGAGCACGAGCAAGAGATCGATCTCGGTCAGCATCTCCTTCACCGCCCACTGCCGGTTGGAAGTCGCGTAACAGATGTCTTCTTTGCGCGGCGCGTAGATCTGAGGAAAGCGCCTGCGCAGCACCGCGATGATCTCGGAGGTCTCGTCGACCGATAGGGTCGTCTGGGTGATGTACGCAAGGCGCGCATCGGGGGGCAGCGACAGCGCCTCGGCCTCGGCGACGTCCTGTACCAGCACCGTGTCATCGGGAGCCTCGCCCATCGTCCCGACCACCTCCTCGTGGCCCTCGTGGCCGATCAGGATCACCGTGTACCCGTCGGCCGCGTAGCGCCGCGCCTGGACGTGCACCTTGGTCACGAGGGGACAGGTCGCGTCGATCACGTTGTGCTGCAAGAGTGCCGAGTTCGCATGCACGGTGGGTGCGACGCCGTGCGCCGAGTACACGACGGTCGCGCCCTCGGGCACTTCGGTCTCCTCGTCGACGAATATGGCGCCCCGTGCCTCGAGATCGCGCACGACGTGGATGTTGTGAACGATCTGCTTGCGGACGTAGACGGGGGCGCCGTAGTGATCGAGGGCCTTCTCGACCGACTCGACGGCGCGCTCGACCCCCGCGCAGTAGCCGCGCGGAGATGCCAGGAGGACTCGTTCGACCACACCGACAGAGTATCCGTCCGACGATTTGCGGGGGTGGCCCGGCGATCCGACGCGGGCGGAATCGCGCGTGCGGGCGCGCTCTCCGTAGCGTCTGTCTCGCGCGCTCTTCTTCTCCGGGCAGGTACCGTGCGATCTCACGATCGCGAGCCAGTAGGCTCGGTCTCGATGATCGATCGCGTTGCCCTGTTCGTGACCTGTCTCGCGGACACGCTCTTTCCGAACGCCGGCAAGGCGACGGTGACCGTGCTCGAGCGGCTCGGGATCGAGGTCGTCTTTCCCCCCGATCAGACATGTTGCGGCCAGATGCACGGTAACTCCGGGTATCCCGCTGAGGCCACAGCCCTCGCGCGCCGCTTCGTGGACGTGTTCGACGGATTCGATGCGATCGTTACACCCTCCGGCTCGTGCGCGGCCCAGGTGCGCGAGCACTTCGGCGACCTGCTCGGCGGCGATGATCGCGGAGTGCCCGGGCGAACGTGGGAGCTCTCGCAGTTCCTCACGGGCGTCCTCGGTCTCGAGGATGTCGGCTCGACGTTCGCGGGGACGGTCGCCTACCACCCGACCTGTCATTCGTTGCGACTCCTGCGTGTCGGCGATGCGCCCCTTCGGCTCCTGCGGGCCGTTCCCGGGGTCGAGCTGCATGAGCTCCCGGACGCCGAGGAGTGCTGCGGCTTCGGCGGCACGTTTGCGGTCAAGAACGCCGATGTGTCGACCGCGATGCTCGACGAGAAGATCGCGGCGATCACCGCATCGGGAGCCGAGAACGTCTGCGCCTGCGACAGCTCGTGCCTGATGCACATCGGCGGCGGGCTGCGGCGGCGCGGCGTTCCCGTGCGTCCCATTCATCTTGCGGAGATTCTCGCGTCGTGACCCACTCGAGCCTCGACCCCGCGGCTGCTCGCGATGCGCGGCCCGAGAGCTTCCCGCACGCAGCGACCGGCGCACTCGCAAATCACCAGGTGAGGGCGAACATCCGCCACGCGACGACCACGATTCGCCGTAAGCGAGCGGGAGTCGTGGCCGAGGTGCCCGACTGGGAGCTGCTCCGCGCGGCCGGCGCTGCGATCAAGGACGAGACGCTCGCGTCGCTCGACGCCGTGCTCGTCGAGCTCGAGGCGTCCGTCCAGGATGCCGGGGGAACGGTGCACTGGGCGCGTGATGCCGCGGAGGCGAACGAGATCGTCGTCGGCCTGGTGCGAGCCGAAGGAGCGGACGAGGTCGTCAAGGTGAAGTCGCTCGCGACGGACGAGATCCGGCTCAACGAGGCGCTCGAGGGAGCAGGGATCCGGCCGATCGAGACCGACCTCGCCGAGCTGATCGTGCAGCTCGCAGGCGAGCGACCGTCGCATCTTCTCGTGCCCGCGATTCACAAGAACCGCGTCGAGATCCGGGATCTCTTTCGCGAGCGCCTTGGGCGTCCGGACCTCTCGGACGACCCCATTGAGCTGGCCGAGGCTGCGCGACTCCACCTCCGCGAGGCGTTTCTCCGCGCCCGGGTCGCGATCTCCGGTGCCAACTTCGCCGCCGCCGACACCGGCACGATCTGCGTCGTCGAGTCCGAGGGCAACGGGCGCATGTGCACGACGCTGCCGGACGTGCTGATCACGGTGATGGGCATCGAGAAGGCGATTCCGCGATTCCGCGATCTCGAGGTCTTCCTGCAGCTGCTTCCGCGCTCGTCTACCGGGGAGCGGATGAATCCGTACACGTCGCTCTGGACGGGTGTGCGCGAGGGCGACGGCCCACACGCGTTCCACCTCGTCCTGCTCGATGCTGGTCGCACGCGCGTGCTCGCCGATCCAGCAGGCCGGCCGGCACTTCGCTGCATCCGCTGCTCGGCCTGCATCAACGTGTGCCCTGTCTACCGGCAGACCGGCGGCCACGCGTATCACTCTCCGTACGCGGGGCCGATCGGAGCGATCCTGGCTCCCCAGCTCCTGGGGGAAGAGGGCGCCGTCGCATCGCTCCCGTTCGCATCGTCGCTCTGTGGAGCGTGTTACGACGTTTGCCCGGTGCTCATCGACATTCCGTCGATCCTCGTCCACGAACGCGGCAAGGCGGTGGCTCGTGAACGCTCGGGCATCGAGGGCAGATCGCTGAAGCTGCTCGGCAAGGCCTTCGCGACGCGTGCTGGCTACGAGCGGGCGCAGCGGCTCGGCCGAAAGCTGCAGCGACCGGTCGCTCGGGACGGCTGGATCGCACACTTCCCGCCGGGGCCGCTCGGCGCCTGGGGTCGTTCGCGCGATCTGCCCGCGCTGCCCGCCCAGACCTTTCGCGAGTGGTGGGAGAGTCGTGACGAGCGCGCGTGAGGCGATCCTCGCGCGCGTTCGGGCCTCGCTTGCCGACGCCCCTTCTGCTGTCGCCGTCTCTCGGACCTACCGCTTGCGCGGTGAGCGCGATCGTGCGGGGGTGATCGAGCTCTTTGTCGAGCGCGTGCGGGCCTATGAGGCGACCGTCGTCGTGGCGGACGATCCGGGCGCCGCGGTGGCCGAAGCTCTCGCAGCCGCGGATGCTCGCCGTGTCGGTGTAGCAGTCGATCTCGAGCGGGGGCTTCGTGCGCCGCGCATCGAGCTCGTGGAGGACAACGGTCTCGGCCCCCGTGACCTGGACGCTCTCGACGGTGCCGTGACGACCTGCGCGTTCGCCTGCGCCGAGACGGGCACGATCGCCCTTGACGGTGGCCCGGGGCAGGGCCGCAGAGCTCTCAGCCTCGTCCCTGACCTCCACATTTGCGTTGTTTCTGCCGAGTTGATCGTCGAGACCGTCCCGGAGCTGATCGCAGCGCTCGAGCCGAGCGCTCGGGAGGGCCGGCCGATCGTCCTCGTCTCCGGCCCGTCCGCGACGAGCGACATCGAGCTGACCCGCGTCGAGGGCGTCCATGGCCCGAGGAAGTTGGTCGTGATCGTCGCGACCTGAGTCCGTCCGAGATGATGTCTATAATGGCAACATGGATGTGAATCGACGATGCGCCAAGTGCGGTGAGGTCAAGTCCGAATCGGAGTTCCACGTCTCATCTGCCCGCGGCAGGCAGGCATGGTGCAAGCCATGTAGGAAGGTCTACGACGCCGAGTACCACAAGAAGCGCGCAGTAGTAAGGCGCCGGCAGTCGGTGTTACGGAGGCGGGCTATCGGCGAGTGGTACCGCTCCTTGAAGAACGCACCGTGCGTCGCCTGTGGCCGTCGGTTCCATCATTCGGCGATGCAGTGGGATCATCTGCCGGGTACAACAAAGCGCGATGATCTGGGACGGCTTGTCAACGGGCATGGACGTCGAGCTATCCTGGAGGAGATTGAGAAATGCGAGCTCGTCTGTGCGAACTGTCATGCTGTGCGCACGTTCGAGCGGAGACGGGGTGTAGCTCAGCCTGGTTAGAGTGCCGCGTTTGGGACGCGGAAGTCGTCGGTTCGACTCCGACCACCCCGATTTTTCGATGAAGTCAAGCCTGCTACTCGCCGCGGTGATCGTCGTAGCTGTCCTTCCCAGTTCGTCTGCGGAGGCGACTACAGCATTCAGCGGCTCGATCACCCCGATCTCGCTTGCACTCGCCCGCCAGATGACAGGCGTCTCCTGGCGCCCCGGCTGCCCGGTTCCCCTTCGCGACCTTCGCGTTGTCACCGCCACCCACCACGGCTTCGACGGCCGCGATCGCACCGGACGCCTGATCGTTCACCGGGACGTGGCGGCCCGCGTCCTCGTCGTGCTGCGCCGCCTCTACGCCGACGACTTCCCGATCCGCCGCACGGTGCCGATCGACGCCTACGGCGGCAGCGACTTCCGCTCGATCGAGGCCGACAACACGTCGGGGTTCAACTGCCGCTTCGTCGACGGGACGACGCGTTACTCCGAGCACGCCTACGGCCGGGCGATCGACGTCAACCCGATCGAGAACCCGTACCTCACCCGCACGGGGACGACGTCGCATCCTGCGAGCCGCCCGTACCTGCGCCGGACGCCGTTTCGTCCCGGCATGGCCGCGGAGGGGCGCGCGCTCGTACGGGCCTTCGACGCGATCGGCTGGGGTTGGGGAGGCCGCTGGTCGGGCGTGAAGGACTACCAGCACTTCTCGGCGTCGGGCCGCTAGCCAGCAGGTGCCCGGCGGTGATCCGCGAAAAGAGAGCGGGTGGAGGGAATCGAACCCTCGTAATCAGCTTGGAAGGCTGGGGCTCTACCATTGAGCTACACCCGCGAACCCCTATTGAAGCGGTCCGGGCCGACGGACGGCGCAGCATCTTTCATCCGATGACCCTGATCCCCGGAACACGTCTCATTCTCGCATTGCTCGCCGCCGTTGTGATCGGCCTCGTCGGCGTGCCGTCCGCACTGCCGGGAGAGCCCGGCTCGCTGCTCTGCACGTTGAGGCCTGGCCAGACGGAGCTTCCTCCGGAGAGGATGCACGGCCTCGCGCACCACCTGCGCCAGTATCCGGACCTGACGATCGCGACGCCGAAGCAGCGACGCGCTGCCGCCGATCTGCTCGGTCGGGCGCGGAGAGCATCGATGCGCTGGCGCGACATCGACGTCGCAGCGAGGCGTGGCTTCGATACCCATCTCACCGTTCGCGCCCCGGCCGACGACTCGGTCGGATACCTCCACGCTGAGCACCGCCGGTGGAGCGCGGATTCCCGTGATCTCGACCCGGCGCTCCCGGAGTCGCTCATCTATGCGACGGAGCCGGGCCGGAAGCCCCGGCTCATCGGTGTCATGTTCAGCGTCGCGCGTGGTGTTCTCGGCCCGACCCCCGGCGGTCCCGTGACCCGCTGGCACTCGCACATCGTCTGCGTCAAGGGCATCAAGCGAGGGCTCGCGCCCCGACCCGACGGCACGTGCCCGGTCGGAGCGCAGAAGGCGCAGGGGAGCGAGATGCTCCACCTCTGGTTCACGAAAGACCTTCGCAGTGCGTTTGCGGTGCACGCGCCGGTGCCGGAGCTCTGCCGGGACGGACTGCTCACGGAGAAGGCCTGCCGAGCCGGGGCGCATCGCCGCGAGATGTGAAGATCCTGGTGGGGCGATTGCGTTTGGCCCGCCCCGTGCGTACTCTCGGCTCGTGCGCCTTGCTGCTTCGCTGATCGGACTGACGCTCGCCTCATCGGCGGTGGCCGGTGTGGCGGTCGCCGTCGCGGCCAGGGACAGTGCAGGGTTTGCGTACGGCGTCGCGTCAGGCGAGGTCACTCCCACCTCGGTGAAGCTCTGGACCCGCGCGCCTGCGGCTGGGCCCGTGACGCTGACCGTCGTCGGGGCAACGAAGAAACCAACGGTGCGGACGTTCACGCTGCGGGCGGTTGTCGGCAACGACCTGACGGTGCAGCGTGTCGTCATGGGCCTCGCGCCGTCCACCGAGTACCGCTACACGTTCGCGCAACGAGGCTCCGGCGGGGCGAGCGCGCCCGGGCTGTTCCGGACGGCGCCGAAGGCAGACACGAATGCGAAGGTCCGGTTTGCCATCTCCGGCGACGCGGATGCGACACCCGGGCTGGACGGCAGGCCGGGCTTCAACAACTTCGAAACGTACGGGCAGATGGCCGCCGAGGGCAACGACTTCAACATCAACCTCGGGGACACGATCTACTCGGACAGCGAGATCGCTGGCGCGAAGCCGGCGCTGACCGTTCCTGCAAAGTGGGGGAAGTACAAGCTCGGCCTGGCTCTCCCCGCTCTCCGGAGCCTGCGGGCGAGTGCGAGCCTCTACAGCCAGCCGGACGACCACGAGTACATCAACGATTTCTCGGTGCCGGAGTTCGGCAAGCCGCTCTACCGGGCCGGGGTGAAGGCATTCAGCGACTACGCGCCGGTTTCGTGGAAGCACGCGAGCGGGTATTACCGAACCTTCCGCTGGGGTAAGAACCTCGAGCTCTTCGTTCTCGACGAGCGCTCATTCCGCAGCGCCAAGGTCGCGAAGCAGTGCGGTAACGACCTCGCGCCGACGGGTCCGGCGGCGGTACGTCAGGCGTTCTCGACGCTCGTGCCGTCCCTCGCGAGCCCTGTCCTACCGGGGTGCATCGCCGCAATCAACGACCCGTCCCGGACAATGCTCGGCGCAGCCCAGGAGAAGCGGTTCCTCGCGGCGATCAAGGCGTCGACCGCGACCTTCAAGGTCATCGTCAACGAGGTGCCGATCCAGCAGTTCTACCAGCTACCGTACGACCGCTGGGAGGGCTATGCAGCCGCTCGAGCACAGCTGCTCAAGGGTCTCGGCGGCGTCAGGAACGTCGTCTTCCTGACAACGGATACGCACGCAAACATGTTCGGCGAGGTTCGTCTGCAGACGCTCGAAGGGCCACCGGTCGGGACCGGGATCTGGGAGGCAGTGACCGGCCCCGTCGCGACGAACACGTACGCGAAGGAGATCGACTCCGTGATCGGCGCGAAGGGAACGGGCGATTTCATCACGTCGCTGTTCCTCAAGCCCACGCCGCCCGCGGGCATCGGGATGCCCTGCGCCGCGACAGACGTGTTCAGCTACAGCCAGGTCGTCGTCACCAGCGCGAAACTGACCGTGACGCCGAAGACTTCCACCGGCGCGCCGGTGCGGGAGAAGACCGGCGCCGTGTGCGCCCCGCTCGTGATCACCGCCCGCTGAGCCCGCCACGCAAGGGGTCGTCCAGCCCTCCCCGTATCCTCGGCTGATGCTCGACGAACGCGTCGTCCGGTTCCGCCCACGCGCGATCCTCACCGTGATCGGGGTCGTGCTCGCTGCTGCGATCCTGATCCAGGTGCTGTGGGTGACGCGCTCAGTGATCATCTGGGTGCTGATCGCCCTCTTTCTCGCAATGGCGCTCAATCCCGCCGTCGAGGTTCTCGTGCGCCGAGGCATGCGCCGGGGGCCGGCTGTCGGGATTGTCTTCGTCGGCGCGATTCTCGTCATCGTCGGAATCGCCGCCACGTTCGTCCCGACACTTATCCGTGAGGTCAACGACCTCGCCAATGCGGTTCCGGGGTACATCGACGATCTCACGAGCGGCCGGGGCAAGCTCGGCTTCCTCGAACGCGACTACCAGATCGTCGAGAAAGCACGGGATGCGATCGAGAAGAGCGGTGTCGGTGGCTTCCTCGGGCTCTCGAACACCGCGCTGAGCGTGACGAAGAGCATCCTCAACGGCGTGGTTGCGACCCTGACGATCGCCTTTCTGACGTTGTTCATGCTGCTCGAAGGCCCTGTGTGGGTTGAGCGGATCTATAGCCTCATTTCCGAGCCGGCCCAGCCGCGGTGGCGGAAAGTGGGGAGCGACATCTACAGAACAGTCGGCGGTTACGTCACCGGCAACCTTTCGATCAGCCTGATCGCGGGGGTCGTCTCGACAGCCGTCCTGCTCGTGCTCGGCGTGCCGTACGCGGTCGCGCTCGGGCTCATCGTCGCGCTGCTCGATCTCATCCCTCTCGCCGGTGCAACGCTCGCCGCGGTCATCGTCAGCGCTGTCGGCTTCCTCCATTCGACGACCGCCGGAATCGTTCTCGTCATCTTCTTCGTCCTTTATCAGCAGCTCGAGAACCACGTGTTGCAGCCGCTCGTCTACGGCCGAACGGTGCGGCTCTCGCCGTTGATCGTGTTGATTGCCGTCCTCATGGGTGCCGAACTCGCCGGCGTGATCGGGGCTCTGGGAGCCATCCCCGTTGCAGGGTCGATCCAGGTGCTCGTGGTCGACTGGCTCGATCATCGCCGCCAGAAGATTCTCAATCAACCGGGGCCTGCACCGCCGGTCATCGAACTACCCTCCTGAGGGTGCCGTACGGCCACGAAACGCGAGGCGTCGCGCGGTACCGCGAGCTCTTCGCGCATCGCTACGCCGCATCGCTTCTCGCGTGGAGTATCGTTGCGCGGATCCCGAACGGGATGGGCGCACTCTCACTCGTGCTCCTCGTGCGTGCGACAGGCGCGGGCTACGGTGAAGCCGGCCTTGTTGCCGCAGCCTATGCCGTTGCGGTCGCCGTCGGGGCGCCATACGGTGGGAGGCAAGTGGATCGGTGCGGGGCCACGCGCATTCTGAGACGCCGGCTCGTTCTCTACTCGTCGCTCTTCGGCGCCACGGCAGTGCTCGGTGCGATCGATGCCCCGGTACCGGTGATTGCTGTGGTTGCCGCGGCGGCCGGTCTGACACTCGCTCCGATCTCCTCCGTCATGCGGTCGATCTGGCCAACGGTCGCCGGAGAGGATGGGGCGAGGACGGCGTACGCGCTCGACGCAGCGCTCCAGGAGGTGATCTTCGTCGGCGGGCCTCTGCTCGTTGCCATCCTTGCCACATTCGATCCCGCAGCGGCCGTCGCGGGTGCGGCCGTGATTGCTGCGGTCGGAACGTTCGCCTTCATGCGGCTACCGCCTGTCCGGGCCTCCGAGCCGGCGGAGGATCGTCATTCGTCG